>JAFLDX010000193.1 GCA_017302215.1 Lysobacterales bacterium
TCGAGATAGAAGTCCTGCTGGCGTTTCTTGGCGGTTTCCAGCTCGTAATTCAGCGTCTCGATCTGGCCGCGCTCGAGGATGCGTTGCGCCATGGCGGGACGGCGTCGTGCGGGGATGGAGCGCTATCGTCGTCGCTGCACGCCGCGGCGTCCAGCGCGGCCGCGAGCCGCGCCGCAATGCACCGCGGGCACCGCTTCAGTCGGCGCGCCGCCTTGCGCTGACGACCTCGCGGAACCACGCGCGATGGTGGCGCCAGGCCCAGCCGTAACTGACCTTGCCCTCGGTCATCGCGCGCAGCGAGCCCTTGACCCAGATCGCGGCGTAGATGTGCACGATGATCGAACAGACGAGGATCAGGCCGAACAGCGCGTGCGCGACCGCGGACAGGCGGATCGCGCCGATCGGGAACCACTGGCTGAAGTAGGCGCGCCAGATCACGAGGCCCGACAGCAGCAGGACGAGCACGCACGTCACGAGCACCCAGAACAGCAGCTTCTGGCCGCCGTTGAAGCGGCCGACCTCGGGCAGGTTCTCCTCGCGGTTGTGGATGACGTCGCCGACGTTGCGCAGCCAGGCGCGGTCGCGCGCGTCGATGCGGTTGTCGCGCCACATGCGCGCGGCGAGCAGTACGAACGCGACGACCATGACCACGCCGATGAACGGATGCAGGATGCGCGTCCACGGCCCACCGCCGAACAGGCTGGCGAGCGGGAACAGGGCCGGATGGAACAGCGCGAGGCCGGACAGCGCGGCGAGCACGAAGCTGATCGCGACAATCCAGTGGTTGATGCGCGTCGGGGCGCGGTAGCGCACGATCTCGCGGTCGTGTTCGCGGTTCATGGGTGCTCCTCCGCGCGCAGCCGTTGCGCCTCGCGTTCGGCTTCGCGCTCGTCGTGCTCATCGGTGCGGTTCGGGCCGATGCCGATGTAATGCAGGAAGCCGGCGAACGCGGTGGCGGCGATCGCGAGCAGGCCGAGTGGCTTGGCCGCACCCTTCCACAACGACACGAACGGACTGATCACCGGGTTCTTCGGCAGGCCGCTGTAGAGCTCGGGCTGGTCGGCGTGGTGCAGCACGTACATGACGTGCGTGCCGCCGACACCGGCTGGGTCGTACAGGCCGGCATTGGCGTAGCCGCGCGACTTGAGGTCCTCGATGCGCTCGGCGGCGTGCTCGTGCATGTCCTCCTTGCTGCCGAACACGATCGCGCCGGTCGGGCAGGTCTTCACGCAGGCCGGTTCCTGGCCGACCGCGACGCGGTCCGAGCACAGCGTGCACTTGTAGGCCTTCCTGTCGTGCTTGGAGATGCGCGGCACGTCGAACGGGCAGCCGGTCACGCAGTAGCCGCAGCCGATGCAGTTCTCCTCGTGGAAATCGACGATGCCGTTGGCGTACTGCACGATCGCGCCGGGCGACGGGCAGGCCTTCAGGCAACCCGGATCGGCGCAATGCATGCAGCCGTCCTTGCGGATCAGCCACTCGAGGCTGCCGTCGGCGTGTTCGTGCTCGGCGAACTTCATGATCGTCCACGACTGGCCGCCGAGATCGGGCGGGTTGTCGAAGTGGCCGCTGCAATGGCCGACCTCGTCGCGCAGGTCGTTCCATTCCATGCACGCGACCTGGCAGGCCTTGCAGCCGATGCATTTGGTCACGTCGATGAGCTTCGCAACCTGGCCGCTGTGTGCGCCGCGTGCCTGCGGCGCCGGCGTGGTCGTCGCCGAGCGGCGCACGATGTCGAGCGATTGCAGTGCCATGCGACCTCCTATGCCCGCTCGACCTTGACCAGGAACGACTTGAACTCCGGCGTGTTCGTGTTGCCGTCGCCGACGAACGGGGTCAGCGTGTTGGCGAGGTAGCCGGGTCGGGCCGCGCCGAGGAAGCCCCAATGGATCGGCACGCCGATCTGGTGCACGGTGCGGCCATCGACGGTCAGCGCCTTGATGCGCTTCGTCACCATCGCCACCGCCTCGATGACGCCGCGCTTGGAACTGACCCTGACGCGACTGCCGTTGGCGATGCCGAGCTCGTCGGCGAGCGCCGCGCCGATCTCGACGAACTGCTCGGGCTGGGTGATCGCGTTGAGGCGGACGTGCTTGGTCCAGTAGTGGAAGTGCTCGGTCAGCCGGTACGTGGTCGCCACATGCGGAAACTCGTCGACCTTGCCGAAGCTCGGCAGGTCGTCCTTGAACACGCGTGCGGCCGGATTGTTGAGTGCCTGCGCCTGGCCCGGATTGAGCGGGTTCTCGGCGAGCGGCGTCTCGAACGGCTCGTAGTGCTCGGGGAACGGGCCTTCGGCCATCGCGCCGCGTGCGAAGAAGCGCGCGACGCCTTCCGGGTTCATGATGAACGGACCGGCGCCGTCGGCCGGATCGAGTGCGGCGCCGTAGTCGGGAATGTCGGCGCCGCCCCAGGCCTTGCCGTTCCACGCGATCAGCGTGCGCTTCGGATCGAACGGCTTGCCGGTCACGTCGCACGATGCGCGGTTGTAGAGCACGCGCCGGTTGGCCGGCCACGACCAGGCCCAGTTGACCGTGTTGCCGACGCCGGTCGGATCGCTGTTGTCGCGCCGCGCCATGAGGTTGCCGCTCGGCCCCCACGCGCCGCAGAAGATCCAGCAACCGCTCGCCGTGCTGCCGTCGTCGCGGAGTTCGGCGAAGCCGGCCAGCTGTTCGCCGGCCTTGCGCACGAGCCGGGTCGGATCCTTCGGGTCGTAGAGGTCGACGAGGGCCCTGCCCGAGTATTCCTTCGCCAGTTCCTCGGCGCTCGGCTCGGCCGCGTGCACGTACTTCCACGACAGGTTCGCGATCGGATCGGGGAACGCGCCGCCCTCCTTCGCGTAGAGCGCCTTCAGGCGCAGGTACAGCGCCGACATGATCCAGATGTCGCTGCGCGCCTCGCCGGGCGGATTGGCACCCTTCCAGTGCCACTGCAGCCAGCGCGACGAGTTGACGACCGCGCCTTCCTCCTCGGCGAAGCAGGTCGTCGGCAGGCGGAACACCTCGGTGCGGATGTTGGCCGTGTCGACGTCGTGGAACACGCCGTGGTTCTGCCAGAACGCGCTCGTCTCGGTGGCGAGCGGATCCATCGTCACGAGGAACTTGAGTTTCGAGAAGCTCTCGACGAGCTTGGCCTTGTTCGGCGCGGCCGCGATCGGGTTGAAGCCCTGGCAGATGTATCCGGTCATCTTGCCCTGGTGCATCAGCTCGTAGGCCTGCAGCATGTCGTAGGCCTTGTCGAGCTTGGGCAGGTAGTCGAAGGCCCAGTTGTTCTCGGCCGTGGCGGCATCGCCGAACCAGCTCTTCATGAGGCTGACGAAGAACTTCGGATAGTTCTGCCAGTAGCTCATCTGCTTCGGTCGCAGCGGCTTCTGCGTGCGCGGCGTGAGGTAGGTCGCGAGGTCCTGCTCGGCCTCGTTCGGCAGGGTCAGGTAGCCCGGCAGCAGGTTCGACATGAGGCCGAGGTCGGTCAGGCCCTGGATGTTGGAATGTCCGCGCAGCGCGTTCATGCCGCCGCCGGCGATGCCGATGTTGCCGAGCAGCAGCTGCACCATCGCGCCGGTGCGGATCATCTGCGAGCCGATCGAGTGCTGGGTCCAGCCGAGTGCGTACATGATCGTCATCGCGCGCGTCGGCGTGGCCGTCGAGGCGATCAGGTCCCAGATCTGGCGGACCTTGTCCTTCGGCGTGCCGCACACGCGCTCGACCATCTCGATCGTGTAGCGCGCGTAGTGCTGCTTGAGCAGCTGGTAGACGCAACGCGGATCGGCCAGGGTCGGGTCGGTGCGCACGAAGCCGTCGTCACCGAGCGCGTAGTCCCAGCTCGACTTGCTGTAGTTGCGCTTGTCCGCGTTGTAGCCCGAGAACAGGCCGTCCTTGAACGCGAACTCGTCCTTCACGATGAACGAGAGATCGGTGTAGTTGACGACGTACTCGCGCTGGATGCGATCGCTGGCGAGCAGGTCGTTGATGAGCCCGCCGAGGAAGACGATGTCGGTGCCGGTGCGGATCGGCGCGTAGACGTCGGCGACCGAGGCCGAGCGGTTGAAGCGCGGATCGACGACGATCAGCTTCGCCTTGTTGTGCGCCTTCGCCTCGGTCACCCACTTGAAGCCGCACGGGTGCGCCTCGGCGGCGTTGCCACCCATGATGAGCACGACGTCCGCGTTGCGGATGTCGACCCAGTGATTCGTCATCGCACCTCGGCCGAACGTCGGGGCAAGACCTGCCACCGTGGGTCCGTGTCAGACGCGCGCCTGGTTGTCGAACGCGAGCATGCCGAGCGAGCGCACGACCTTGTGCGTGAGGAAGGCCGTCTCGTTGCTGGTCGCCGAGGCGGCGAGCATGCCGGTGGTCAGCCAGCGGTTGACGGTCTGCCCGGTCGCGTTGGTCGGCGTGAAGTTCGCATCGCGGTCGTCCTTCATGAGGCGGGCGATGCGGTCGAGGGCGTCGTCCCACGACAGGCGCTGCCAGGTGTCCGAGCCCGGCGCTCGGTACTCCGGGTACTTCAGGCGCGATTCGCTGTGGATCATGTCGACGAGGGCGGCGCCCTTCGGGCACAGCGTGCCGCGGTTGACCGGATGGTCCGGGTCGCCCTCGATGTGGAAGAGGTTCGGTTCGGCGTTCTTGGCGCCGTCGCCGAGCGAGTACATGAGGATCCCGCATGCCACCGAACAGTAGGTGCAGGTGTTGCGCGTCTCGACCGTGCGCGCCAGCTTGTACTGGCGCACCTCGGCGAGCGCGTCGCCGGGCGCGAAGCCCATCAGGGCCAGGCTGGAGCCCACCAGGGTCGTCCCGGTGACCTTCAGGAACTGGCGCCGACTCATCGTCGTCATGCCATCCTCCTCGCACGTCATGCGGGCCGGGGCGGCGGGGCCGCGTTCCGGCATCGGTTGCACGGGAGTCGTCCTGCGGGCGCTGGTTTCCTGGGAAGTGCGCGAGCACGGCTCCTGGGTGCGGCCGTTATAGCACGCGCCGCCGCCACGCGGCGCAGCGTCCGACCATCGTCCCGGAACGAGGCCGCCGTGCCGGCGCCGCCGACGCGCAGGCTAGAATCCACGCTCCGATCCGAGCGCGGAGCCGCCCGTGGCCAAGCAGTCCTGCGTCATCGCCCCGTCGATCCTGTCGGCCGACTTCGCCCGGCTCGGCGCCGAGGTCGATGCGGTGCTCGCCGCCGGCGCGGACTGGGTGCATTTCGACGTGATGGACAACCACTACGTGCCGAACCTGACGATCGGCCCGCTGGTCTGCGAGGCCCTGCGCAAGCACGGCGTGAGCGCGCCGATCGACGTGCACCTGATGGTCAAGCCGGTCGACCGCATCGTGCCGGACTTCGCCAGGGCCGGCGCGACCACGATCAGCTTCCACCCGGAGGCGAGCGAGCACGTCGACCGCACGATCCAGCTGATCAAGGCCTCCGGCTGCAAGGCCGGCCTCGTGTTCAACCCGGCCACGCCGCTCAACCACCTCGACCACGTGCTCGACCAGCTCGACCTCGTGCTGATCATGTCGGTCAACCCGGGATTCGGCGGGCAGGGTTTCATCGCGTCGGCGCTCGACAAGCTGCGCCGCGTGCGCGCGCTGATCGACGCCAGCGGGCGCGACATCCGCCTCGAGATCGACGGAGGCGTCAAGATCGACAACATCGGCGAGATCGCGCGCGCCGGCGCCGACACCTTCGTCGCCGGTTCGGCGATCTTCGGGCAGAAGGACTATGCGGCGGTGGTCGGCGCGATGAAGGCCGCGGTGGCGGGGCCATGATCTCCCTGCAGGAAACGCCTTCGGGCGTGATGCTCCGGCGTTGTGGCGTGGTACGGCCAGGGCATCACGGCTGAATCCGTTTCCTAAATGCCCATGGGGGTCGGTGGTACGGCCAGGGCATCATCGCGGATGCCGTTTCGTGCATCGGGAGAACGACGATGGATCTTGCGATCAGCGACCTGCGGCCTTTCATCCCGGCGAAGGATTTCGCCGTCTCGAAGGCGTTCTACGAGGCGCTCGGCTGGGTGGTCGAGTACGAGGACCCCGAGCTCGCGCTGCTGGCGAATGCCGAACGCCGCTTCTACCTGCAGCGCGGCTACCTCAAGGAATGGGCCGAGAACACGATGCTGTTCATCCCGGTTGCCGACGCCGTGGCCAGTTTCGAGGCGATCCGTGCCGTGCTCGAAACGCGACGGTTCGGTGATGCGCGTGTCGCACCGCCGCGGCAGCAGCCGTACGGCGCACTCGTCACGCACGTGTGGGATCCGGCCGGCGTGCTGCTGCATCTCGCGCAGTGGACCGATGCCTGAGCGACGCGGGATTCAGCCGGCGCCGCGCAGCGCGCGCGCGTGTCGCGCATGCACGTCGCGCGCGACCTCGGC
>JAFLDX010000194.1 GCA_017302215.1 Lysobacterales bacterium
TGCGTCGCCTGATGATCGAAAAGCACTCGCGCTATCTGCCGGTGCTCGACGGCGAGTTGCTGATGGGCGTCATTTCCTTCCTGGACGTTGCCAAGGCGGTGCTCGAAGAGCAAAGCTTTGAAAACCGCATGCTCAAGAGCTACATCAAGAACTGGCCGGACGAGCCGCAGTCCTGACCTTTGTTTGCGCACGGCAAGGAGGCAGCTGCGGCTGCCTTTTTTGCATCTGCAGAAACGGCGACTCACGGCGGGTGCCCGACGGCCGTCGTCAACTCGCGCACGCGTCGTCGGTCCCGGGGCATCGGATCGGCACATCCGCTTGAAAGCGCGCGAGTTTACCCAACCTTGCACGATGTCGCCGCCGCCGCGGGAACGCATGGCGGCGACTTGCGCTAACGTAACCCACACCCAGCCGCCCGCGAGGAACCCATGCGCCGCATCGTCCTATTCGTACTGACCAACCTGGCCGTGATCGCGCTGCTGTCGATCATCGTCAAGCTGTTCGGCATCGACACCTACACGGTTCGCAACGGCGGGATCAATTACCAGGGCCTGCTGATCATGTCGGCGATCGTCGGATTCAGCGGCTCGCTGATCTCGCTCGCCATCTCGAAGTGGGTGGCGAAGTGGCAGACCGGCGCCCACGTCATCGAGAATCCCTCGAATCCGACCGAGGCCTGGCTGGTCGACACCGTGCGACGCCAGGCCGAGAAGTCCGGCATCCGCATGCCGGAGGTCGCGATCTACGACGCTCCCGAGATGAACGCGTTCGCGACCGGCCCGACCCGCAACAACGCGCTCGTCGCGGTCAGCACCGGCCTGCTGCAGCAGATGAACAAGGACGAGGTCGAGGCCGTGCTCGCCCACGAGGTCAGCCACGTCGCCAATGGCGACATGGTGACGATGACCCTGATCCAGGGCGTCGTGAACACGTTCGTGATCTTCCTTGCGCGCGTGGTCGGGACGGTGATCGACCGCGCGATCAGCGGCAACCGCGACAACGGGGGCGGTGGCATCGCCTATTTCGCGATCGTGCTCGTGCTGCAGTTCGTGCTCGGCATCTTCGCCTCGATGATCGTCATGGCGTTTTCGCGCTGGCGCGAGTTCCGTGCCGACGCGGGCAGCGCGCGCATCGCCGGCAAGGACAAGATGATCGCGGCGCTGGCCCGACTCGACGCGAACCGCGGCGAGAACACGCTGCCGCAGGCGATCCAGGCTTTCGGCATCGCCGGTGGCGGGATGCGCAAGCTGTTTTCGAGCCACCCGCCGATCGAGGAGCGCATCGCCGCGCTGCGCAACGCCGCCTGAGCGGCGCGCGCGGATCGACGACGGCAAGGCCCCGCTCGGGCGGGGCCTTGCCTTCCGTATCGCTGGTACCGCTGGCCGCGGATCTCAGCCGTTGCCGAACTCGTAGGTCATCACCTGCTCGGGCTCCTGCAGGAAATTCCCCTGCACGAAGTTGACACCGCAGGTGAACAGGATCGACATGCTGGTGGCATCCTCGACGAATTCGGCAATGGTCAACTTGCCGGCCGTGCGCGCCTGCTCGCAGATCGCCTTGATGCGCTCCTGGTTGTCCTTGTTCTTCGGCAGTTCGGCCATGAAGCTGCGGTCGACCTTGAGGTAGTGCGCGGGGATGTGCTTGAGCAGCTGGAACGAATTGAGCCCCGATCCGAATTGCTCGAGGGCGAAGCCGCAATGCAACTGCTCGAGTCCCTTGAGGAAGGCACGTGCCGGCTTGAGGCTGGTGACGACCTTGCTTTCGGGCATCTCGAACACGAGCGCGTCGCCGCGCAGGCGCGCGTTCTTCAGCTGCTGCGCGACCCACGGCAGCAGGCCCTGGTCGTCCAGCGACTGCGGCGTCAGCTTGATGAAGAACGTGGTCCTGCGGCCGGCCTGTTCGCGCTCTGACAGGGCGCGCACCGCGTTCGCGATGACCCAGCGATCGATTGCCGGCATCAGGCCGTTCTGCTCGGCGATCGGCAGGAAGAATCCCGGCAGGATCTCGCCCTTCGGACCCTTCATGCGCAGCAGGATCTCGTAGTACTCGCCCTCGGCGCCCTGCAGGCTGATGATCGGCTGGTAGTAGAGCAGGAAGCCGTCGTTGGCGAGCGCGTCGCGCGTGAGTGCGAGCCAGTGGCGCGTCTTCTCGGCGTCCGCCTTGTCCTGCGCGGCCGGATCGAAGATGCGCACGCGGTTGCCGCCTTCGACTCCGGTCGCGCGCAGCGCCGTCGAGGCCTGCTCGAGGACGGCCGAGCCGTTCGCGTTCTTCTCGCCGATCAGGCTGCCGGCGACGCGCACGGTCAGCGTGATCGAGTGCTTGCCGACCTCGAAGATGCGGTCCTCGAACGCCTTGCGCAGGGTCTCCGCCAGCTGGCGCACGTCGTCCGCCCCGCGCTCGGTGGCGAGGATCGCGAACGTCTGCTCGCCGATCCGGCACGGCACGTCGGAATCCTTGAGGTGGCGGCGCAGCAGGCTCGACATGTCGCCGAGCAGGAGATCGGTGTTGCCGATGCCGATGCCATCCAGCACCGACCTGAAGTTGTCGGGCTCCACCAGCAGCAGGGCCTGGTCGACCTTGCCGCTGGCGGCCCCGGCGGTCGCGCGGTCGAGTTCGGCCAGCAGGTACTGGCGATTGTAGAGGTCGGTGATGAGGTCCTTGGTGCGCAGCGCGTCGATCTCGCCGGCCACGGCCGCATCGGCCGTCTGCTGGCGGAACGTGATCTGCTGGCACGGCTCGCCCTCGTAGTTGGCCTCGGCGAACTCCATGACCGCGTCGAACGTGTTGCCGTCGCTGCGTTGTGCCTTGAGGTTCAGGCGCTGCGGCGGCTTCTCGCCCTTCGACAGGCGTTTGAGCAGCGACTTGAAGTCGTCCGCGTCGTCACCGGCGACGAGGTCGAGGATCGATACGCCCTCGAGCTCCTCGAACTCCTCGAAGCCGAACGTCTCGAGGTAGGCACGGTTGGCGCGCACGTGCATCCCTTCGTGCACGTAGGCGATCGCGTCGCGCGACGAGTCGAGCAGGGCACCGCAACGTCGCTCGGATTCACGCAGCGCGTTCTCGAGGCGCCGCACGCTGCGTCGCGTGGTCAGGGCGTCGAACTCGCGGCGCACGACCATCTGGACGTGCTCGGGCTTGGAGCGCAGGGCATACGCGCGCACACCGGCGCGGTAGGCTTCGACGACGTCTTCGTCGGCGACATCGCTGCCGTAGCCGACCACCGCGATGTCCTTGGCGGTCCGTTCGACGGCTTCCGTGCTGGTGCGCAGCGGAAGGTCGCGGCTGCGCAGGTTGATCATGACGATGTCCGGCGTGTGCCGGTCCATCTGTTCCTGCAGTTCGGCGTCGTTGGACGCGCGTGCCGGCCGCACCGCGATGCCGCCGTTGCGCAGGATGCTGATGATCTGTTCGGCCTCGTCGACCGCATCCTCGATCAGCAGCAGCTTGATGACATTGTCTTGTTTGGTCATGGGTCCGCGCGGTCAGGGGACGCTGCTGGGTCGTCGCGATGCGAGGCACGACGGCCCGGTTGTACCGGATTCAAACGGGGTTTTCCATACGCCCGCGTCGCGGCGTTCATGCGCCGGTGGCCGGGTCGGAGCCGCATCAGAGCGGGGTCTTGCTGTCGGCCCCGGCGATCTCGCGCACGAGGCGCGGCACGAGGTAGCCGGGCAGGCGCGCGCGCAACGCCTCGACGAGCGTGCCGGCGCGCGCGTCCTCGACCTCGAAGTGTGCGGCACCGGCCACGCGGTCGAGCTGGTGCAGGTAGTAGGGCAGGACGCCGCAAGCCATCAGGCGTGCCGACAGTGTGGCGAGGACGTCCGCGTCGTCGTTGACCCCGCGCAGCAGCACGGCCTGGTTGAGCAGGACCGCGCCGGTGTCGCGCAGGCGCCGGCACGCCGCGGCGACGCTTTCGTCGAGCTCGTTGGCGTGGTTGGCGTGCAGCACGACGACGCGTTCGAGGGCGAGGCCGGCCAGCCAGTCGACGAGGCTCTCGTCGACGCGCTCGGGCAGGACGACCGGCAGGCGCGTGTGGATGCGCAGTCGGCGCACATGCGGGATCTCCGCCAGGCCATCGGTCAGTTCCGCGAGGCGCGCGGTCGAGAGCGACAACGGGTCGCCGCCCGACAGGATGACCTCCTCGCTCGCGGCATCGGCGGCGAGGTGGGCGAGGGCGTCGCGCCAGCGTCCGGCCGCGGCCGTCTCGTCGGCGTACGGGAAGTGGCGGCGGAAGCAGTACCGGCAGTGCACCGCGCACGAACCGGTGGCGATCAGCAGGGAGCGCCCCGCGTACTTGTGGATCACGCCCGTGGCCGCGCGCGCCGCGCCGTCGCCGACCGCGTCGGTGGTGAAGCCCGGAACCTCGTCGAGTTCGGCCGCGCGCGGCAGCACCTGCAGCAGCAGCGGATCGGCCGGATCGCCGTGGCGCATGCGTGCGACGAAGCCGCGCGGCACGCGCAGCGCAAAGCCGGTGTCGCGCGCGGGCAGCAGTTCGTCGGCACGATCGGCGAGGCCGAGCAGGGCCAGCAGTTCGCGAGGATCGGTGACGGCCTCGCGCCACAGCCGCTGCCAGCGCGATGGCGGCGACGGTACGTGTTGGAGCGGCAGGCTTGCGGGTATCATGGCGGATCGGACCCGGCCTGATCCGGTCGGTAAGCCCATCATTCTAGCCGCTTTCACGGCGGCCCTATCCACCTGCTACGGGAGCGCTCCATGGCTTCGCATGGAATGAACGACGTCAAGAACGGCATGAAGATCATCGTCGACGGCTACCCCTGCACGATCGTCGACACCGAATACGTCAAGCCGGGCAAGGGACAGGCGTTCACGCGCGTCAAGTATCGCAACCTGAAGACCGGCCGCGTCGTCGAGATGACGATGAAGTCGACCGACTCGGTCGAGAGTGCCGACGTCGTCGACACCGACATGGAGTTCCTCTACTCGGACGGCGAGTTCTGGCACTTCATGCATCCGGACACGCACGAGCAGATCGGTGCCGACGAGAAGGCCATGGCCGATGCCGCCAAGTGGCTCAAGGGCAACGAGATCTGCATCGTGACGTTGTGGAACGGCGCGCCGCTGACGATCGCCCCGCCGAACTTCGTCGAACTGGCCATCACCGAGACCGACCCCGGCGTACGCGGGGACACCTCCGGCGGCGGCGGCAAGCCGGCCAAGCTCGAGACGGGTGCCACCGTGCGCGTTCCGCTGTTCGTCAACCAGGGCGAAGTCATCAAGGTCGACACGCGCAGCGGCGAGTACGTCGGCCGCGTGAAGTGACCGCGCGCCGATGACGAATCCGCTGGCGATCGACCTGCTGATCGAGGCGCGCTGGATCGTTCCGGTCGAGCCGCACGGGGTCGTCCTCGAGGACCACGCCGTCGCGATCGAAGGCGATCGCATCGTCGCCGTGCTGCCGACGGCCGATGCGCGCACGCGCTACGCCGCGCGCGAACGCGTCGAACTCGACGAGCACGTGCTGATGCCGGGGCTGGTCAACGCCCACGTGCACAACCCGATGACGCTGATGCGCGGGCTCGCCGATGACCTGCCGCTGATGCGCTGGCTGAAGGAGCACGTCTGGCCGGCCGAGGCGCGCGTGCTCGGGCCCGAATTCGTGCGCGACGGCGTCGAACTCGCGATCGCGGAGATGGTCCGGGGCGGCACGACCTGCTGCAACGAGAACTACTTCTATCCCGACGTGCAGGCCGAGACCTACCGCCGCCACGGCTTCCGCGCCCTGGTCGGCCTGCCGATCATCGAGTTTCCGACGCCGTGGGCGGCCAGTCCCGATGAGTACTTCGACAAGGCCATCGCGGTCCACGACGAATTGCGCGGCGATCCCCTGATCGGCACGAGCTTCGCGCCGCATGCACCCTATACGGTGTCCGATGCGAGCTTCGAGCGCATCCGCCTGCTTTCCGACCAGCTCGACCTTCCGGTCCATCTGCACCTGCACGAGACGGCCGAGGAGATCAGCGACAGCCTGCGCGACCACGGCATGCGTCCGTTTGCACGCATCAAGCGACTCGGTCTCGTCAACGAACGCCTGATCGCCGTGCACATGACCCAGTTGATCGAGGCCGAGATCGCCGACTGCGCCGCGCACGGCGTGTCGGTCGTGCACAACGTCGAGTCGAACCTCAAGCTGGTCAGCGGACTGTGCCCGGCGGAGGCGCTGCGCCGCGCCGGCGTCAATCTCGCCATCGGTACCGACGGTTGCGCTTCCAACAACGACCTCGACCTGTTCGGCGAAATGCGCACGGCGGCACTGGTCGGCAAGATCGTCGCAGGTGACGCGGCCGCGCTCGATGCCGCGACCGTGCTGCGCGCGGCCACGCTCGGCTCGGCGC
>JAFLDX010000195.1 GCA_017302215.1 Lysobacterales bacterium
GCGGCGATCAGGACCAGGCCGAGCCACTGGCTGCCGCCGAACCGGTGCGCGCGAGGGCCGCGCCGTGCGAGGCGCGCGAACCCGAGCGCGAGCGCGAGCGCACCCCCGGCGGCTTCCGGCAGCAGGTAGTAGGCCTGCTTGCCGCTGACCAGCGAAAAGGCGACGAAGACCGGTGCGAGCCAGCACGCGAGAAAACGCCAGGAAACCGTGCGCGGCGCCGTCGCCGCCTGCACGGCGGCTTGCCAGGCGCGCGGCCACAGCACCCACGGCAGCGCGAGCATCGGCAACATCGACAGGTACCACCAGAACGGGCGGGCGTGATCGAAACTGTCGACCATGCGTCCGGTCGTCTGCATGAAGAACAACTCGTTGCGGTAGGCCTCGCCACCGGCCTGCGCGGCGGCGAGGGCCCAGGCCAGCAGCACGGCACACCCGGCGACGAGGGCGAGGCCTCCGCCGACGTACCAGCGACGCCGTTCGCGCGCGGCCCACGGGTGCCAGAGCGGACCGAGCAGGAACGGGAACGCGACGTGCAACAGCATGACCGGTCCCTTGGTCATGAGGCCGGCCGCGACCGCGACCGCGAACCACGCGAATGCGGGACGCCGGTCGGTGTCGTGCGCGACGAGCGCATTCAGCGCGCCGAGCACGCACGCGCACAGCAGCATCTCGTACATGATCTGCAGCGCGAACAGGAATGCGTAGCAGAACGCGGCGAGCAGCCACGGCACGAGCGCGGCGACGCGCGCATCGTCCGGCACGAGCACGCGCGCGAGGCGGCGCGCGAGCAGCAGCACGGCGAGGCCGGTCAGCACCTCGAGCAGGCGCGGCCAGATGTCGTTGACACCACCGATCGCCCAACCGAGATGGATCAGCCAGAACAGCAACGGCACCTTGTGGCTGTACGGCTCGCCGTTGCTGTACGGCACGAGGAAATGGCCCTGGCTCCACATCTCCCAGGCGACGCCGAGCGTGCGCGTCGAATAGAGCGGCATGAGGCCGGTCGCGAAGATCGCGACGAGCGCAGCCAGCGTCCACAGCGGTATCCAGCCCTCGTCGCGCAGCAGGGCGCGTGCGTCCCGCTGCGTGGGCGTCGAACCGGCCGCGGCCACCATCAGTCCGGATCCGCGCCGTCGAGTCGGCGCCAGCGTGCGTAGCGCATGCGTCCCTGCAGCTTGCGCCACAGGTTCATCGGCTTCGGCGCGAGCGTGCCGAGCGCACCATCGAGCAGTGCCGCCGTCGCATCGAGCACGCGCGCGCTCGAACGGCCGTCGCGCATCGGATGGATGCGCGCCGAATACTCGGCAATGGCGTCGCGCAGCGCCGCCGACGGGGCGAAGGCCTGGTCGAGCGCGGCATCGAGCCGGGCCGGGTCGGCGATGTCGATCATGTGCGGCTTCGGCGCGCGGTTGCGCAGGGTCACCACCGGCCTGCCCTGCACGATGAACTCGGATACCACCGACGAGGTGTCCGAGACGAGCACGTCGGCCGCGCGCATCATCGGCACCAGTTCGGTCGCGTCGAGGAAGCGCGCGTTCGGGCCTTCCAGCGCGCGGTACTGCGCGACCAGCGAAGGATCGGTCTTAGGGTGCAGGGTCAGCAGCCAGTAGCGCTCGCCGCGCGCGACATGGCGCGCGATGCCGGCATGCAGCGCGCGCGCCGAGCTCAGCTCCTCGGTGAAGGTCGCCGCGTACATGACCACGGCGCGCCCGTCGGCGGGACGCAGCGCCGAAGGGCCGGCATCGCGAAACAGCGGATCGAGTTTCGGCCAGCCGGTCTCGACCACGGCGAAGTGCTTCAGGCGTGCGGCGAGATCGCGGAACGGCGCCGTCGTTGCCGGGCCCTGCGTGCAATACAGGTCATACAGGCTGCGGATGCGGAAGTGGCCACGCTCGGGCGCGCGCTTCTCGACGTTGAAGCCGTGGAACAGCTGCACCTTCGCACCCGGGAAGAAATGCGGCACCCAGTTGTTGGCCGAGAAGATCGCCTGCGGCGAGAAGCGGCGCACCGCGTGCACGTCGACCAGGCGTGGCTCGTCGGCGTGCAGGTACGGCACGAGCGGCGTCGCCACAAACCAGGCCGCGTCTTCGCCGCGGGCGCGGATCTCGGCGGCCAGCGGCCGCAGGATCGGCAACGAGTACAGCTCGGAGGCGAACAGGAGGTAGCGCCGCATAGGCTTCCACTGCGTCCGGCGCGGATCGTTGGACGCGGGACAATGCCGAAGCATGGCAACAAAGCGGGGGCGGCGTAAAGAATGTCCGGGTCGCGCGCGCCGGCGTGCGGCCACGCCAACGCGCCACTCAGTCCGCGCCGTCGTCGTCGCCCGTGTCGTTCGTGTCGATGTCCGCCGGCACGTTGCCGCCACGGCAGGCGGGCAGCACCGCATCCCTGCGGAACATCGTCCAGGTGCGCCGGTTGGCATTGCCGACGACGACGGCCCGGGTCGCGTCGACGCAGGCCGCGACGGCCGGCGCCTGGGCGAAGACCCAGCGGCGTTCGGGCGCGGCTTCCTGCCAGCGGATCGCCGCGGCGAGCTGGTCGTGCCACGGCTGGCGGAAGCCGAAATCGGTCATCGGACGATCGGCGAACAGCAGGTTCTGCTCCTTCCATGCGACCAGCGCGATGTCGGCATCGGCACCGGCGATCTCGCCGGCCTTGCGCATGACGCCGCGCGCCGAGTTCGCCTCGTTCATGAGCGGGTACGCCCACAGGCTCCATGCCATCCACAACGCCGCCAGCAGCACGGCCAGCGCTGCGAGTGCGCGGCGGACGCGAAACACGAGCGCGCCGAGCAGCCCGCAGGCGCCGATCACCGCGAGCATCAGCCACAGGCCGCGGCCCGATTCGCCGAGACCGCGCGCCTCGACGAGCGCGTCGGCGCGCGGCACGCGGCCGAGCCAGGCCGCGAAGCCGTACCCGGCGAACAGCAGCGACAGCAGCACGACGAAACCGAGCACGACGCGCCGGAACCACGGTCGTGCCGTGATCGTGTCGAGGAACGGCGCCAGAGCGAGCGCCACGCACGGCAGCGCGGGCAGGATGTAGACGTCGCGCTTGCCGCGCGAGATCGAGAAGAAGACGATGACGAGCACGACCCAGGCCAGCGGCAGCAGCAGGCGCGCATCGCGCGCAGCCAGGCGCTCGCGCCAGTGCGGCAATGCCGGAACGAGCGCCAGCGCGAGCGGCATCCAGCCGAACGCGATCACCTCGGCGAAGTACCAGAACGGCTGCTCGTGCGACCAGGCATTTGCATAGCGGCCGGCGGTCTGGCGGAACAGCAGGTCGTTCATGTAAGCCTTCTGCTCGGGCGTGCCCTCGATCAGCACGCTCGCCACCATCGGCACGAGCCAGAGTCCGATCGCGGCGAGGAACGCGAGCGCACCGCCGGCCCAACGCCAGCCGGCGTGCTCGGTAACGGTTGCATGCATCCAGCCACGGCGACGCGCGAACACGTACGGAACGATCATCAGCAGGGCGAGGAAGCCGACACCCTTGCTGATCACGCCGAGCCCGGCCGCGAAACAGCCGAACCACCACGCGCGCCAGTCCGGGCCGAGCAGGAAGTGACGCAGCAGCCCGTAGTTCGCGGCCGTGATGAAGAAGGTCACGAGCGGATCGATCTGCGCGCGCTTGGACTGGTAGACGAACTGGAACGTCGCGAGCAGGGCCGCCGCCGCCCACAGCCCGACGCGCGGATTCCACAGGCGCCGCCCGAGGTCGTAGACGAGGAACAGCGTGCCGAGCGCGGCGAGCAGCGACGGCAGCAGGAAGGCGATGCGCCAGTGGCCGGTGAGCGTGTACGCGGCCGCCTGCAGCTGCATGAACAAGGGCGGCTTGTCCGAGTAGAGCTCGCTGCCGCGATGCGTGAACAGCCAGTCGCCGCTCTCGACCATGTGCCTGGCGACGAGGGCGAAGCGCGGCTCGTCCGATGGCCACGGGTCGCGCAGGCCGATCCCGGCGCCGAGGATCAGCACGGCGATCAGCAAGAACAGCCAGAAGTTGCGCCGCTCGTGCGCGCTCAGGGTCGGCGCCAAGGCCGGAGGATTCGATGACATGGGCGATGCGCGAGTCGGGGGCTTGGCGAGCATAGCCGGTCACGGGACCGGCATCGCGCCCGCGGTCGCGCTCAGCGCGGCGCGGCGCCCTCGAGCGGCAGGCGCATGTGGAACTCGGCGCCGCCGCCGACACGATTCTCGGCGCGGACGCTGCCGCCGTGCTCCTCGGCGATCTTCTTGACCACGGCGAGGCCGAGGCCGGTGCCCTTCGCCTTGCTCGTCGTGTACGGCTCGAACCAGCGATCGCCGAAACCGTCCGGCAGGCCCGGCCCGTTGTCGGCCACGCTGAGCTCGATCCAGGCTGCATCGGCGACGCGCTCGACACGCGTGGAGACGTGGATCTGCGGCTTGCGCTGTTCGCCGATCGCCTCGAGCGCGTTCTTGAGCAGGTTGTGCAGCGCCTGGCGCAGGCGCACGGGATCGACGTTCACGAGCGCCTCGCCGTCGGCGAACTGGCGCGTCAGGGTCACGCGCTGGTCGTTGGCGTACAGGTCGAGCACTTCGCCGACGAGCGCGTGCAGGGCGATCGGCCGCGCATGGAGCTGCGGCGGACGCGCGTAGTCGCCGAAGGCATTGACCATCGTCTTCAGGGCCTCGACCTGGCTGACGATCGTGTGCGTGGCGCGATCGAGCAGTTCGCTGTCATCGGCGGCAAGGCGACCGACGAAGCGCCGGCGCAGACGTTCCGCGGCGAGCTGGATCGGCGTCAGCGGGTTCTTGACCTCGTGCGCGAGGCGGCGCGCGACCTCGCCCCAGGCCGCATCGCGCTGTGCGCTGGTCAGCACGGTGAGGTCATCGAACACGGCGACGAAGCCGCCGTCGTCGGGCAGCGCCGCGCCGCGCAGCATCAGCACGCGCCGCCCGCCGGCGGCCTCGACCACGATCTCCTCGCGCCACTCGCGCAGGCCCTCGCGCATGTGCCGCGCAAGCGGGTCGATGATCGGGCCGAGTTCGACGCGTTCGCGGCGGATCTCGGCGAGTGCGCGCCCGAGGTAGCTCGACAGCGGCACGCCGAGGATCGCCTCGGCGGCGCGATTCGCCGTGCGCAACGCGCCGAGGCGGTCAAAGCCGAGCACGCCGGCGGACAGCCGCTCGAGCACAGCGCCGAGCCAGGCGCGCTGGGTCTCGATCTCCTGCGCGCTGCGTTGCGCGCGCGTGCCGGCCAGCTCGAGCTCGCGCGTCATCTGGTTGAACGAATTGACGAGGTAGCCGAGCTCGTCGTTGCTGGCCACCGGCAACGGCGTGTCGTAGCGGCCGGCGCCGATCGCGCGCGTCGCATGCACGAGGCGACCGACCGGGGCGAGCAGGCGTCGCGCGACGCCGAACGCGGCCAGCAGGGCGAACAGCACCGAGAGCAGCAGCACGAAGGTGAGGATCATCGCGAACGTGAGCTTGAGCGAGCCGCGCAGGAACTTGAGCCGCTGGAAATCGAACGTCGCGTTCTCGATGCGCCGGGTCAGCGGCTGCAGGCGCTCGGGCAGCGGAAAGATGCCTTGCAGCAATCGCCGCGCGGTGCCGGTGGCGCCCTCGCCGACCGGCATCACGACGCGCAGCAGCAAGCCGTCGCCGACCGGCTCGGCGACCGCGAAGCGGCCGTCGCTGGCGACGCGCAGCAGCGTCGTCGCGTCGGGATACGCAGGGTCGAGGAAGCGCGGATCCGAACTCGCCATCGCAAGCACGCGGCGATCGGCATCGAACACGGTCAGCTGGATCGCGTCGAGCGCATCGATCTCGCGGTCGAGCGTGCCCTGCATGTCGCGGTCGAAGACGCTGACGAGTTCGCTGGCCAGTTCCCGGGTGCCGTCCTCGGCACGCCGCAGGTGTTCGTCGATGACGATGCGGCCGACTTCGAGCGAGTCGTCGAGGGCGCGCTCGAGGTTGACGTCGAACCAGCTGTCGACGGTCGCGTTGAGGAAGCGCAGCGCGAACCCGTAGACCACGACGACCGGCGGCACCGCGAGCAGCACGAGCACGACCAGCAGGCGCCGGCTCATTCGCGCGCCCGGCGCGCCGCGCGCGAGCTCGCGGCGCAGGCGCCACAGGCGCTGGGCGATCAGGCCGACGAGGACGACGAGGGCGAGTGCGGCGGCACCGAGCACCCAGCGGTAGGCATCGATGAAGCCGCTGGTACCGGCGG
>JAFLDX010000196.1 GCA_017302215.1 Lysobacterales bacterium
AGCTGCGTGTTCCGCTGCTGTGCGTTGCTCAGAACGCGGTCCATGGCCTCCACCTCCTCCAGCCACTGCTCCTTCTGTCGATACATTTGACGCATGTGGAATAGCTCAATCGTCTGATGTGGGGACTCAAACAGCGCGAGGACATGATGAAGCTTGAGGCCAACCGCAGTTTCTCGTGGGCAAAAAGATTGGGCGTAGCTGTCCAAGTCCAGCCACTGGGGGACAGAAGAGGCCTTTGAAGAGGAGGGGAACGCTACATTTGAGTCATGAAGCAACTGCCGCACACGCTCTTGCAGAAAGCACTGTGCTGCCTCCAGCTCCTGGGTAATATGGATGCGATGCTCTGCGCGGCTGAGGTCGATGGACGGAGAGGACCCCTGCGATGGGGGAGGGGCATCTTCTGTCTTTTCCGTGGCAGATGTAGCAAGTCCTGCGCTGTCATCGACGTCATCGTCCCACTGGATCGCAACAGCCCCCTCTCCCAGGTCGGCCGTGGCTTCTGGCTCATCACCCCAGTCAATCGCAGCACCCACGTCTTCCTCTGTGGTATTTGCATGCTCCTCTGATGTCACAGCCTTTGAGCCGATCGTGTTGAGCACCAACGGTGCGTCCTCCACCAGCCGGCTTACCCAAGGAAAGTGTGCCGCAGCAATGTCCGCTGAGAGCACTCCCGAACGAACTTTATTCCATTGCGTTTGATACAGTTCACAAAACTCTGACCACGCCGCAGGGATCGCCTTGGCGACACCGTGCGAGACTGCCACGACGGCTGCCTCGACGCGCTCTTCGAGGGTGGCACCGCCGGACTGGGAGCCGGGTCGCCTGCGCAGCGGCTTCCTGCCCGACCTCGCCGTGCTCGGTGTCGCCGCCGACGTGCGCGACGTGTTCGCGCGCGCCGTCGACGTGCTCGGGCTCGAGCTCGGCGAACGCCGCACGGTCGACCTCGGCGACCACGATCTCGCGCGCATGCGCCGCGCCGCGCTGCTCGTCATGGAGGCCGAACTCGGCGACGAGCTCGCCGCCGACCTCGCCGATCCCGTGCATCCGCCGTCGCCGCGCCTGCGCGCGATGCTCGACTTCGCGCGCGCACGCACCGCCGTCGACTATGCCGCCGCCGACCGCCGCATCGACCGCGCGGTCGTGCTCGCTCGCGAGCTGTTCGGCGAGGTCGACGTGCTCGTGCTGCCGACCGTGCCGCACGGTGCCTACGGTGTCGGTGAGGCCGAACGCGCCGGCGATGCCGACCTGACGAGCTTCGCGAGCCTCGCCGGATGCCCGGCGATCAGCGTCCCGATGGGCCTGCTCGCCGACGGCCTGCCGGTCGGCCTGCAACTGGTCGGCGCACCCGGTTCGGACCTGCGCCTGCTCGAACTCGCCGAAGTCTGCGCCGCACGCCTCGACGCCGCGCCGGCCTATCCGGTGCAGCGCGACGGCTGACGCGTGGCCCTGCCGGCGATCGACCTGCCCGATGCGGACCTGCGCTTCGACGCACAGGCCATTGCGCAGGCGCGCGCGGACGCGCTGTTCGATGCCCTGCGCGGCGAGATCGACTGGCAGGTGCAACACCTGCACCTGTTCGGCCGCACGATCGAATCACCGCGGCGCACGTGCTGGATCGGCGATGCC
The DNA here is from genome assembly GCA_017302215.1 of Lysobacterales bacterium. GTDB lineage: Bacteria > Pseudomonadota > Gammaproteobacteria > Xanthomonadales > Rhodanobacteraceae > Dokdonella. The sequence continues at coordinate 1,627 of JAFLDX010000196.1, forward strand.
GATGCCGTCTACACGTATTCGCGCACGCGCTTCGAACCGCAGCCGTGGACACCGGCCACCGCGATCCTGCGCGACGAACTCGCCGCATGCACCGGCGTGCGCTTCAACAGCGTGCTCGCCAACCTCTACCGCGACGGCCACGACGCGATGGGCTGGCACAGCGACGACGAACCCGAACTCGGCCCCGAACCGCTGATCGCCTCGCTGAGCTTCGGCGCGTCGCGTCGCTTCCGCCTGCGCCATCGCCACGATCGTGACGCACCGTCGCTCACGCTCGACCTCGGCCACGGCAGCCTGCTGCTGATGGCCGGCGCGACCCAGCGCAACTACCGCCACGCCCTGCCGCGCAGCACGCGCGTCACCGGCGCGCGCATCAACCTGACGTTCCGGCGGATCGTGACCGCAACGGAGCGGTAGGCATCATCGTGCTGGTGCTGTTCCTTCTCCCCGTGCCAACGGGGAGAAGGTGCCGCAGGCGGATGAGGGGCGCTCTTGATCGCCGGCGCGACGCAGCGGACTTGAAGCCGGCCCCTCATCCGGCGCTGCCGCGCCACCTTCTCCCCGCTTCGCGGGGCGAAGGGAAGGCAGGCGTCGTCGTGCTTCGGCTGTTCTTTCTCGCCATCGTGACGGGAAACGGGAAGGCTCACACCGAAACCATTTGCTGTTCCTTCTCCCCGTGCCAACGGGGAGAAGGTGCCGCAGGCGGATGAGGGGCGCTCTTGATCGCCGCCGCGACGCAGCGGACTTGAAACCGGCCCCTCATCCGGCGCTGCCGCGCCACCTTCTCCCCGCTTCGCGGGGCGAAGGGACGGCAGGCGTCGTCGTGCTTCGGCTGTTCTTTCTCGCCATCGTGACGGGAAAAGGGAAGGCTCACGCCGAAACCATTTGCTGTTCCTTCTCCCCGTGCCAACGGGGAGAAGGTGCCGCAGGCGGATGAGGGGCGCTCTTGATCTCCGCCGCGATGCAGCGGACTTGAAGCCGGCCCCTCATCCGGCGCTGCCGCGCCACCTTCTCCCCGCTGCGCGGGGCGAAGGGAAGGCAGGCGTCGTCCCAGGGAGCAGAGCATGCTCCGCCCTACGTAGAGCCGAGCTTGCTCGGCTCGCGACGAAGGAGCGCAACGGCAGCGGAGTAAGCTCCGCTCTACGGTGATCGCGCCGTGTGTGCCTTGTTCCCGGCCTCGATCGTCCAGTCGACCAGTGCCGGCAGCAGCTGTGCGAGCGCGGCATCGAACGCGGTCACCGCGCTCGCCGCATCGTTGCCGGCGGCCGGGCTCGTCGCCTCGAACGCGCGTGTCGCGACGATGCGGTTCGCGCGCAGGTCGAAGAGCTTGGCCTGCAACCGGATCGCCGCGCGCGTGCCGTCGGCGCCGACCTCGGCCTGGAAGTCGTGCAGCTCGATCGCGAGCGCGTAGTCGGCGCTGAGCCCGGCGTTGGCGCCGCTGACGCCGGTGATGCGGCCGGACGCATCGAAGGCCTGCACGACAAGGCTGCGCAGCAGGCGTGGCGCGGGATCGCGCCAGCGCACGGCCGGGTAGACCTCGAGCACGCCGGGGCTCGGCATGACCGCGATGCGCGCGCTGTCGAGCGCGCTGCTCGACTGCGGCAGCACGACCTGCAACTGCCAGTCGACCGGAGGCGCGGAAGGCGCCGCGAACGCGGGCACGGCCGGTGCGTGGACCGCGAACGGCGTCTGCTTGCCGCCGAGGGTCGAACAGGCCGCCAACGACAGCGCGCATGCCAGCAGCGCGGCCCGACGCGCCACCCGTGCAACGATGAGGCGCGTGGCGATCGACCGGAGATCATCGCGATGTCCGGTCGATCGGGGGAGCGGGCCCGCATCCGTCGCCGCCGTGCCCGACGCCCATGCGTTCGGTGCGACAAGGCTCATTGCAGCCGCGGCCGCGAGGTTTCGCGCGAACGGCATCATTTCGGCCGGCATCATTTCGGCTTGTACTCCTTCGGTTGGTCGCGGCCGAGCAGCAGCGAGTTCGAGCTGCCGAGCTGTTCGCCGAGTTGCTTGTAGGCATGCAGCGTCTCGCGCAGTTCGGCCAGCGCCGGCGCGACCTGGCGCAGGCCCTGTTCGGTGAAGCTCGACAGCGCCGCGCGGTTGTCGTCGAGCAGCGCTTCGGTCGACTTCGCGACGCGCTCGATCGAGGCGATCGCCTGGTCGGTCGACTGCAGCACCGCACGCGCCTCGTCGCGCACGAGCGCATTGGTCGTGTTCGCCATCTCGTTGAGTGTTTTCAGCGTGGCCTTGAGCTCGCGGCTGGCATCGGCCAGTTGCTCGACCGCGGTGCCAAGGTTGTCGCGCTGGCCGGCCACGGTCGCGACGAGCTGGTCGACGTTGGCGAGCGTCTGCGACACATGGCGCACGTTGTCCTCGGACAGCATCTGGCCGACGCGCAACAGCGCTTCGTTGACGCTCAGCACGATGTCCTCGCCCGAGGCCATCAGTTTGGCCAGCGCGGAGTCCTCGGCGTGGATGATCGGAATCGGCTGCTCGGGCGTCGGTTCGAGGCGCGGGCTTTCGGGCGCACCGCCGCTCAACTGGATGAAGGCCATGCCGGTCACGCCGAGCAGGCCGAGCTTGGCGACCGTGTCCTTCTTGACCGGCGTCCCGCCATCGAGGCGCACGCGCGCGACGACCTTGCGCGGATCGGCCGGATCGAGCGAGAGCTGGCTGACCTCGCCGACCTTGATGCCGTTGTACTGCACGAGGCCGCCCTTCGAGAGGCCGGTGACGGCTTCGGTGAAGACGATGTCGTAATAGCCGAACTCGCGGTCGGCGCCGACCTTCGACAACCACAGCACGAAGCCGAGGCCGAGCAGGAAGGCGAGGATCGCGAAGCCGCCGATCAGGAGGTGGTGGGCGCGGGTTTCCATGTCAGGACACCGGGGTGGCTGGCGGGGGAGGGCTCGCGGCGGCGGCGCGTTGCGCGGCGCGGCCGCGCGGGCCCATGAAGTAGTCGCGCACCCAGGCATCGTCGGAACGTTCGACCGCGTCGATCGAGTCGACGACGAGGATGCGCTTCTGCGCGAGCACGGCGACGCGGTCGCAGATCGCGTACAGCGTGTCGAGGTCGTGGGTGATGATGAAGACGGTCAGGCCGAGGCTGTCGCGCAGGGTCAGGATCAGCCGATCGAACGCGGCCGCGCCGATCGGATCGAGGCCGGCGGTCGGCTCGTCGAGGAACAGGATATCGGGATCGAGCGCGAGTGCGCGCGCGAGCGCGGCGCGCTTGACCATGCCGCCGGAAAGCTCGGATGGATACTTCGCGCCGGCCTCGGGCGGCAGGCCGGCCAGCGCGATCTTGATCGCGACGAGGCGCGTGACGAGGTCGTGGTCGAGACCGTGGTGCTCGACCAGTGGAACGGCGACGTTCTCGGCCACGGTCAGCGAAGAGAACAGCGCGCCGTTCTGGAACAGCACGCCGCAGCGGCGTTCGAGCGCGCTGCGCCCGGCATCGTCGAGCGCGGTCACTTCCTCGCCGAACAGGCGGATGCTGCCGGCCGCCGGGCGGCCGAGGCCGATGATCGCGCGCATCAGCACGGACTTGCCCGAGCCCGAACCGCCGACCACGCCGATGATCTCGCCGCGGCGCACGTCGAGGTCGAGGTTCTCGTGCACGACCTGCGCACCGAACTGGTTGCGCAGGCCGCGGATGCGGATGACCGGTTCGATGTCGGCGCTCACAGGTTGATCTCCATGAAGAAGATCGCGGCGAGCGCGTCGACCAGGATCACGACGAAGATCGACTGCACGACGCTCGACGTCGTGTGCGTGCCGACCGACTCGGCGCTGCCCGAGACCTTGAAGCCCTCGAGGCAGCCGGTCGCCGCGATCAGGAAGGCGAACACCGGCGCCTTCGCCATGCCGACCCAGAAGTGCCGCGCGTCGGTCGTCTCGTGCAGGCGCGTGATGAACATGGTTGGCGAGATGTCGAGGGCGAGCGCGCACACCGCGGCGCCGCCGAGGATTCCGGCGAGCATGCCGACGAGGGTCAGCACCGGCAGCGAGACGAGCAGGGCGACGATGCGCGGCATCACCAGCACGTCGACCGGATCGAGGCCAAGCGTGCGGATCGCGTCGACTTCCTCGCGCGCCTTCATCGAGCCGATCTGCGCGGTGAATGCGCTGCCCGAACGGCCCGCGACCATGATCGCGGTCAGCAGCACGCCGAACTCGCGCAGGAACGAGTAGCCGACCAGTTCGACCGTGTAGACGCTCGCGCCGAAGTCCTTCAGCACGGTCGCGCCGAGGAAGGCGACCACCGCCCCGACCAGGAAACACAGCAGCGACACGATCGGCAAGGCGTTGAAGCCGGTCTGCTCGATGTGGAAGACGGTCGACGTGATGCGCCAGCGCCGCGGCGACATCAGCATGCGCGCGCCGGCGGCGAGGACGAGGCCGATGAAACCGACGAGGGCGAGCGTGTCGTTCCAGAACGATTCGAGTGCTGCGCCGATGTGGGCGATGCGATCGGCGAAGCCGTTCGTCCGCGGCGCGGCCGGTGCGTGCGCGTTGCCCGCGCGGGCGACCGCCTCGATCAGGCGCG
>JAFLDX010000197.1 GCA_017302215.1 Lysobacterales bacterium
GTGCCGGCCGGCGCATGCGCCGCCTCGTCGCCGCGCTGCTGCATCGGCGCGCCGCGCCCGGCATCTCGCGCGAGCCCGGCGTGCTCGACCAGTTCGCGCGCTCGCTCGATGTCGTGCAGGAAACGATCACGCGGCTCAAGCTCGCCGCGCAGCCGCCCGACCTGCTGATCACGATCCCGCGCAACGTCTGCACGTTCTACGATTTCCATCGCGCCGAATGCGCGATCGAGGTCGGACGCCGCCGCGCTCGTGAAGCGTTGTCGCGCTGGCGCGAGGCACGCGCGATGGCGCCGCGCTACCGCTGAGCGGGTCCGCGGGTCGTGGGCGCGTGCCGTGCACGCCGCGCGAGATCGGCTCCGTAGAGCTCGCTCGATTGAAGTCCGCGGAAGGGCCAAAGCAGCGGAGCAAGCTCCGCTCTACGGAAAGCAAGGCCTTCGTAGAGCCGAGCTTGCTCGGCTGAGGCCTCTCGAATGTGCTGAAGCAGCGGAGCAAGCTCCGCTCTACGGGAACAGGTGCCGTGGAGCCGAGCTTGCTCGGCTCGGATATGCGCAGGAGAAGAGGCAGCGGAGCAAGCTCCGCTCTACGGATCGGAATCGCGGCTGGTGCGACGCAACAGGAGGCGCGTCGGCATCGGTCCATACTTGGAGCAAGCCATGGGCGATGCCATCGTGACCGGCCGAGTGCCCGCGCCGTGGCGCCCGCTCGTCGCCCCTCGGGTCGCGCCACCACCGTCCGGATCGCCATGAGTCCAGCCACCGCCAGAGACGAGCCGATCGACCGCGTTGCCGGTCTCGAAGAGACGCAGCGCGCGTTCGTCGTCGGCGTGCTGGCCGAATTGTCCGGCCTGCCCGGCGCCTTGCTGCCGATCCTGCACGCCATCCAGGACGGTCTCGGCTTCGTGCCGCCGGCCAGCGTGCCGTTGATCGCGCAGGCGCTCAACATCAGTCGCGCCGACGTGCACGGCGTCGTCACGTTCTACCCCCATTTCCGCAGCACGCGCGCCGGCCGCCACGTGCTGCGCCTGTGCCGTGCGGAGGCCTGCCAGGCGATGGGTGCGCGTGCGCTCGAGGCACGCCTGCGCGAGCGCCTCGGCATCGGCTTGCATGAGACGACCGCCGATGGCGCGATCACGCTCGAGCCGGTCTACTGCCTCGGCAACTGCGCGTGTGCGCCGTCGTTGATGGTCGACGGCGCGGTGCATGCGCGCGTCGGTGACGCCGAACTCGATCAGCTCGTCGCGCAGTGTCGGGAGGCGTGATGAGGACGGCCACGGTGTACGTGCCGCGCGATACCACGGCGCTCGCCTGCGGTGCCGAGGCGGTTGCGCGCGCCATCGTGGCGGAGGCCGCCGCGCGTGGCTTCGATGTGCGCGTCGTGCGCAACGGGTCGCGCGGGCTTTGCTGGCTCGAACCGCTGGTCGAGGTCGCGACCGCGCAGGGACGCGTCGGCTACGGTCCGGTCGCGGCCGCCGACGTGGCCGGCCTGTTCGATGCCGGCTTCCTCCACGGGGCTGCGCATGCGCTCGCACTCGGCGCGGTCGAGGCGATCCCGTACCTCGCCAGCCAGCAGCGCCTGTGCTTCGCGCGCAACGGCGTCATCGATCCGCTCGACCTCGACGACTACGCCGCGCACGGCGGCTGGAAGGGTCTCGATGCCGCGCTCGCGCTCGCATCCGCGGACATCGTGCAGGCCGTGCTCGATTCGGGCCTGCGCGGCCGCGGTGGTGCCGCGTTCCCGGCCGGCATCAAGTGGAAGACCGTGCTCGGCACCGAAGCTGCGCAGAAGTACGTCGTCTGCAACGCCGACGAAGGCGATTCGGGAACGTTCTCGGACCGCATGATCCTCGAGGGCGATCCGTTCCGGCTGATCGAAGGCATGGTGATCGCCGGCCTCGCCACCGGCGCGACGATCGGCGTTGTCTACCTGCGCAGCGAGTACCCGCTCGCGTTCACGTTGTTCCGCGAAGCGATCACGCGTGCTCGCGCGGCCGGCTGGCTCGGCGCCGACATCGGCGGCAGCGGGCGCGCGTTCGACCTCGACGTGCGCCTCGGCGCGGGTGCCTACATCTGCGGCGAGGAGACCGCCCTGCTCGAGAGCCTCGAGGGCAAGCGCGGCCAGGTGCGCTTCAAGCCGCCACTGCCGGCGATCCAGGGCCTGTTCGGCCAGCCGACCGTCATCAACAACGTCATCACGTTCGCCTCGGTGCCCGACATCCTCGTGCACGGTGCGGCCTGGTACCGCGACTACGGCATGGGTCGCTCGCGCGGCACGCTGCCGATCCAGCTCGGCGGCAACATCCGTCGTGGCGGCCTCGTCGAGCGTGCGTTCGGCATCACCCTGCGCGAGTTGCTGTACGACTACGGCGGCGGCAGCGCGAGCGGTCGGCCGATCCGCGCCGTGCAGGTCGGCGGTCCACTCGGTGCTTACCTGCCCGAGGCGCGCTTCGACACGCCGCTCGACTATGAAGCCTTCGCCGCGATCGGCGCGATGCTCGGCCACGGCGGCGTCGTCGCCTTCGACGACACCGTCGACATGGCCGGGCAGGCGCGCTTCGCGATGGAGTTCTGCGCGATCGAATCCTGCGGCAAGTGCACGCCGTGCCGGATCGGCTCGACGCGTGGCGTCGAGGTGATCGACCGCATCCGAGCCTCGATCGATCGCGAAAAGAACATTGCGCTGCTGCGCAGCCTGTCCGACACGATGCTGAACGGCTCGCTGTGCGCGCTCGGCGGGCTCACGCCGTACCCGGTGCTGAGCGCGCTCGACCATTTCGCCGAAGACTTCGCAGCGCGCGTCGCGCGAGCGGTCGACTGAATCCGCGGAGGACGCCATGCGTTCGATTGCCGAATACGACTACGGGACCCCGGCCATCCAGCCGATCGCGACGCTGAAGCCCGTGCGCCTCGAGATCGACGGCGTCGCGGTCAAGGTGGCGGCCGGCACCTCGGTGCTGCGCGCCGCGGCGACGAACGGCATTGCGATCCCGAAACTGTGCGCGACCGATTCGCTCGATGCGTTCGGTTCGTGCCGCCTGTGCCTCGTGCAGATCGAGGGCATGAAGGGCTATCCGGCCGCGTGCACGACGCCGGTCGCCGACGGCATGAAGGTGACGACGCAGAACGCGAAGCTCGCCGAGATCCGCCGCGGCGTGATGGAGCTCTACATCTCCGATCATCCACTCGACTGCCTGACCTGCCCGGCCAACGGCCACTGCGAGCTGCAGGACATGGCCGGTGCGGTCGGCCTGCGCGAGGTGCGCTACGGCTACGACGGAGCGAACCATGTGCATGCGCTCGCGCGCGCAGGCGAGGGCCGTGCACCGGGCATCGGAGGCCACGCCGTCGAGGCCGTGCGCAACCCGCTGTTCGCCGGGAAGGACGAATCCAATCCATACTTCAGCTTCGATCCGTCCAGGTGCATCGTCTGTTCGCGCTGCGTGCGCGCCTGCGCCGAGGTGCAGGGCACGTTCGCGCTGACGATCGAGGGTCGCGGTTTCGACTCGAAGGTCGCGGCCAGCCAGGACGAGCGTTTCCTCGATTCCGAGTGCGTCTCGTGCGGCGCCTGCGTGCAGGCCTGCCCGACCGCGACGCTGAGCGAGAAGTCGCTGATCGACCGGGGGCAGGCGCAGAAGAGCGTCGTCACGACCTGCGCCTACTGTGGCGTCGGCTGCTCGTTCCGCGCCGAGATGCAGGGCGAGGAGATCGTGCGCATGGTGCCGGCCGCCGACGGCGGCGCGAACCACGGCCATTCCTGCGTCAAGGGCCGTTTCGCGATCGGCTATGCCACGCATGCCGAGCGCATCCTCAAGCCGATGATCCGCGCGAAGACCAGCGATCCGTGGCGCGAGGTCTCGTGGGACGAGGCGATCAACCACGCCGCATCGGAGTTCAAGCGCCTGCAGGCGAAGTACGGTCGCGATGCGATCGGCGGGATCACCTCGTCGCGCTGCACGAACGAGGAAACCTGGCTCGTGCAGAAGCTCGTGCGCGCCGGCTTCGGCAACAACAACGTCGATACCTGCGCGCGCGTGTGCCACTCGCCGACCGGCTACGGCCTCAAGCAGACGCTCGGCGAATCGGCCGGCACGCAGGACTTCGATTCGGTCATGGACGCCGACGTGATCATCGTCATCGGAGCCAACCCGACCGACGGCCATCCGGTGTTCGCCTCGCTGATGAAGCGTCGCCTGCGCGAGGGCGCGCGCCTGATCGTGATCGACCCGCGTCGCATCGACCTCGTGCGCACGCCACATGTCGAGGCCGACGTCCACCTTGCACTGCGTCCGGGCACGAACGTCGCCGTGCTGACCGCGATGGCCCACGTCATCGTCACCGAGCACCTCGTCGACGAGGCCTTCGTGGCACTGCGCTGCGAAGCCGAGGCGTTCGCCAAGTGGCGGACCTTCGTTGTCGATCCGCGTCGCTCGCCCGAGGCGGTCGAAGACGAAACCGGCGTGCCCGCGGCCGAACTGCGTGCGGCCGCGCGCCTGTACGCGACGGGCGGCAACGGCGCGATCTACTACGGCCTCGGCGTGACCGAGCATGCGCAGGGTTCGACCGCGGTCATGGCGATCGCGAACCTCGCGATGGCGACCGGGAACATCGGCCGGCGCGGCGTCGGCGTGAATCCGCTGCGCGGCCAGAACAACGTGCAGGGTTCGTGCGACATGGGCTCGTTCCCGCACGAGTTGCCGGGTTACCGGCATGTGTCCGACGCCGGCGTGCGCGCGCTGTTCGAGCGCGCCTGGGGCGTCACCCTGAACCACGAACCGGGCCTGCGCATCCCGAACATGTTCGAGGCCGCGCTCGACGGCGAGTTCAAGGGCCTCTACATCGAGGGCGAGGACATCGGCCAGTCCGATCCGAACACGCAGCACGTGACCGCCGCGCTGTCGGCGATGGAATGTGTGGTCGTGCAGGACCTGTTCCTCAACGAGACGGCCAAGTTCGCCCACGTGTTCCTGCCCGGCTCGACCTTCCTCGAGAAGGACGGCACGTTCACCAACGCCGAGCGACGCATCTCGCGCGTGCGCCGCGTCATGCAGCCGAGGAACGGCTACGCCGACTGGGAAGTGACCCAGCGGCTCGCCAACGCGATGGGTTATCCGATGGCGTACTCGCATCCGTCCGAGATCATGGACGAGATCGCGCGCCTGACCCCGACGTTCAGCGGCGTGAGCTACGCACGCCTCGACGAACTCGGCAGCATCCAGTGGCCGTGCAATGCCGCCGCGCCGGATGGCACGCCGACCATGCATGTCGATGGATTCGTGCGCGGCAAGGGCCGGTTCATGCTGACCGAGTACGTGCCGACGCGCGAGAAGGTCAACGCGCGCTTCCCGCTGATCCTGACCACCGGGCGCATCCTCAGCCAGTACAACGTCGGCGCGCAGACGCGGCGCACGCCGAACGTCGCCTGGCATGCCGAGGATTGCCTCGAACTGCATGCGCACGACGCCGAGGCGCGCGGCATCGCCGACGGCGACTGGGTCGGCATCACGAGCCGCGCCGGCGAGACCGTGCTGCGCGCGAAGATCAGCGATCGCATGCAGCCCGGCGTCGTCTACACGACGTTCCACCATCCGTTCTCGGGCGCGAACGTGATCACCACCGAGAACTCCGACTGGGCGACCAACTGCCCCGAGTACAAGATCACCGCGGTCGAGGTCGCGCGGGTCAGCCAGCCGTCCGAGTGGCAGCAGCGCTACCGCGCCTTCAGCGAGGTGCAGCAGGCGCTGCTGCGCGAGCGTCGGCGCGAGGCCGAGCCGACCCGATGAGCGACGTGCCGAAAGGGGCGGTGCGCCGCCCCGTCGAGCGCCACCGCGCGCACGATGCCGGCGTCGGCGAGGACTGGATCGCCGCCGAGCTGCCGGTCGCGATCCACTGCAACGGCGAACCGCACGTCGTGATGATGGCCACGCCAGACGATCTTGCCGACTTCGCGCTCGGCTTCTCGCTGAGCGAGGGCATCATCGCCCGCGCCGACGAACTCGAGGAGGTCGTCGAGACGACCCTGCTCGAAGGCGTGCAGCTCTCGCTGCGCATCCCGGCCGCGCGCGGCGAAGCGGTGGCGCGGCGCCGGCGCAACCTGACCGGGCAGAGCAGCTGCGGCCTGTGCGGCACGCAGGAGCTCGAGGATGTCGTGCGCCACCCGCCGCGCGTGGCC
>JAFLDX010000198.1 GCA_017302215.1 Lysobacterales bacterium
GCGGTGTCGAGGGCGGATCGCCGGCCTCGCCACGCGCGGGTGCGATCGCGCCGGGCAGGCGGCCGTGCTGCTGGTGGAAGCGCAGGGCGGCATCGTAGAGCGCGGTCAGGCGCGTGAGATGCTCGCCGGCGAGGTGCTGCGAGATCGGATCGGTGACCATGCGATCCGGATGCAGGGCCGACACGCGTCGCCGATACGCCAGCTTGAGGTCGTCGAGCGTCGCATTCGGCTCGAGGCCGAATTCGTGGTACAGCCGCATGAAGTCGACGCCGCGCGCCATGCTCCGCCCCCGCAGAGTCCGCACGCCGGTCCGCGCCGGCGCGAAGCCACGAGTATAGGGAATCCCGAACCTGCTCATCCCGTCGGGCATCCGGCGGAGCCAGCGGCCCTCACGCTTGGATGGGTCCCGGCTTTCGCCGGGACGACGGAGCGGGAAGGTGTCGGGCGGAGTGTCCAGCGCGCTCATGCGGACGCGACCGGGTGAAGTCGGTGCTTTCCGCAATTCCGGGGTCGTCATCCAGGCGCAAGGCGGAAGCGCGACTCCGGAAGACGGGACATCCCGGAGGGCGTCCGGCGGAGCCAGCGGCCCTCACGCTTGAAGGGGTCCCGGCTTTCGCCGGGACGACGAGGATCGGCCGCTCAGTCGAGGCGGATGCCGGCGAGGCGCTGCAGCGCTTCGGCGTACTTGGCCGACGTCGCGGCGATGACATCGGCCGGTACGTGCGGGCCCGGCGCGGTCTTGTTCCAGTCGAGCGTCTCGAGGTAGTCGCGCACGAACTGCTTGTCGTAGCTCGGCGGGCTGATGCCGACCGCGTAGTGTTCGACCGGCCAGAAGCGCGAGGAATCGGGCGTGAGCATCTCGTCCATGACGTACAGCGTGCCGTCGCCATCGGTGCCGAACTCGAATTTCGTGTCGGCGATGAGGATGCCGCGCGCGGCCGCATAGTCGGCGGCGAAGCGGTAGATCGCGAGCGTCGCCGCGCGCACCTGCTCGGCGAGCTCGCCGCCGACCTGCTCCACCATGGCGTCGAACGCGATGTTCTGGTCGTGCGCGCCGACGGCGGCCTTGGTCGAGGGCGTGAAGATCGGCTCGGGCAGGCGCTCGGCCTGGTGCAGGCCGGGTGGCAGGGCGATGCCGCACAGCGAACCGGTCGCCTGGTAGTCCTTCCAGCCCGAGCCGATCAGGTAGCCGCGCGCGATCGCCTCGACCGGCACCGGCGTGAGGCGTTTCGCGACGACGCTGCGGCGCGCGTAGAGGTCGACATCGACGCCGGCCGGCAACACGTCCGCGACGTCGCGACCGGTCAGGTGGTTGCGCTGGAGGCCGGCAGTCTGCGCGAACCAGAAATTCGACATCCGGGTCAGCATCTCGCCCTTGCCGGGGATCGGGTCGGGCAGGACGACGTCGAATGCGCTGAGGCGGTCGCTGGCGACGATCAGCAGGGTGTCGGCGTCGAGCGCGTAGACGTCGCGCACCTTGCCGCGATGGACGAGGTCGAGACCGGGCAGGTCCGAAGCGGACAGCGTGGTGGGCACGGGCGTTATCCGGGGTCGGGGCGCGCAGTTTAGCGTGCCGTGAGGATGGCGCCTGTAGAATCCCGTCGACGATCTCCTGCCGGACCACCCGATGAAGCGCCAGCGCTTGTTTTCACTTCGAGCCCGCGAAGGTGCCAATCGCGCACACGGGGGTACCGCGTGAGCTGGATCGGCAAGGTCGTCGGCGCGGTCATCGGCTACCTGATCTTCCGCAACCTGTTCGGCATGGTGCTCGGCGGCATGCTCGGGCACTTCTTCGACATGGGTGTCCTGCGTGCGCGGCCGGTGCTCGGGCAGTCCTTCGTCGCGCCGCTGTTCGCGTTCGCCGGCGCGCTGTCGAAGTCGGACGGGCGCGTGTCCGAGCAGGAGATCCGCGCCGCCGAGGCGCTGATGTCGCGCCTCGGCCTCGACGACGAGCAACGCCGCATCGCCATCGAGCGTTTCGGCGACGGCAAGCAGTCCGACTTCGACGTGAGCGGCGTGGTCGCCGAGCTGAAGGCCTGGGCGCGCGGCCGCCGCGACCTCGCCTTCCTGCTGCTCGACATGTTGCTCGACCTCGTCTATGCCGAAGGCCCGCTCGCGGTCGCCAAGCTCGCGATGGTGCGCAAGCTGTGCTGGTCGCTCGGGGTCAGCGATGCCGAACTGGCCGCGATCAGCGCGATGAAGGGCTACGGGCCGCAGGCCGGCCCATGGCAGCAGCACGACTCCCGTGGACCGGGCTCGAGCGGTCCGCACGGCAGCGCCCAGCGCCCGGCCATCGATCCGTACACGGTGCTCGGCGTCAAGCGCGGCGCCGAGCCGCGCGACATCAAGCGGGCCTACCGCAAGCTCATGAGCCAGCACCATCCCGACAAGCTCGGCAATGTCCCCGACGAGCTCAAGCGCCGCGCCGAGGCGCAGGCGCGCGAAATCAACGCGGCCTACGAGCGCATCAAGTCGGAGCGCGGGTTCACCTGAGTCGTGGCGCTGCGTCCGCATGAGTCACGCATGCGACGGCCCGACCACGACCCCCGGCGACTGCATGCTCGCGGCGAGCGTTCCGATCGCGCGCGCGGCGCGGAACCCGGCCGCATCGAACCGCGCGATGACGTCGCCGACCGCGTCCGCCGCACACGCGACGAGCAGACCGCCGCTGGTCTGCGGATCGGTCAGCACGGTGCGCCACGCGGCATCGAGCGAGGCATCGATCCGCACCTCGTCGCCATAGGCCTGCCAGTTGCGCTTCGAGGCGCCGGTTGCGATGCCGGCCTCGGCGAAGGCACGCGTCTGGGCGAGCAGAGGGATCGCCCAGGCGTCGAGGTGTGCATCAAGGCCGCTGCCACGGCACAGTTCGAGCAGATGGCCGAGCAGGCCGAAACCGGTGACGTCGGTCATCGCGTGCACGCCGCCGAGTGTCGCCAGTTCGATGCCGGGCGTGTTGAGGCGCGTGGTCGTGTCGATCAGTTCGGCATAGCCGGCCGCATCGAGCCGATCCTTCCTGTGCGCCGCCGAATAGAGCCCGACGCCGAGCGGCTTGCCGAGCACGAGGACATCGCCGGCGCGCGCGCGATCGTTGCGGCGCACGCGTTCGGGATGGACGACGCCGATCACGGCGAGGCCGTAGATCGGCTCGACCGAATCGATGCTGTGGCCGCCGGCGACGGGGATGCCGGCGGCGGCACAGACCGCCTCGCCGCCTTGCAGGATCGCGCGGATCGTCTCGCCGGGCAGCGTATCGATCGGCATGCCGACGATCGCCAGCGCGAACAGCGGCCGCGCACCCATCGCGTAGATGTCCGAGATCGCGTTCGTCGCGGCGATGCGGCCGAAGTCGAACGGATCGTCGACGATCGGCATGAAGAAATCGGTCGTCGCGACGATCGCCTGCTCGTCGTTGATGCGGTACACCGCGGCATCGTCCGACGTCTCGCGCCCGACCAGCAGGTCGGCGAACGGCGTCACCGGCATGTCCTTGAGCAAACCGGCCAGCACCCCGGGCGCGATCTTGCAGCCGCAGCCGCCACCGTGCGAAAGCGCGGTCAGGCGCGGAATCGGCGTGTCCGATGTCGTCATGCCCGCAGTCTAAACCCGACGCCGCGGCGTGGGCGCGATGTCAGCCGAGCCGGCCCGACTCGACGCGGGGCGTGCCTGATCGCGGTGCCGCCTCGCCCGACCCGAGCCGAGCGAGCTCGGCTCTACCGAAGCACGGCCTCCGCCATGCCGACAACGCCTTCGTAGAGCGGAGCTTGCTCCGCTGCCTTGGCACTTCCCGATCGCGGTGCCGCCTCGCCCAACCCGAGCCGAGCGAGCTCGGCGCTACCGAAGCACGGCTTCCGCCATGCCGACTACACCTTCGTAGGGCGGGGCTTGCTCCGCTGCCTTGGCGCTTCCCGATCGCGGTGCCGCCTCGAACTGCTAGGGGGTGATCGTTGCAGGTGAACCATCCGCGTTCGACACCGCGACTGTGATGCCGCCGCCCATGGAAATGATGTAAGCCTCGTAGTCGAAGAGCCGCCCATCGCAACCTTCGATGGTCCAGAGCTCCGTGACGCCGCTACGGTCACGCTTGACAACAGCAGCCTTGACGACTCGAACGAACGCGCAGTTCGGGTTCTGCGAGTTGTGCCAGCCTTGCACGTCACGAGTCACGTTTGCGACGTGGCCACCACTGACCGAAGTGCCAAGGCCGCTTGGGGGAGTGGCGGACTGATGTGCGCAAGCCGATAGCGCAAGTACTGCCGCGAGAACAACTGCCTTCATGTTCCCTCCCATTTCAACCAGCCGATAACACGGGAATCAAGCCGCGCCGCGCCCGCCTGGCTACTGCAGGTGGTCCTTGGCGATCTCCGCTTCGCTCAACCGCAGGAACCGTGCCGCATTGTTGTAGAGGATATCGCGTTTGTCCGCGGCGGTAAGGAACGTCGCCGTTTCGATGGCCTTGATGCTCTCGCCGATGAAGTCCGGCCAGTACATCTGATCCGATCCGAACATGATCCGCTCGACCAGGCCCGCTTCGACCATGCGCTTGAGTGCGGCATGGAACTGCGCCCGCGGGAAGCTGCCTGCGTTGCAGGCCACGTCCACGTACAGGTTGGGATGAGTGAACATCATCGCGATCATCTCGTCGACGAGGGGTGAGCCGTAGTGCATCACGTAGATGCGCAGGCGCGGGTGCTTGCGCAGCACTTCTTCAAGCAGGAATGGCGAACCCATGCTGGCGCGATAGGTTTCGTAGCCCGGCATGCGCGCAGCCGCGGGCGGACCTTCGCCCAGATGGACCGCAACGGGTATGTCGAGCTCTTCGGCCAGTGCGAAATAGGGTTCGTAGCGAGCGTCGTCGGGACGGCGGCCCCGGTACTGGATGTATCCCTCGCCCAGCACGGCCAATTTGCCCTGCGCATGCAGCCTGCGAAGTTCGGCGATGCTCTTGTCCTTGCGGGTGCCGAACTCGACCCCGGGCATGAGCCGGTCGCCGCCCTCCGCCTTTCTCCAGTCATCGACGAGCTCGATCGGGCCGGAGGTCATCGCACGCCGCACGTTGTGCTTGCGCAGCTCGGCCAGCGATCGGTCACGCAGGTCGGCGTCGTCCCGTGCCGCGAAGATCGGCTTCCCGCAGGTGGCGAAGCTGCCGAAGTCGATCGTCGAACGCGGATCGATCGTCGGAACCCGCACGTGCTGGTCGCCCGGGCAGGCGGGAACCCCCGGCGGGAACTCGTCCATGGCGTAGGCATGGAGGTGCATGTCGATGACCGGGGGCCGCTCGCGCGCCAGAACGGGCGTTGCGAGGAGAATCGCCAGCAGCACGATGTTCATGGCCTTCAAGAGTCACCTCCGAGCCGGCGGGAACGCTTCTGCGGCGGAGCTCGCCGCTTCCGGTGCGAACGGGAGCATCGGCACACACGGGCTTGCCCGGCGCTTCTTCCGAGCAGCGCCCGCGGACGAGCGAATCCAACCTTGGCGGAAGGCAACAGGAGTCGAACCTGCCAGGGAGCGATCGACGCCCCCCGCCGGGTTTGAAGCCCGGCCGCATCGCCGGATGCGCATGCCTTCCAGGGTGTGGCTCAGGCCATTCCGCCGCCGTCGCCACGCAGCACGTGCGCATCGCGCACGCGACGAGTGTAGCCAACGCGGTCGAGGTACTCCAACAGCTGGATCGTGCGCTTGCGACCGAGACCGAGCGCGTCGCGCAGGCGCGCGGCCTCGAGTGGCGCGTCGCCGGCGAGCGTGCGCACGATCGCGGCGAGTTCGTCGACGCACTCGCGCGCATAGAACAGGTCGCGCACGACCTGGTGGACTTCGCCGAGCACGCTGGCCTTGCGCAAGCTGCGGCGCACGCGTTCCTCGTCGATGCCGACCTTTGCTGCGAGATCGCGCACCCACGGCGGGTCGAAGCGACCGGCGACGAGCAGGGGATGCAGGCGATCGAGCAGTGCGCGTTCGTCGGCGTCGGGTTCGACGCGATGCCCGGGCCGATGCAGCCAGGCGCCGTGACGGACCAGTGCGCCGTCGACCACGAGCGCGTCGACGAGCGCGCGCCAGATTGCCGCCGCGAGGGTCGGCGCGACGAGCCGGCGCAGGCGTGCGCTGTCGATGCCGGCTTCGTCGGGTTGGCTGCCGTGAAACGTGTCGAGCGCG
>JAFLDX010000199.1 GCA_017302215.1 Lysobacterales bacterium
GGCCAGCGCCTATCCGGCGCCGATGGTCGACCTCGCCGAATCGCGCGAGCGCGCGCTGGCGGCGTGGCGGATGCGCCGGACCTGACGGCAGGCTGCGCACGAAGCGCCCTGGCGGATGGGTGCGATCACCGGCGCGTGGCCGTACACTCGCCTGGCCAGGCGGGCCATCCCGATGAGCGAAGCCGAACGCAGCGAACCGACCGCAGCGGATCTTGCCGATGTCGCCTGGGGCGAGCGCGATGACGCCGGTCGTCGCGGCATGCTCGCCGCGATCCTCGCCGAGGTCTCGTTCGAGGCCCTGCGCGGCGACGGCCTCGATGCGGTCCTGCGCGGCATCGTCGATTGCCTGACCCGGCATCTGCCGGTCGCGATCGCCAGCATCATCCTCGTCGATGACGACGCGAGCCATTTCATCCGCGAGGTCTGGTCCGGGGAAATCAATCTCGAGCTGCCGGCCGGCGAAGCATGGCCGACGAGCATCGGTGCGGCCGGACGCTGCGCTCGCACCGGGCGCGCGCAGCTGATCGCCGACATCACGCGCGATCCGGACTACGTCGCCGGCAATCCGCGCGTCAGATCGGAATACCTCGTGCCGATCCGCCATCGCGAACGCCTGCACGGCGTACTCAATCTCGAGAGCATCCGTTCGGACTTCTTCAGCCCCGCGGTGTGCGCGATGTTCGATGCGGTCGCGGCGCAGGTCGCCGGTGCGGTGCACCTCGCCCGCGTCGTCGACGAACTCGAGGCGGCCAACCGGCGCCTCGAGGTGCTCTCGATGAGCGACGGCTTGACCGGCATCGCCAACCGTCGCTGCTTCGACCATCGCCTCGACGAGGAGTGGCGTCGCCACGCGGCCGATGCGCAACCGCTGGCCTTGCTCCTGGTCGACGTCGACTTCTTCAAGGCGCTGAACGACGCGCGCGGCCACCTGCATGGTGACGAGTGCCTGCGCGTGCTGTCGCGCCTGTGCAGCGGCCTGGCG
Organism: Lysobacterales bacterium; assembly: GCA_017302215.1. Classification (GTDB taxonomy): domain Bacteria; phylum Pseudomonadota; class Gammaproteobacteria; order Xanthomonadales; family Rhodanobacteraceae; genus Dokdonella. The sequence continues at coordinate 983 of JAFLDX010000199.1, forward strand.
ACCGCCGGCGGCGAGCTCGTCGCGCGCTACGGCGGCGAGGAGTTCGCCCTGCTGCTGCCGCGTTGCGACGTCGACGAGGCGCGGCGGCGCGGCGAGGATGTGCGCGCACGCGTGCAGGCGCTGGCGATCGCGCATCCGCAGTCGGGCGTGGCCGATTGCATGACCGTCAGCATCGGCGCCAGCGTCGTCGTCCCGCATGCGCGGTGCAGCCCCGAGCGCCTGATCGAGGCCGCCGACCGCGCGCTCTACGTGGCCAAGCACGGAGGACGCAATCGCGTCGAACTGCGCGAGCCGGTCGACTGAGCAGGCCCCGGGCCGCCTGCGCCCGTGCCGGGCGGGTCGCGCGCGATGGTGCGCCGCGTTTGCGTTCATGCGACTGCCCGCGCGATGCTTGCACGGCATCTTCGGATGCCGGCGAGGTTGCGGAGGGGTCATGGGCGAACCAGGCGGTGGTGGACGCGAGGCGATGTCGAAGGTCGACACGGCCTGGTTGCGCATGGAGCGTCCGACCAACCTGATGATGATCACCGGCGTGCTGATGTTCGCCGGTCCGCTCGATCCGGGCGCGATCAAGCGCCTGCTCGGCGAACGTTTCCTGGCCTACCGGCGCTTCCGCCAGAAGGCCGTCAACACCGGTACTTCGGCCTACTGGCAGACCGACACCGATTTCGATCTCGACTGGCATGTGCGCGTTGCCGCACTCCCCGGCGCAGCCGGCAAGCGCGAGCTCGAATCCTTCGTCGGCGAGCTCGCATCGACCCCGCTCGACCCGACCCGGCCGCTGTGGCAGTTCCACGTCGTCGAAAATCACGAAGGCGGGGGTGTGCTGGTCGCGCGCATCCACCATTGCTACGCGGACGGACTGGCCCTCGTCCAGGTCATGTTGTCGCTGACCGATACCGCCCCCGACCCCGAACAGCACGCCGAACTCGCGCGTACCTGGCTCAAGCGCGACGGCGGTTCGGTCTGGCAGCGCATGCTCGAGCCGGCCCAGGCCGGCGTCGGCAAGGCGCTCAAGGTCGGATCGAAGCTGTGGGACAAGGTCGCCGCGATGCTCGCCGACCCCGCGGTCGCCGCCGATGTCGCCCGTGAGGGCGGCGAGATCACGCGCGAACTCGCGATCGCACTGAGCCTGCCGGACGATCCGCCGACCGCGCTGAAGGGGCCGCTCGGCGGCGCCAAGCGCGTGGCATGGGCCGATCCGCTGCCGCTCGACGAGGTCAAGACACTCGGCCGCGCATTCGGTTGCACGGTCAATGACGTACTGCTCGCCTGCGCGAGCGGCGCGCTGCGTGGCACCCTGCGCGACGGCGGCGAGGATGTCGACGGGGTGACGATCCGCGCGACCGTGCCGGTCAACCTGCGTCCACTCGAGCACGCCAAGAAGCTCGGCAACCATTTCGGCCTTGTCTTCCTAGAACTGCCGATCGGCGAGGCCAATCCGTTGCGTCGCCTCGAACGCGTGGCGGCGAGCATGCGCGAGCTCAAGCGTTCGCGCCAGGCGATGGTCACGCTCGGTCTGTTGGCCGTGGTCGGCATGGGACCCGCGGCCTTGCAGGGGCCTGCACTCGAACTGTTCAGCCGCAAGGCGAGCACGGTCGCCACGAACGTGCCGGGTCCGCAGCAGCCGCTTTACCTCGCCGGTGTCGAGGTGAGCGAGCTGATGTTCTGGGTGCCGCAGACCGGCTCGATCGGGGTCGGCATCTCGATCCTGAGCTACAACGGGCGCGTGCACTTCGGCATCATCGGCGATGCCAAGCGCGTGCGCGATCCCGATGCGGTCGCGCGCCGCTTCGGCGACGAGTTCGAGAAGCTCGTCATGCTGACCTTGATGGAAGACTGGCACGACGAGATCAGCGCAGCCGACGTGGCCGCGACGCTGGCGCGCTACGCAGACGACGCCTGAGGCGCGCGCTGCGGGCGGTCGGCATGACGCGCGCGCTCCTGCACGCGCGTGCTCGATCAGCGTTTCGTCGTGCGCGCCGTCTTCGTCGCGACGCGCGCCGGTGCGGATTTCACGGCCGGCTTCGGGCGGCGCATCCACGCCGCCAGCCAGCCGACCGCGAACGCGACGCCGGCGACTAGCAGCACCGACTCGACCGGCCGCTGGCTGACCAGGGAGCGTGCCGAGCGCCCGACGCGCAGGCTGCCGGCGGCCGCTTCGTGCGACAGCTCGCGCAGTGCGTCGAGACCGCGCGCGGCGTGGTCCTGGGCATCGGCCAAGGCATGGCGCGCGGAATCTCCCGCGCGGGCCAGGCGCGGGGCGAGGTTCGAGATCGGGTTCGGCCAATGGCTCATGTTCGTTTCCTCGGCGGGTGGAAGGCGACCGCGAAGCGCGCAGGCGCATCGGCAGTCAGGCGTCGAGTACACCCGAGTGCGGCCCAACGGCACCTGAGCGAGGGGCCGGAATGGCGCCGCGTCGCGGACCCGGGGCGGGTTCGGCGATACTCGCCGCGCCCCGCCGGAGGACTCCCGATGCCGTCACGTTTCTGCTTCCTGTTCGTCGCAGCCGCCCTCGTCGCCGCGTCGGTGCAGGCCGGGACGCCGCAATCCCTCACCGCCCAGGTCGGCGACATCGCTTTCGAAAGCGGCGACGAGGAGATCCATTTCGTGCCGATCGGCGACACGTTCTCGCTGAGCGCCTCGACCCGCGGCGCCGCCGCGTGGCCGCCGCCGAAGACGCGCATCGACCGACTTGCGATCACCTGTGACGGCTTCGTCGAGGGCCGGCCGCTCGTGCGCGACCACCGCGACTTCGAACGCAGCACCTGCAGCGTGACGTTCGAACGCGGAACCCAGCCGATGGGCGGCGCCGCGGAAGCGGAGTTCACGCTCGACAAGGATGCCGCCGACAACCGCTTCGAGATCGAAGCCGCCGCCGGCAAGGTCTACAAGGGCCGCTTCGCGTTCCGCCTGAAGGCGGCGGATGGCAGCACGGTGTCGGTCACGGCCGGCCGCTTCACGGTCGAGGACCGCCAGCTCTGAGCCGAGCTGTAATCGAATGGATTTGTGAGGGTGGCGGATTCATGTTGCCCCCAAAGTTGCCCTCGCGGGTGCCGTGTCATCCCGTCTGGTGTGCGCGCGTCGCGGGCGGCAACGTGCGATTCAAACCATCGCGATATTTCCCACTTCACGACAGGATTGTGCGCACCCTTGCCGCGGCCACGAAACGAAGTCGCGCGAGTCAGGCTTGACGATGCTTCATCGACACGATTCCGCGCGATCTCCGCGCGAACAGGCATAGTCGGCGGTCGGCTCTAGTTCCAGCCATTGCACCTCCGCGCCGCGGCTCGCGCGGCGCTGGCGACCACGGGCAAGACGCACAAAGGCAAGACCGGCCTTGGCCGTCCCCGCGCTCAGGATGCCGCTGCAGTCGCCGAATGGCGCGAGGCGAGCGGCGCAAGCGTCGCCGCGACCGCCGCGCACTTCGGCCTGTCGACCGCAACCGTGAAGCGGTACGCCGCCGCCTGATCCGCGGCACCGCACCCCCGCCCGGAACCGACCCCGACCGGGCGTCGCTGCCTCGACGCGTCGCGGGTCAGCGCTGGGCGCCGCCGTGTCGACGCATAGCCGCGATCCCCAACAGCACAAGGCCCACCGAAAGCAGGAAAGCGGATCGCCAGTTACCGGTGGGGAGCGTGACGGGTTCGGCCTCCCCTCGAATGACGGCGGGGACCGTATGCAGCACTGTGTATTCGAAAGCGCCGCCCGGTAACGGCGACGCCATTACAAGCTCGACCGAATAGACGCCCGCGGGAAACGATCCAAGAGGAACCGTACGTTCACTTGGCGGGATCGGGTCGAACGGTGAAGTATTTGAGTAGTCCATGCCGAACATTTCTACCCGGATCGTCTGTCCGCTCCGGGTAACCCGGGGAAACATCGCGGGGTCCACTGGATACTCAACGAGCAGGTGATCGAAGCCATACTCGACTCGCATCTGAATAGGCTGGTACGCGATCAGTGGCTGAGGCAGCAACGTCGGCACATTGACGTACGCGTCTGCCTTGCCGCCCACGAGTACTCCGGCGGCAAACAGTCCGGCAAGGATCGTGCGTGCGGTCATCCGTAGCCCTCTCCGTTCGATTGCTTGCCGGCACTATACCTCCATCGCCACGCCCCGCCCGCGAACATTCGTTCCGCCCATTGAGGCATCGCTGCTCTCTCGGCCGGCACACGGCCCCCGCCTTCGCGCTGCAACTCGATGAGGCATGGGGTATCGCCAACGCATCCGGACTATGGAACACCCTCACGGATTTTCTCGACGGGATCATCGGGGTCGTACTCCATCCGTGGAGCCTTCCCGTTGCGCTGCTGGTGAAGCGCCATCGTGCAGTTCATCGCGGTGAAGTGCTCGGCCGATACGGTGTCCTTGTAGCTCCACCCCCGGCCCCGTCGCGGGCGGGCCGTCCAGGGATGTTGCCGGACGTCCCAGGTGCTGCGGACAAGAAAAAACCCCGCTTTTGGCGGGGTTCCTGGTCGAGCTTGGATGTCTTGAAACGCTTGGATGGTGGAGCGGATGGGGATCGAACCCACGACCTTCGCATTGCGAACGCGACGCTCTCCCAGCTGAGCTACCGCCCCGTGTTGTGCACGCAGTACGCCTGGAAGGCCTGGGGGCCGGCGGCTGCGGGGCGCGCATCATAGCCGAGCCGGCCCGTTGCGCCAAGCCGTGACCCGGCTGCCGGTCGTCGTTCGCGGGTCGTGCGCGCGCGCTGCGTACGGGCTCAGAGGTCGGCGAGGCGGGCCATGAGCTCGTCGTGCAGGAGCGCGCGTCGCCAGCCTTCGAGCGCGCTCGGCCAGGCGCGTGTCAGCCACAGGGTTTCGAGGTGGCGCCGCGAACACAGCAGGCCTTCCGGGATGTCGAGCGCGGTGGCGCGCGCGACGACGATCTCCTTGAGGGTCGTGATCGCGCGGCGTTCCTGCGGCCCTGCCGCCGGCGGAATCGGCGCGAACGACAACTCGTCCTCGTGCAGCGGTTCGCGCAGTGCATCGAACAGCGCGGCGCGCTCGGCCGAGCGCAGCGCGCGCAGGCCTCGCGTGCGCTCCTGCAGGCTGGCGACGTCTCCGGGCGGCTGCATGGCGAACTCGAGCACGCGCGCGTCGTCGATCAGCCATGGCCGCGGCACGTCGACTCGCCGCGCGGTC
>JAFLDX010000200.1 GCA_017302215.1 Lysobacterales bacterium
GCTGTACTTCGCCCTCCAGGAGAGCTCACCGGCGCAGGCCACGCTCGGCAAGCGCGCGATGGGCATCAAGGCGACCGACGCCTGCGGTCGCCGACTCGACTTCGGCCAGGCGACCGGTCGCTATTTCGCCGCGGCGCTGTCGTTCCTGACCGCCTACGTCGGCTACATGCTGGCCGGCTGGACCGAGCGTCGGCAGGCCCTGCACGACCTCGTCGCCGGCACCTGCGTCGTGTTTGCCGACGTCGAGCCGGGCCAGCTGCCGCCGCCGCCGCGTCCGCCGATGCCGTGGTACGGCTGGGTCGCCAACGGACTCATGCTGCTGATCTTTCCGATCGCGATCCTCGCCGCGATCGCCGTGCCGGCCTACCAGGACTATGTGCACCGCGCGAAGATCGCCGCGGCCGCGAACGAAGCCGGCGTCGCCAGGATCGAGGTGGCCGAGGCACGTGCGGCCGGCGAGCCGTGCCCGCAGGCGACCCGCCCGGGCGACGATCCGCTCGTCGCCTCGCTCGTGCTCGGCGGCGAAGCGCCGCGCTGCTCGGTCACGCTGACGTTTGCTGCCTCGAACGACGTGCCGGCCTCCGCGCGCGGCGAGACCATCGAATGGGTCTACGCCGATGACGTGCGCTGGGAATGCAACGCGACCCTGCCCGGCAAGCTCGCCCCGCGCGAGTGCCGCTGAGTCGCTTGCCGGGGGTGGCACGCCGCCCCGCGTGCATCGGCGCGCGGCGGCGGCGATACTGTCGAGGATGCCGGCCCGCGGCGACGCCGGCGTCCGTGTGGGTTCGATAACGAACGGGGAACGCAACGATGGAAGCACTCAAGCATGCCTTGGTCCTGACCGGCGACGTGCAGCCGGGCTTCGCCGCGGCCGATGTCTGGCCGGCGCTGGCCACCTACTTCCGCATGGAACCGGAGCGCCTGCGCAGCGAACTGCTCGCGCGCGTGCCGATCTCGATCAAGGAAAGCGAGGATCTCGGCAAGCTGCAGGCCCTGCAGGCCGGCGCAGCGGCGGTCGGTGCGGTCACCGAGCTGCATGCGCTCGGTGCGGACGGCAGCCTGTTCGTGCTGGTCGAGAACACGCCGCGTGGACCGGTGCCGACGAGCTTCGTCGAAGAGCGCGTGCGCCGCGGCACGTGGGCGCCGAGCGTGCAGGTTGCCGCGGTCGGCAGTTCCGCCTGGCGTGCCTTCCTCGCCACGACGCCGGTGCTCACGAAGGCGCCGGTCGACCAGGCCACGGTCGCGTTCAGCGCGGTCAGCGCCGATGCGGCCCAGGCCACGCGCGCGGTCAGCGACCTGCGCGCGGCCGCGCCGGTCGCCGCCGCGCCGGTCGCCTCGGCGCCGGTCGCCGCCGGCGAACAGCTGCCGCCCGGCCTCGATGTGCACGCCGGATTCTGGCGCCGCTTCGCCGCCTACTCGCTCGACTCGCTGATCCTCGGCATCCCGATTCTGATCGTGTTCGGCACGTTGTCCTACATGAGTTTTCGTGCGGCATTGTCGGGCGAGGCGCCGGGCGGCACGATCGTCCTCGTGACCTTCCTCGCCTACGTCGCCGCGATCGTCGGCTCGTGGCTCTACTTCGCCAAGTTCGAGAGCGGTGCGAGCCAGGCCACGCCGGGCAAGCGCATGATGGGCCTCAAGGTCACCAACGACCGCGGCGAACGCATCCGCTTCGGCCGCGCCAGCGGCCGCTTCTTCGGCAAGCTCGTCACCGGCCTGATCCCGTTCGGCATCGGCTGGATGCTGGCCGGCTGGACCGGCCGCAAGCAGGCGATCCACGACATGATGGCCTCGACCTGCGTCGTGTTCCGCGAGGTCGTGCCGGGCCGCGCGCCGCCGCCGCGTCCGCCGATGCCGTGGTACGGCTGGGTGCTCAACGTGCTGCCGTTTGTGTTCGCCGGCATCGGCATGGCGGCGTATTTCTGGTTCATGGCGGCCATGCTCGGCGGCATCGGCCTGCAGCAATCGATGTCCGACGGCGTCGACATGAACGAGATCACCCAGCAGGCGACCACGCTCTCGCAGGGCAGCGACCCCGAGGCCGAGAAGTTGCTCGTGCGCGGCGGACTCGAAGGCATCGCCGCCGAGGTCGAGGCGGTCAAGGCCGAAGTCGCGCAAGCCATCGCCGGCGGCGGCGATTGCCCGAGCGAGGAACGCCCGTCGACGAATGCCTGGGTCGAATCGATCCAGACCGGCGGCGTGGCACCGAACTGTTCGGTCACGGTGCGCCTGTCCTCGTCGTCCGACATCCCGTTCGCCGCGCGCATCGAACGCATCGAGTGGAACTGGGACGGCAATGCCTGGGGCTGCGCGTCGAGCATGGATGCGAGCTACATTCCTTGGCCTTGCAACTGACGCGTGTGGGCGCTCCCTGCCTTTCGTGGGAGCGATTGACCAGCCGTGCGGCTGTTGAAAGCCAGTCGCGATGCTCTTGTGGGAGCGACTTCAGTCGCGATGCTTCGATCGGGGATGGCGCAAGAGTGGAAAAGATCGCGGCTGAAGCCGCTCCCACAGTTCCGGGCTCCCGCTGACGGTTTCCGCGGCGAGCCGCATCATGCCTCGATGCATCGGAGCCCCGACGAAAAAAGGCAGCCCTCGGGCTGCCTTTTTCGTTGCGGAACGCGCGCGGATGCTCAGCGCATGCGGAACAGGGTCGGCTGCCAGCCGCCACTGCCGTAGCCTTCGCGGCGCCGGCGGCGCATGCCTTCATGGGCCTCCTGGCGGCGCGTCTCGAGCCAGTCCACGCGCTGCGTGCGCAGGCTCGCCGGATCGACGCCACGGCGCGCGGCTTCCTGGTTGCGGTACAGGACGAAGTCGGAATAGGCATCGATCTCGGGGCGCAGCTCGCGCACGCAGAGTTCGATCATGATCGCGTCGTCGAGGAAGCCGATGACCGGCACGCTGTCCGGTATGATGTCCTGCGGATCGGCGAAGTAGGCCAGGCACGAGAGCACGCGCTGGCGGTCCTCGTCCGGCAGGCCGTAGCCCTCGTCCTTGACCAGCTGGATCATCGTGTCGAGCTTCTCGAGGCGGTCGCGGATGAACGCCGGCACCTTGACCTTCGGCACGTCGACCAGCAGCCGCGACGCCGCCGCGGCGATCGCCTCGGGCGCCATGTCCGCGGCCTTGGCCTGCGCACGCCGCATCGCCTCGATGAAATGGTCGAGGTCCTCGTCGGCGAGCTCGATCGTGATGTCCAGGGACATGGGTGCCACTCCGCGCTAAGGGGAAGGGAAGGTCAGCGGCCCAGACTAGACGCCGCCACCGGGCGCGTCAATCTGGGAAACGGCGGGAATGCGCGCGCGCCGGCCGCGCGGCGCACGCTCAGAGGATACCCACCGCCGGCGCCCCGAAAGCGGTGGCGATGCGCGTGTAGATCGCCTTGAGCGGCAGGTCCACCTCGGGGAAATCGCCGACCGCCGTGTAGCAGTCGTGGAAACCCGGGTCGTTCGGCGGCAGCGGCCGGCAACCGGGCTTCAGTTCGTAGCTCGTCGAATAGCGGAACGGCCAGAAATCGAACAGGGGCAGCGCCGTCGAGAAATCGGCGATCGCGTTGTTGATGCGATGGATCAGGTTCGTGCGCGGGCGCTTGGCGATCGTCCATGCGTTCTGCGGCTCGGCATCGCGTTCGATCGCGGCGGTGACGAGCGCGGCGAGCGCGCGGTCGTGGATGATGAAGCCCGATTCGGTGTTGTAGTTGTCCGAGCGCGGGTCGAAGTTGTGCGAGCCGATCAGGGTGGTCATGCCGTCGATCACGATCGACTTGGCATGCATGCCGAGGCGCACGCCGCGCGTCGACAGTGGCGCGCGACCGTAGCGCTGGTAGGCATCGGGGCGGCCGTCGTCGCCGCCGAGTGCGGCGTAGTCGGCGACCAGCTCGGCCGCGTCGCCGGGGAACGGCTTGAACTCGTGGATGTGGAAGCCGAGCTTGAGGTAGCGCTTCTTGTACTTGTGCGAGAGCGCGTAGACGTAGAACGCGTCGGTCGCGGCCAGCGAGTTGGTCGAGACGAGCACCTGTGGCCGCGGCGTGCGTTCGTTGAGCGCGCGGAACACGCGCTGGGCGCGCTTGCTGATGACGAGGTAGGGAGTCTGCAGGACGATGCGCTCGCGCGCGCCGCCGATCATGCCGGCGATGCGTTCGCCGAGCTGGCGGTTGCGGTCGGACTCGTCGTCCTGCTTCTGCGGTTCGTCGGAGAAGTACTCGACGTCGCCGACGCGCAAGGCCGTGTCGACGAAGCGTCGCCGAATCTCTTCGGCGTCGCCGGCGAGCGTGCGCAGGCGCTCCACGCGTGCCGGATCCATCGACAGCATGGGCGCCGGCAACGCGAGCGAGGCGTCCGCCGCGGCATCGGCGACGATGCGGCCGTTGACGTCGTTGAGGCGGGTCAGCGGCACCGCCCGGCGGTAGTTCCAGAACTGCTCGAACGAGCGCTGCATCGCCGCGCCGGCGCGTGGCCCGGTGACGAGGGCGTCGCGGTCGCGATAATCGAACTCGTGATCCCAGTCGAAGTAGCGGTTCTCGTGGTTGCGCCCGCCGGCGATGCCGAAGAGGCCGTCGACGAGGAACAGCTTGTTGTGCATGCGCTGGTTGAAGCGGCGGAAGCAGCACAGGATGCTCGCCGCGAACTCGATCGGGCGCGTCACCGCCTTGTTGAACGTCGGGTTGTAGATGCGCACCTCGAAGTTGCGATGGATGCGCGCGAGCTGCGACAGCAGCTCGGCGTCCTCCAGCGAGAACAGCTGGTCGGCGATCACGCGCACGCGCACGCCGCGCCGTGCCGCGGCCAGCAGTTCGTCGAGCAGCAGGCGGCCGGCGTCGTCGTTGACCCAGATGAAGGTCTGGATGTCGATGCTCGTGCGCGCGGCGCGGATCAGGTGCACGCGCAGCAGCAGCGACTCCTCGCCCTGCTCGAGCATGCTGACGGCGTGCCTCGGTTCGCGTGCGCCCGCGGCCTCGTCGGCCAATGCCGCGAGTGGCGTGGCCAGCGCGCAGTGGTCGGCGCGCGTGCACTCGATCGCGTCGGGACGCGTGTCGGCGACGATCGCGTCGGCTTGGCGCGCGAGCTGGCGGTTGACGCTGCAACCGGCCAGCAGCAGCGCGACGAGCACGGCAGACAGGCGCGCGCCGGACGAGTTCATCCGCCGGCGGCCGGCACGACCGGCGATTCGACGCGGATGTCGAGCGAGAGCTCGACCTTGTCGGCGAGCGTGCCCTTGCGCGAGCGCATGCCGAACATGCCGCGCCGCAACGATCCGGTCGCCTCGACCGCGCAGTCGAAGCCGGCACGCGCGCAGCGCGACGGACGGACGTTGAAAACGACCGGGCCGCGGATGCCGCGCACGCTCAGCGAACCGGGCAGGTCACCCCCCTCCGCGAGGCGGGCGAGCGGGAACGGCGCGGACAGGAAGCGGATCTCCGGGTGGCGCGCGACGTCGAAGAACTCGGCCGACTTGACCCAGTCTTCCGCGCCGGCGCGGCGCATGTGCACGTCGTTGGCATCGATGCGGGCATCGACGATGGCCTCGTTGCGCGCACGATCGACCAGCACGTGGCCGTGCACGCCGCCGAACTGGCCCGCGACGTCGAACATCCACAGCACCTTCACGCTGAACTCGGCGTGCGAGTTGCGGCCATCGAGCAGGATCGTGTCGCTGGCCGCGAGCGGCCTCGCGGCGCCGATCAGCAAGACCAGGGCCACCGGCAGCAGGGCCGGCGCGCCGCTCAGGGCCACCAGAAGTGCCGCAGGCTGGCCGAGCCCGGCTCGAGCACGGCGTCATCGTCGACGTGCAGCCAGGCGATCGAGCCGGGCGGCATGCCGCGTCCGCTGTCGGAAGTGCCGTCGGTGAGCAGGGCGACGAGGGTCTCGAGACCGGGGTTGTGGCCGACCAGCAGCACGCAGTCCGCGTCGGCGTGTTCGTCGAGCAGTTCGATCAGGCTGGCCGGCGTCGCTTCGTAGATGCGCGCGTCGAAGTGCAGCCGGGTCGTCACGCCGAGCGCGGCGGCGACGACGCCGGCGGTCTCGCGCGTGCGCAGGGCTGGCGAGCACAGCACGCGATCCGGGTGCGCCGAGTGGGCGACCAG
>JAFLDX010000002.1 GCA_017302215.1 Lysobacterales bacterium
GCGCTCGAAGCGGAAGTCCCCCTGCCCGGCAAGCTGCTGCAGGCGGTCGTGCCCATCGTTTGCGATGCCGATTCGGTCGCGTCGCTGGCGCCGCCCCCGAAATCCCGCGCGGTCCCCGCGACGCCGTGCGCAGCGGCCGCCGCTACAATGGCGGCTTCGTCCTCCGGTACCAAGGTCCGCATGGCTGCCGTTTCGCCCGCATCGCCCGCACCCGCCATCGCCGCCCGCCACCGCGGCCTCAATCGCGCCGAGATCTGCGACCAGAATCTTGTCGAGTACGTTCAGGCCTGGAATGGCCGGGTCGCGGAGACGCCGCCTGCCGCCGATGCCCCCGTCCTGCCCGGCAGCAGGCTCGATGCCGCCGGCTTCCTCGAGCTGTTCGAGTCGCAGCTGATCTCGCGCCACCTCGATCTGATGGCGCGCGTGCTGCGCGTGAAGAACAAGGTGTTCTACACGATCGGATCGAGCGGTCACGAGGGCAATGCCCTCGTCGCACGCCTGACCCGACACACCGATCCGGCCTTCCTGCACTACCGCTCGGGTGCGTTCATGGCCGAGCGCTTCCGCAAGCTGCCGGGCATGGACCCGGTCATGGACTCGGCGCTGTCGTTCGCGGCGAGCAAGGACGATCCGGCCTCGGGCGGCCGCCACAAGGTCTGGGGTTCCAAGCCGCTGTGGGTGTTGCCGCAGACCTCGACGATCGCCTCGCACCTGCCGAAGGCGCTCGGCACCGCGCTCGCGATCGAGCAGGCGCGCCGCATCGGCCATGCGCTGCCAGTGCCGGCCGATTCGATCGCGATCTGCTCGTTCGGCGATGCCTCGTCGAACCACGCGACCGCACAGGCCGCCTTCAATGCGGCGGCCTGGTCGGCCTACCAGAAGCTGCCGACGCCGGTGCTGTTCGTCTGCGAGGACAACGGCATCGGCATCTCGGTGAAGACGCCGGATGGGTGGATCGCACGCAACTTCGCCGGGCGTACCGACCTCGACTACTTCGCCGCCGACGGCCTCGATCTCGCCAGCGGACATGCAGAGGTCGCGCGCGCCATCGAACATTGCCGAGCGACGCGCCGGCCGACCTTCCTGCACCTGCGCACGACGCGCATCATGGGCCATGCCGGCACCGATTTCGAGATCGAGTGGCGCAGCATCGAGGAACTCGTCGCGGTCGAGGCGACCGACCCGCTGTTGAGGTCCGCCGCGATTGCGCTCGAATCGGGCCTGTTCACGAAGGAAGGCCTGCTCGCGCAGTACGAGGCGATCCGCGCGCGCTGCTTCGCCGCCGCCGAGGAGGCCGACCGCCGGCCCAAGCTGGTCAGCCTGGCCGAAGTGATCGTGCCGCTCGCGCCGTACACGCCGGACGCGGTCGCCGCCGAGGCCGTTCGCGACGACTACGCGCCGCGCCGCGCGGCCGTGTTCGGCGGCGAGGACAAGCTGCCCGAGAAGCAGCCGCCACGCCATCTCGCGATCCAGATCAACCAGGCCCTGCACGACCTGTTCTGCAAGTACCCGCAGGCGCTGCTGTTCGGCGAGGACGTCGCCCAGAAGGGCGGCGTCTACACGGTGACGAAGGGCCTGCACAAGGCCTTCAAGGGCGCGCGCGTGTTCAACACCCTGCTCGACGAGACGACGATCCTCGGCCTCGCCCAGGGTTACGCCAACATGGGCATGCTGCCGTTCCCGGAGATCCAGTACCTCGCCTACTTCCACAACGCCTGCGACCAGATCCGCGGCGAGGCCGCCTCGCTGCAGTTCTTCTCGAACGACCAGTACCGCAACCCGATGGTCGTGCGCATCGCCGGCCTCGGCTACCAGCGCGGCTTCGGCGGCCATTTCCACAACGACAACTCGATCGCCGCGCTGCGCGACATCCCGGGCATCGTGGTCGGCTGCGCGAGCCGCGGTGACGACGCGGCGGCGATGCTGCGCACGCTGGCAGCGCTGGCGCGCATCAATGGTCGCGTCTGCATCTTCCTCGAGCCGATCGCGCTGTACATGACCAAGGACCTGCACGCCCCCGGCGACGGCGCCTGGCAGTTCGCCTATCCGCCACCGGACCAGGCGATGACGCTCGGCGAGGGCCGCGTGTACGCACCCGATGCGAAGGACCTCGTCATCTTCACCTACGGCAACGGCGTGCCGATGAGCCTGCGCGCGGCGCGGACGCTCGAGGCCGACGGGCATGCGGTGCGCGTGGTCGACCTGCGCTGGCTCGTCCCGCTCGATGCCGGCTTCATCGCCGCGCAGGCCCGCACCGCGCGCTGCATCGTCGTCGTCGACGAGGGCCGGCGCTCGGCAGGTGTAGGCGAAGGCGTGGTCACCGCGATCGTCGAGGCCGGGTGCGGCGCGACGCCGCTCGCGCGCGTGGTCGGTGCCGACACCTACACGCCGTTGGCCGGCGCGGCATTCGCCGTGCTGCCGGGCGACGACGACATCGTCGCCACGGCGCGCGGACTGCTCGCGCCGGTGGAGGGCAGGGGGTGAATCCCCTATCATGCCGCCGATGAGCGTTCCGCAATCCCTGACGATCCTGTTCGCGGACGTGTCCGGCAGCACGAAGCTGTTCGAGACTCGCGGCGACGTGAGGGCGCGCGCGATCATCGCGACCGTGCTGAAGGCGCTTGCCGATGTGGCCCAGCGCCACGGCGGCAGCCTGGTCAAGACGATCGGCGACGAAGTGATGTGCACGTTCCCGGGCGCCCTGCAGGGCCTGCTCGCCGCGACCGACATGCAGCGCCGCATCAAGGGCGAGGCCGACTTCGTGGTCGAGAACATCGGCATCCGCATCGGGCTGCACCATGGCGAAGCCCTGGTCGAGGACAACGACGTGTTCGGCGATGCGGTCAACGTGGCCGCGCGCATGGCGGCGCTGGCCAAGCGCGACCAGATCGTCGCCACCGCCAGCACTGCGCTCGGCATCACCAATGCGGCGGGACTGCGCGTGCGCTCGATCGGCACGGCGCGCGTCGCCGGCAAGCTCATGCCGATCGAGATCGTCGACGTGATGTGGCAGGAAGACGTGTCTCACGTGACGACCGTGCAGCGCGTCGTGCAGTTCGCCAACGCGCCGGCCGAGCGCATGCGCCTCGTCCTGCGCCATCGCGACCGCGAGTTCAGCATCGACGAACTGGCCGATCCGTTCACGCTTGGCCGCGAGGTCGGACACAGCCTGACGATCGACGCCGACTGGGTCTCGCGCGACCATGCGATGATCGAATGGAAGCGCGGTCATTTCGTGCTGACCGATCGCTCCACCAACGGCACCTGGGTCAAGATCGGAGCCGAGGAACTGATCGTCCATCGCGACGTGTTCCATCTGCGCCGCACCGGTTCGATCAGCCTCGGCCAGGCTTCGGCGACCGGCAGCATGAACCTCGTCCTGTTCGAGTGCCGCTGACAGCGCACGCGTCCGCCTCGATCGCTGACGGCGCATGAGCGCAGCCGACGACTCCTCGCCGTGGTACCAGCCCGCGCGGCTCGCGCGCCTGTACTCCGCGACGCCGTTGATGACGGCCTTCCTCGATGCCGACCAGCGCGTGCGCATGGCGAGCAGTGCGTGGTGCGCCTGGTACGGCATCGATCCGGCCAAGGTCGAAGGGCAGGCTTACGAAAGCGTGGTCGGCGCCGCGCGCCACGCGCGTCATCGCCTGCACCTCGAACTCGCCCGGCGCGGCACGGCGACGGTGTTCGAGGACGAGCGGGTCGACGCGCTCGGCACGTCGCGCTGGTGCCACGTGCATCTCGCGCCGGACGTCGGCGAGAGCGGTGACCGCGGCGTGCTCTTGGTCCAGTTCGACATCACTGCCGAGCGGGCGCGCGACGAGGTCATCGCGCGTCAGCGCGAGCAGTTGCACGCGGGATTGAGCGACCGCAGGCGCAGCGATGCCGTGCACGCCGAACTCGAGAAGACACGCACGCTGCTCGACTGGCGCACGGCCATGCTGACCGAACGCAACGAGATGCTGCACCTGCTCTCGCACGAGATCCGCCAGCCGCTCAGCAATGCATCGGCCGCGCTGCAGGCGACGACGCGCACGGTCGGAAGCCTGCAGCTGGCCGAGGCGACGCCGGCCCTGCTCGCCCTGGCCCGCGCCGAGACCGTGCTGGCCCAGGTCATCGGCACGCTCGACAATACGCTCGCGGCAGGAACGATACTCGCCATCGGCGAGGATCCGGCCCACCTCTCCGACAACGACCTGCCGACCCTGATCCAGCTCGTCCTCGGCGACATCGCCGCCGATGCGCGCGCGAGGATCAGGCTGGAGTGGCGGACCGGTACACGCACCGTGCGCCTGCATCCGACCCTGATGCGGCTGACCTTGCGCAACCTGCTCAACAACGCGCTGGCCTACTCGCCCGATCGAGGCCAGGTGCTCGTGCGCATCACCGAATCGGACGAGCCGCTCGCGCTCGTCATCGACGTCTGCGACGAGGGCACGGGCATCCCGGCCGAGCTGCGCCCCCGCCTGTTCGAGAAGGGCGCGCGCGGCGCGAACTCGCGGTTGCGTCCGGGTGCCGGCCTCGGCCTCTACATCGTGCGTTCGGTGATGAACATCCATCGCGGTCGGGTCGACGCGCTGGCCAACAGTCCGTCGGGTACGATCATGCGCCTGACCCTGCCGCAAGGCATCGGCGACTGAGCCGCGGCCGGAACCGAGTGCATGCTGCCGAAAACCCTGACCCTGGTGGACGACGACCTCGACTATGCCGGCTTCCTCGCCGCGCATCTCGAGGAGCGCGGCGTGACGGTGAGCCGGTTCGCCGACAGCAGCGACCTGCTCGCCGACGCGTCCGCCTACCAGGCGGAGTTCTACATCGTCGACCTGATGCTGCCGGGTGTCGACGGCGTCGAATTGATCCGTATCCTGCGCCGGCGCTCCGATGCCGGCGTGCTGGTGGTTTCGGGCAGGCTCGGGCCGGGCGTGTTCGCCGATGTCGTCAACGCCGGCGCCGACATGTACCTCGTCAAGCCGGTCACGTTCGAGCAGGTCGAGCTGGCCGTGCGCGCGGTGCACCGACGCATCATGACGACGGCCAAGACGGTCACGGCGTGGAAGCTCGACGTGACGCGCAGCCTGCTGACCACGCCCGACGGGCAGGGTGTCGAGCTGTCCGCCACCGACCTCGCCCTGATGGAATGCTTTCTCGAAGCCGCGGGCGGCATCGTCGCGCGCGAGGAGCTGATGCGACGCCTCGGTCTCGATGCGGCGGCCGAGGGCGGCAATGCCCTGCATGCGACGATCTATCGCCTGCGCCGACGGATCGAACGCGTGACGCCGCTCGCCGTCCCGCTGCAGTCGCAGCAGCGGGTCGGCTACCTGTTCCGGGCGCCCCTCGTGCGCGGCTGAGGGGCGCGCGAACTCACATCACGAGGGCCTGCTCGGCATCCTGCACCTTGCGGCGCGCCAGGGCGAGGTTGGCGCGCGCCTTGTCGAGCACGAAGTAGATGAAGAGGCCCGGCCGGGAGGCCGACGGGCGCAGGATGTGGTACTGCTTGCCGAGCGTGATGAGGATGTCGTCGATCGCATCCTTGAGACCGAGCTGCTGCATGGCCTTCATCTTGGCGCGCATCACTTCCGTGTTGCCCGCCGCGGCGAGCTCCATGTCGACGCCGTGCCCGGCGGAGCCGAGCAGCATGCCGCTTTCATAGTCGACGAGGGCGGCGCAGATCGCGCCTTCGTGGGTGGCGAGTTCGTTCAGTGTTTCGTTGATGGTGGCCATTTTCGCGGGATTTCCGATGCGGGAGTTGCCGCGGCGCCCCTGTGCGTCGCGCGGGCCGTTACCCGTACGTGAGCGGGATCGGCAAAAGTGATCGTACCCAATCAGAACTGATCACTGCGAGTCAGCTCACGTTCCGTAACAAGGGGATGTGATCGCGTTCACGTTTTTCGCGCGCGATCGCGCACGCCGCGACGGTCGCGGCGACGTGGAGCGGGCGCGTGCGGAACGCAATCGACCTCAAGCCACCTCGAAGCCGCCGGCGAAGATGCGGTCGAACGAAGCCGAGTAGTCGGGGGGCAGGTCGCTGCCCTGGAAGATGCCGAGCGGCGTGTAGCCCGCATACCCCGGAAAGATGTAGCCGAGGCGGTTGTTCGCGGCGCGCCGGATCAGCGCTTCGGAGAGCACCTGGCGGAAGTCGACGGTGACGCGCACGTCCTCGCCCTCGAACAGGGCCTCGCCGGCGAGGCCGGCGAACGCCTGGCGACCATAGACCTGGCCGCCGTTCACCGAACCGCCGAGCACCATCATCATGTTGCCGTAGCCGTGATCGGTGCCGCCGCTGCCGTTCATGCGCAGGCGTCGCCCGAACTCGCTCATGACGATGATGTTCGTGCGCTGGGCGAAGTTGGCCGCACCGCTTCCGGCGAGATCCTGATAGAACGCACCAAGCCCGTTCGACAGCGATTCGACGAGGTTGCCGTACGGATCGTAGCTGCTGGTCGGCACGCCCTGGCCGTTGTGCGTGTCCCAGCTGCCGATGTCGAGCGCGGCGACGCGCAGGCCGAGGTCGGCCTTGAGCAGCTGCGCGATCATCCTGAGCTGGTTGCCGAAGTTGTCGGTCGGATAGACCGCGCCGTTCGCCGGCGCATAGCCATCGAAACTCATCGGCCTGACCACCGAGAGCGCGTCGAGCGTCTGCCGTCCGGCCGCCTCGAGCGCCGAGTTGCCGGCCCACAGCTCGGGCATGCGCTCGCATTGGCCGAGGAAACCCGCCGGCGCGCCGCCGCTGTAGCGGTCGCGGTGGTTCCAGTTCCATGCCGACCAGTCGAGCCTGAAGTCGCCACCGCTGCCCATCGTCACCGATTCGGTGCTCGCGATCAGGCTGCTCGCCGTGATGCTGCCGGCCGACAGCGCGGGCAGGGTCACGCTCGCAGGCAGGCTGGCGCTGGCCAGATGACGGGTCAGCCAGCCGCTGCTGATGCCGGTCGAGCCGGGCGTGCCGTACTCCATGGTCTGCTGCGCATCGAAATGGCTGCGCGTGACCGGGCTCGGCATGCCGGCGCCGATCACGACGGCGAGCTTGCCGGACTGGTACAGCGTATTGAGGCGCGCGGCGCGCGGATGCAGGCCCCAGGTCGCGTTCGCGCTCGCCGAATTGGCCAGTGCGAGCGCCGCGCCGGTGCCGCTGACCGGGATGCGCAGGGTCGGTCGCGCCGCCTCGTAGTGGCTGCGGTCGTTGCCGCTGATCGGCGGGATCATGCTGAGGCCGTCGCAGCCACCGCGCAGGAACACGACGATCAGCGTGTCGTAGGCGTTGGCGGCGGATTCGGCGAACGCGAGCCGTGCGCCGGGCACGAGGCCCGCGGTCAGTGCGCCGGTGGCACAGGTCTTGAGGAAGTCGCGGCGATCGAAGGCGTTCATGGCGGTCACCGGCGGAAGTTGTCGGACGACATGAGGATCATGCCGACCGCGCTGCGCAGGCGTTGCTGCGTGTAATGGAGCTTGAGGTTGTTCGCGTTCCACGTGTCGGTGCCGAGCTCGAGCGCCTCGCCGGCAGCCGCGTTCTGCTGCAGGAAGTTCGTCACGACGCCATAGGTCGGTTCGGGTCGGTGCCCGAGCAGGCGATCGCACCAGTAGCCGATGATCGCGCCTGCGGTTCGCGCGGCGACCGTCGGGAACGCCGCGGTGGTCTGGCCCAGGATGTCGTTGACGAACGCGCCGTTGTTGTTGTCGACGCGCATCTCGGGCAACCACGACAGGATCTTGAGCGTCATCGCGAGCGACCCGGTGCTCGCCCAGGCGGTCTGCCGATCCGGGTAGCCGTTCGGTGGCCCCCAGTTGAACGAGCGGTGCCCGCACAGCTGCAGCTGATAGACGAAGCGCTCGGTCATGGTCCACGCATTCGTGTTGTCCGGGCGCGGGCTGAAATTGCCGCCGAGGCCGCGCAGGCTGCCGACCGTCATCTCGAACGGGCGGCGCATGCCGCTGCCCCAGGCATTCTTGAACTCGGTGCTGGTCAGGATCGTGCGCAGCATGCGCGCGATCTGGTCGGGCGCGGCGAGGTTGTTGGCGAAATCGAGCGTGACGGCGCTGACGAGCGCCTCGGACGGCGCATCGCCGACGAAGCGCCGGCACATCTTGGTCGCGATGAACTTCGCCGTGCCGGGATGGGCGACGAGGCGATCGAACACGTCGCGACCGTCCTGCATCGCCGGCTGGTTGTTCGGCGGAATGTACATGCCAAGGAAGATCTTGTTGCGCCGGTCGTGCCAGTCGGCGCGGTAGGTGAACGCACCGTCGTTCTCGGTAGGGTACTGCCAGTAGCCGTTGCGGATCGTCCAGCCGGTCAGGGCCGCGGCGGCCTCGTAGACGTCGTTGTCGACGTAGCCGGCCGGCACGCTGCCCGGGCAGTGGATGTTCGTGGCCAGGCACGGCACCTGGAACGGGTCGCCGGGGCCGAAGTAGTTGGCGACACCGAGCGTGTGCAGTTCGATCAGTTCGCGCGCGTAGTTCTCGTTGAAATCGGCGCCGCGGCTGGCGTAGTTGTCGAGGTAGAGCTGCATCGCGGTCGAGGTGGCGACCTGTTCGAGCAGCGTGCGGAAGTTGCCGAACGCGTTCGGACGGATCACGTCGCGGTCGTAATGCGCGAAGATCGGCGCGATGTCGTAGTCGAAGCCGAACACGCTGAAGTGGTCGTGCCAGAAGTTGACCATGCGCTCGAACAGCTGGCGCTTGCTGTAGACGGCGCGGATCAGCGTTGCGCACTCGGTCTCGTAGGCCGGCAGCATGCGCGTGAAGTACGGCGGGTCGGCCACGACGTGATCGGCCCAGAGTTGCTGCAGGGTCTTGCCGAGCGTGCCGAACGCACCGGCGGCGAGGCGGGCCGTGCAGTCGGCATCGGCGATCGACGCCGGATTGAGCTGCTGGTCGAGCCAGGCCTGCCACTTCGCGTCCATCGTCGCGCCGGGCAGGCCGAGGAACTCGGCATCGAGTGGCGTGTTGAATCCGAAGGTGGCCTTGCCGAGCCAGCGCACACGATCGGGCGGATTCGCGAAGTCGGCCCCGGGCACCGCATCGGGGTCGTTCGCCGCCGCGGCGATCGGATCCTTGCCGGGCCGGTGCATCGCGACATCGTCGCCGGCATCGAGGCCGATGGCGGCGCGCAGCAGGGTGAACAGCGAGCGTCGGCCTTCCAGCACGGGCGACGTGGCGAGGGCATTCGTCATGGCTGACTCCGCGGGACGAGGGCTGTGCCGGATACGAGCGCGCCCAGTTTAGCCGTCCGCAGCCGTGCGTGGGTGTGATCGCACGCGCGAAACGGGGCGCCGCGGCGAGCGAGCGGCCGTCTCGCACGGACATTCATGCAGCGTCCGCACGGCGCGTTGTGGTTGTCGCGGTCGCCGCCGCACCCGGCGGTTGTCGCCTCATCCACCGATGATGCGTGGCTCCGGTTCGAGCGCGATGCCGAAGCGCGCGCGGACGCCATCGACGACATGCCGCGCGACGTTCCACAGTTCCGCGCCGCTCGCACGGCCGTGGTTGACCAGGACGAGCGCGTGCTGCGCGGAGACGCCGGCGTCTCCTTCGCGCCAGCCCTTGAGGCCGCAGGCCTCGATCAGCCAGGCAGCCGACAGCTTGACCTGTCCGGCTGCGGCCGGCCACTGCGGCAGTTCGGGGTGCGCGGCATGCAGCGCGGCCGCCGTATCGGCGTCGACCAGCGGATTCTTGAAGAAGCTGCCCGCATTGCCGATCACGGCGGGGTTCGGCAGCTTGCGCATGCGCAGGCGCGCGACCGCCTCGGCCACGCGTCGTGGCGTCGGCGGCCCGTCGCCGAGGCGTTCGAGCTCGGTGACGATGCCGGCGTAGTCGAGGCGCAGGGCCGGCCTGCGGTCGAGGCGGAAATCGACGGCGACGACGAGCAGGCGTTCGGCGTCGCGCTTGAACAGCGAGTCGCGATAGGCGAATGCGCAATCGTCGCGCGCCAGATGTCGACGCACGCGGTCGCGGCGATCCCACAGATGTACGCCGGCGATCGCGTCGCCGACCTCGACGCCGTAGGCGCCGATGTTCTGGATCGGCGCGGCACCGACCGTGCCCGGGATCAGGACGAGGTTCTCGAGGCCGGCGAAACCGTGCGCGAGCGACCAGTGCACGAAGTCGTTCCAGTTCTCGCCGGCGGCGACGCGCACGAGGGCCTGCACGCCGTCGTCCTCGACCACCTCGATGCCGCGCGTGGCCATCGACAGCACGATGCCGGGCCAGTCGCCGGCGAACAGCAGGTTGCTGCCTTCGCCGAGCACGAGCACGGGGCGTTCGGCAAGACCGCGGAACGCGAAGATTTCCTCGAGCGCCGCATCGTCGTGGATGTCGACGAGCAGGTCGGCGCGCGCCTTGACGCGAAACGTGTTGCGTCCCTCGAGCGAGGCGTTCTCTACGATCGTCCAGCCGTTGCCGGTGGCGATCGCCGCATCGGTGCGGTAGCCGCTCACGCGCCGGCGCCCGCGCGCAGGGCGCGCAGCGACTCCACGCATTCACCGACGAGGCCGGGCCCGCGGTAGACCATGCCGGTGTAGAACTGCACGAGGCGCGCGCCGGCATCGATCTTGGCACGCGCGTCGGCTCCGCAGAGGATGCCGCCGACGCCGACCAGCGCCAGCCGCTCGCCGAGACGTCGGTGCATGCCGCAGAGCACGCGCGTCGACGCTGCAAACAAGGGTCGCCCGGACAGTCCGCCGGCTTCGTCGGCGTGCGGCGCGCCGGCCACGGCATCGCGCGCGATCGTCGTGTTCGTGCAGATGAGTCCGTCGATCGTGCTCGCGAGCAGCACGTCGGCGATCGCGTCGAGTTCGGCCTCGACGAGATCGGGGGCGATCTTGAGCAGGATCGGCTTGCGCGCGCCGTGCACGCCGGCGAGGCGCTCGCGCGCATCGCCGAGTTCGCCGAGCAGGCGGCGCAGGGCATCCTCGCCCTGCAGGTCGCGCAGACCCTGCGTGTTCGGCGAGGAAATGTTGATCGTCACGTAGCTCGCGCGCGCGTAGGCGCGTTCGAGACAGTACAGATAGTCGTCGACGGCGCGCTCGTTCGGCGTGTCCTTGTTCTTGCCGATGTTGATGCCGAGCACACCGGTCCAGCGCGCCCGCTCGGCGTTCGCGACGAGGGCGTCGACGCCGGCGTTGTTGAAGCCGAGCCGGTTGATCACGGCCTCGTGGCCGGGCAGGCGGAACATGCGCGGCTTCGGGTTGCCGGGCTGTGCGCGCGGCGTGGTCGTGCCGACCTCGATGAAGCCGAAGCCGAGCGCGGCGAGCGCGTCGACGTGGTCGGCATTCTTGTCGAGGCCGGCGGCGAGGCCGACCGGATTGGTGAAGTCGATGCCGAATGCACGCACCGGCAGCGCGGCCGGGCGCAGCGCGAGCAGCGGATTCGTGCCGCTGCGCCAGGCCGCCTCGATCGCCTTGAGCGACAGCGCGTGGGCACGTTCCGCGTCGAGGCGGAACAACAGGGACCTCGCCAGCGCGTACACCGATCAGCTCGCCGAGAGCAGGCCGACGCCGATCGCCAGGGCGAGCACGATGGCGATCAGCACGAGCACGCAGAACGCGATCTGGACATAACCGAGCACGAGGCCGGCAATGGCCAGGCCGTCGCCCTCGATGGCCCCGCGCGGTGCGCGCCGGATCTCGCCGCGCGCGATGTGGCCGAGGATCACCGCGACGAGCGCGCCGATGAGCGGCAGGAATACCCAGGCGAGGATGCCGAAGATGAGGCTCGCGACGGCACTTCCACTGGTCTGTGCAGGAATCGTCCGGATTTCGTTCATGCACGCAGTCTACCGTTCACCGGCGCTGCGCGGCAGCGGCCGGTTCCGGCCGGACTGGCGCCGGCGCGCCGCGGCGGGCATCGGTACGGCTCTCGACCGGTCGCGGCCAAGCCTTCCGGTCAGAGCTCGAACCGGATGCCCTGGGCGAGCGGCAGCGCGTCGGAGTAGTTGATCGTGTTGGTCTGCCGGCGCATGTAGGCCTTCCAGGCATCGGAACCCGATTCGCGGCCGCCGCCGGTTTCCTTCTCGCCGCCGAACGCGCCGCCGATCTCGGCGCCCGAGGTGCCGATGTTGACGTTCGCGATGCCGCAGTCCGAGCCGGCCGCGGACAGGAACTGCTCGGCGGCCTTGAGGCTGCCGGTGAAGATCGACGACGACAGGCCCTGCGGCACGCCGTTCTGCATGGCGATCGCCTCGTCGAGCGTCGAATACTTCATGACATAGAGGATCGGCGCGAAGGTTTCGTGCTGGACCACCGCATCGCTGTTGTTCAAGCCGGTGACGATCGCCGGCAGGACGAAATTGCCGGGCCGGTCGAGCGCGGTGCCACCGGTCTCGACCGTGCCGCCGCTGGCCTTTGCCTGCGCGATCGCGGCGAGGAACTGCTGCACCGCGCCGTGGCTGTTGAGCGGCCCCATCAGGTTGGCCGGGTCGGTCGGGTCGCCGATGCGCCCCTCGACCTGCCGGTAGGCCTTGACCAGGGTGGCGACGACGTCGGCGTAGATCGATTCGTGCACGAGGAGCCGGCGCGTCGTCGTGCAGCGCTGGCCGGCCGTGCCGACCGCGCCGAACACGATGCCCGGTATCGCGAGCTTCAGGTCGGCGCTCGCGTCGAGGATGATCGCGTTGTTGCCGCCGAGCTCGAGCAGCGAGCGACCCATGCGGCGCGCCACGCGCTCGCCGACCGTGCGCCCGACCTGGGTCGAACCGGTGAAGCTGATCAGCGGGATGCGCGTATCGTCGACGAAGGCCTGCGCGAGGTCGATGCCGGCGTCGTTGATCAGGAAGAAGATGTCCGGGAAGCCACCGGCCTTCAGCGCCTCGTTGCAGATCTTCATCGAGGCGACCGCGGTCAGCGGTGTCTTGTTCGACGGCTTCCAGATGCAGATGTCGCCGCAGACGCCGGCGAGGAACGCGTTCCACGCCCACACCGCGACCGGGAAGTTGAATGCGCTGATGATGCCGACCAGGCCGAGCGGATGGTACTGCTCGTACATGCGGTGGCCGGGGCGTTCCGAGTGCATCGTGTAGCCGTACAGCATGCGGCTCTGGCCGACTGCGAAGTCGGCGATGTCGATCATCTCCTGCACTTCGCCGTCACCCTCGGGCTTCGATTTGCCCATCTCGAGCGCCACCAGCGAGCCCAGCGCGTCCTTGTGCGTGCGCAGCGCGTCGCCGCACAGGCGGATCGCCTCGCCGCGGCGCGGCGCCGGCGTCGTGCGCCAGACCTTGAACGCGGCCTGCGCGCGCGCGATCACCGTCTCGTAATCGGCCGCGCTCGAGGCGTGCACCTCGGCGATCAGCGTGTTCGTGGTCGGATTGACCGATTGCAGCACGCCGGCATCGGTCGTCGTCGACCACTCGCCGTCGCCGAGATAGGTGCCGGAATTGCTCGCGCCGAGGCCGAGTGCCGCGAGGAGGGAATTCGCCATGGATGGACTCCGTTCGGATACCGCAGGCCCAGGGCCCAAGGCAGGGGCCTGCGAGGGACGCGGCATGCGGTCGCCTGCGAAGGCGCCGGGCCGCGCGAAAGCCGTCGAGTCTAGCCGATCGGCGCGGTCAGGCCGAGTGCCGGCGGGGGCCGGCAGGATTGCCCGCCTGCGACAAAGCGCGCGCACGCGCACGTTGGATCGACATGCCGGTGTCCCTATCATTGTCGAACCGGTGGAGCCCGCTGCAGCCATGCGCGGCCGGTTCCGCACCCTTTCGCAAGGAGTTCGCCATGATCCGCACATTCGCCGTCGCCGCCTCGCTGCTGTTCGCCTCGTCGTCCGTGTTCGCGGCCTGTTCGGTCGACATCGAGGGCAACGACGCGATGCAGTTCAACCTGAAGACGATCGACGTCGCCAAGAGCTGCAAGGACTTCACGGTCAACCTCAAGCACGTCGGCAAGATGGCCAGGAACGTCATGGGCCACAACTGGGTACTGACGACCACGGCGGACATGCAGGCAGTGGCCACCGACGGCCAGACGGCCGGTCTCGACAAGGACTACCTCAAGGCCGGCGATGCGCGCGTCATCGCACACACCAAGGTGATCGGCGGTGGCGAGACCACGTCGGTGACGTTCCCGGTGTCGAAGCTCGCCGCCGGTACCGCTTACACGTACTTCTGCTCGTTCCCCGGCCACTGGGGTCTCATGAAGGGCACCCTCGCGGTCAAGTGAGGCTTGGATCGACTCGGCACGGTCGGGTCGTTATGGGAGAATCCGGGGCCGTCCGCACAGCACGGCCCCGTAGCTCAGCTGGATAGAGCGCGCCCCTCCTAAGGGCGAGGTCGCCCGTTCGAATCGGGCCGGGGTCGCCATCCTCCGCTCTACGCAGAGCCGAGTTCGCTCGGCTCCTGCGTCACGACACAAGGCAGCGGAGCAAGCTCCGCTCTACGTAGAGCCGAGCTCGCTCGGCTCTCACGTCACGACACAAGGCAGCGGAGCAAGCTCCGCTCTACGGTAGACGACTCGTCCCAAGGCAGCGGAGCAAGCTCCGCTCTACGTAGAGCCGAGCTCGCTCGGCTCCTGCGTCACGACACAAGGCAGCGGAGCAAGCTCCGCTCTACGTAGAGCCGAGCTCGCTCGGCTCCTGCGTCACGACACAAGGCAGCGGAGCAAGCTCCGCTCTACGTAGAGCCGAGCTCGCTCGGCTCCTGCGTCATGACACAAGGCAGCGGAGCAAGCTCCGCTCTACGTAGAGCCGAGCTCGCTCGGCTCCTGCGTCATGACACAAGGCAGCGGAGCAACCGCCGCTCCACGGAGCAGCGCCGTCTTCACATCCGGAACACGCCGAACCGCCCCGGTTCGATCGGTGCATTGAGGCTGGCCGAGATCGCGAGGCCGAGCACGCGGCGCGTGTCGGCCGGGTCGATGACGCCGTCGTCCCACAGGCGCGCGCTGGCGTAGTAAGGATGGCCCTGGTGCTCGTACTGGTCGCGGATCGGCGCCTTGAAGGCGGCTTCCTCGTCCGCGCCCCAGGTCTTGCCCGCCGCTTCGAGTCCGTCGCGCCTGACCGTGGCGAGCACGCTCGCGGCCTGCTCGCCACCCATCACGCTGATGCGCGCATTCGGCCACATCCACAGGAAGCGCGCGCCGTAGGCGCGTCCGCACATCGCGTAATTGCCGGCGCCGAAGCTGCCGCCGGTGACGACGGTGAACTTCGGCACGTGCGAGCAGGCGACCGCGGTGACCATCTTGGCCCCGTCCTTGGCGATGCCGGCGTTCTCGTACTTGCGCCCGACCATGAAGCCGGTGATGTTCTGCAGGAACACCAGCGGCACGTTGCGCTGGTTGCACAGCTCGATGAAATGCGCGCCCTTCAGCGCGCTCTCGGCGAACAGGATGCCGTTGTTGGCGACGATGCCGACCGGATAGCCGTGGATGTGGGCGAAGCCGGTCACGAGGGTCTTCGCGTAGCGCGCCTTGAATTCGTCGAACTCCGAGCCGTCGACGATGCGCGCGATCAGTTCGCGGATGTCGAACGGGATGCGCGTGTCGCGCGGCACGATGCCGTAGATCTCTTCGGCCGGGTAGCGCGGCTCGCGCGGCTCGACGACCGCGAGCGGCACGCGCTTCACGCGATTGAGGCGGCCGACCACGTCGCGCGCGATCGCGAGTGCGTGCGCGTCGTTCTCGGCGAAGTGGTCGGCGACGCCCGAGACCGACGTATGCACATCGGCCCCGCCAAGCGATTCGGCGTCGACGACCTCGCCGGTCGCGGCCTTCACCAGCGGCGGGCCGCCGAGGAAGATCGTGCCCTGTTCGCGCACGATGATCGTCTCGTCGCTCATCGCCGGAACATACGCGCCGCCGGCCGTGCACGAACCCATGACCACGGCGATCTGGGCAATGCCGAGCGCGCTCATGCGCGCCTGGTTGTAGAAGATGCGGCCGAAGTGCTCCTTGTCGGGAAACACCTCGTCCTGAAGCGGCAGGAAGGCGCCGCCGGAATCGACGAGGTAGATGCAGGGCAGGCGGTTCTCGAGGGCGATCTCCTGCGCACGCAGGTGCTTTTTGACCGTCATCGGGAAGTAGGTGCCGCCCTTGACCGTCGCGTCGTTGGCCACGACCACGACCTCGATGCCGCGCACGCGGCCGAGCCCGGTGACGAGTCCGGCACCCGGCGCGGCATCGTCGTACATGCCGTGCGCGGCCAGCGGCGACAGTTCGAGGAATGGCGAGCCGGGGTCGAGCAGGGCGCGGATGCGCTCGCGCGGGAGCAGCTTGCCGCGCTCGGTGTGCTTCGCGCGCGCCTTGTCGCCGCCGCCGAGCGCGCTGCGCGCGGTCTGCGCCTTGAGGTCCTCCACCGCGGCGCGCAGCTGCGCGGCATTGGCTTCGAACGCGGGATCGCGGGAATCGATCTGGCTGGTGATGGCCGTCATCGCTGCGCACTTCGGAGCGGTGGGGGCCGCATCAGAGCACAGCGGCGCGTGGCTGGCCAGCGAATGCGCGGGCGTGGTACGGGGAAAATCGCGACCGCGCGATGGGCAGCGCCGCCCGCGGCGGAATGCAGCGCGTTTCGCCGTGCGGCACCGGGCATTGCCTGCCCGGTGCCGATGCGACGCGAAGGATCAGTCCTTCTTGATTTCTTCCTTGGCGGCTTCCTTGGCGTTCTTCGCCGTCTCGGCGACTTCATGGCCGACTTCCTTGGCGCCTTCCTTCACTTCGCGGCCGGCCGCCTTGGTGGCGTCCCAGGCTTCCTTCGCGCCTTCCTTGATCGCCTCGCCGGTGGCCTTGGCGGCGTCCTTGGTCGCGTCGACCGCGTCGGCGGCCTTTTCCTTCGCATTCTCGGCGGCCGCGGCGGCGCTCGCATTGGCGTCGGCGGCGGCTTCCTGGGTCGCCACGGTCGCGTTGTTCACGGCGGCCGCGGTCGCATCGGCCGCCTTCTGCGCCGCTGCAGCGGCTTCGTCGGCGGCCTTCTTGGTCGCGGCGGCAGCGTCCTGCGCGGCCTTCTGTGCCGCATCGGCGGCTTGCTTGGCGCTCTGGTCGGCGTTGTGGTCGCAGGCCGCGAGCGCGGCGGTCAGGGCAGCGGCGAGCAGGATCTTGGTGAGCTTCATGGGTTTTCCCCTCGAGTGGATGGCGACGGTCGGGACGGATGGCGGGAGCGGCTCGTCGCGATGGCCGCCGCCCGGTATACGCAAGCACGAATCATCCGTGTCGCGGCCCGCAACGGCCGCGACGCGGATCGGAATCAGGCGAGCTCGACCGCGATCGCGGTGGCCTCGCCGCCGCCGATGCACAGCGAAGCGATGCCGCGCTTGCCGCCGCGCGCCTTGAGGGCGTGCAGCAGGGTCACGACGATGCGCGTGCCCGACGCGCCGATCGGATGGCCGAGCGCGGTCGCGCCGCCGTTGACGTTGATCTTGTCGTGCGTAATGCCGAGTTCCTTCATCGGCGCCATGGCGACCACCGAGAACGCCTCGTTGACCTCGAACAGGTCGACGTCCTCGACCTTCCAGCCGGCCTTTGCCAGCAGCGTCTTGATCGCGCTGACCGGTGCCGTGGTGAACCACTCCGGCTCCTGCGCGTGCGTCGCGTGGGCGACGATGCGCGCGATCGGCTTCACGCCACGCTTCTGTGCCTCGTCGGCCGACATCAGCACGGTCGCCGCTGCGCCGTCGGAGATGCTCGACGAACTGGCCGCGGTCACCGTGCCGTCCTTGCGGAACGCGCCCTTGAGCGTGGGGATCTTGCTGATGTCGGACTTGCCGGGCTGCTCGTCGGTAGCGAACTCGACGTCACCCTTGCGCGTGGCGACCTTCACCGCGACGATCTCGTCGGCGAATGCGCCGGAAGCGATCGCGGCCTGCGCGCGCTTGACCGACTCGATGGTGTAGGCGTCCTGTGCCTCGCGCGTGAAGCCGAGCTTGTCGGCCGTGGCTTCGGCGAACACGCCCATCGACTGGCCGTCGTACGGATTGGTAAGACCGTCCCAGGCCATATGGTCGACCAGCTTCGCGTCGCCGTAACGCAGTCCGGGACGCGCCGACACCATGTGCGGGGCATTCGTCATCGACTCCATGCCGCCGGCGACGACGACGCTGGCCGAACCGGCCTTGATCAGGTCGTGGCCGAGCATGATCGCCTTCATGCCGGAGCCGCAGACCTTGTTGATCGTCGTGCAGGCGGCCGACTTCGGCAGCCCGGCGGCGAGCGCGGCCTGGCGCGCCGGCGCCTGGCCGAGATTGGCCGGCAGCACGCAGCCCATGATGACTTCGGACACGTCGGCGCCGTCGACGCCGGCCTGGTCGAGTGCCGCCTTGATCGCCGTGGCGCCGAGCGTGGTCGTCGGCACGCCGGTGAACTGGCCGAGCATGGAACCGATCGCGGTGCGCTTGGCACCGACGATGACGATATCGGACATCGCAAACCTCCAGGGACTTCGGCACGGCCGGCAATGGCCGGTGCCATCGGGAACCGGGAGAGTATGCCACGCGGCGGCCCCGGTTCAGGTTGGGCGCCCCTGCTTGACCGTGCGGACGATGGCGCCGAGCATGCGATCTACGGGAGGTGTCGCATGCGTCATTACATGGCGGGCCTGGCCTGGCTTGCCGCCGGGCCGGCCGTCGCGGCCACGATTGCGGTGACGACCACGGCCGACCAGATCGCGGCGAACGGCGTGTGCAGCCTGCGCGAGGCGGTCACGGCGGCCAATACCGACACCGCGTTCGGCGGCTGCGCGGCCGGCAACGGTGATGACGTGATCGCGCTGGCTGCCGGCGAATACCGCATCGACCTCGCGGGCGCCGGCGAGGACGCCAACGCGAGTGGCGACTTCGACATCCGCAGCACCCTGACCGTGCGCGGCGCCGGCGCCGACGTGACGCGCATCCGCGGCGACCGCGAGGATCGCGTCTTCGACGTGCGTGCGGGCATTCCGGCCGTGCCGGTCTCGGCCCGACTCGAAGGCCTGACCATCCGCAACGGGGACGCCGACATCGGCGGTGCGGTCTTCGTCGGACCCGGCGTCGGCCTCGTCGTCGAGCGCTGCAGCATCGTCAACAGCGCCGCAGGGCAGGGTGGCGGCATCGGCTCGCTCGGCATGCTCGCGGTCATGGAATCGGCGTTCCACGCCAACGCGGCGACGAACGGCGGCGCGATCTGGAGCGGCGGCAGCGGATCGAGCGTCCTGCGCAACGTCACCTTCGATGCGAACACCAGTACGACGTCGGGATCGGCCGCAAGCTTCGAGGCGACCGCCGTGCTCAACAACGTTACGATGACCCAGAACATCGCCGACAGCGACATCGACGACATCGGCGACGGCGCGATCGCCGCGAACGCGACGGTCACGTTGTCCAACAGCATCGTCGCGCGCAACATCGATCTCAGCCTCGGTGGCAGCAGCCAGATCAATCCGGATTGCGTGGTCGGCGCGGGCGGCACGCTCGCTTCGGAAGGCCACAACCTGGTCGGCAACATCGGCAGCGTTTGCGCCTTCGGCAATGCTGGCGCGGGCGATCAGGTCGGCACCCCGGTGCTTTCGATCAATCCGCGTCTGCAACCGTTCGCCGTCTACGGTGGCACGGTCGAGACGGCTCCCCCGTTGCCGAACAGTCCGGCCGTCGAGGCCGGAAGTGCGGCGTCGGTCGGACTTCCCGGCGCATGCGAGGCGACCGATGCACGCGGCGTAGCGCGTCCGCAGGGCACGCGTTGCGACGTCGGCGCGGCCGAGCTCGACGACCTGGTGTTCCGCGACGGATTCGAGTTGCCGTTGCCGTGACGCGGGAGGACGGCGTCGCGCCCGGGCGACCACTGCGCCTGACCGGACGCCAGGCGCGGCTCGTTCACCTGGCGGCGCAAGGCCTGTTGGCGCCGCCGCCCGGACCGCCGACGCGGACGCACGTACTGTCGGCGATCGCGCGCATGCAGCTGCTGCAGATCGACACGATCCACGTCGTCGCGCGCAGCCCATACCTCGTGCTGTTCTCGCGGCTCGGCGCCTACCCTCCGGGCTGGCTAGGGGAATTGCTCGCCGAGGGTGCGATCTTCGAGGCCTGGGCGCACGAGGCCTGCTTCGTGCCGGGCTGCGACCATGCCCTGCATCGTGCGCATTTCGAGCGCGGTGCGCGCGCGATCCACTGGTCCGACCGTCACGCAGGCCGCATGCATGCACAGCAGCGCGCCGGCATGGACGGCCTGCTCGCGCACATCCGCGCGCACGGCGAGGCCAAGGCCGCCGACTTCGAGCGGCGCGGGCCGAAGCCCGTCTCCGGCTGGTGGGAGTGGAAGGACGAGAAGCGCTGGCTCGAAGCACTGTTCGCGCGCGGTGAACTGATGGTCGCGCGGCGCGAGCGTTTCCAGCGTGTCTACGACCTTGCCGAACGCGTCGTTGCGCGTCTTCCGCAACAGACGCCGTTTGACAGCGACGTGCCGCGTGAACTGATGCTGCGCTCGCTGAGGGCGCTCGGCATCAGCCAGGCCCGCTGGATCGCCGACTACTTCCGCACCGGGCGCCGGCATCGCGATGCCGACCTCGATGCGCTGGTCGACGGCGGTGACGTCGTGCGCGTCGAAGTCGCCCGCTGGGACGCGCCGGGTTACGTCCTGCGCGACGCGCTGCCGCTGGTCGAGGCGGCGCGCACGGGCCGCCTGAGGCCACGGCGCACGACCGTGCTGTCGCCGTTCGATCCGGTCGTCTGGGATCGCGAGCGTGCCAGCACGATGTTCGGGTTCGACTACACGCTCGAGTGCTACACCCCGGCGCCGAAGCGCCGTTACGGCTATTTCGTCCTGCCGATCCTGCACCGCGATGCACTGGTCGGCCGCCTCGATGCGAAGGCGCACCGCGCCGACGGCGTGTTCGAGGTGCGTGTCGTGCATCTCGAACCGGGCGTGGACGGCAACGAGGCGCTCGCCGCCGCGCTGGCGCGGTCGATCCGTGCCTGCGCCGAGTGGCACGGCACGCCGCGCGTGCGCATCGTGCGCAGCGATCCGCGCGCGTTCGCGCCGCTGTTGCGCAGGCAACTTCGCGCAATAGCGTAGGAGCGCACCCTGTGCGCGACAGGCGCGTCGCGGAACGGTGGTTGCGCAAAGAGCCTGCCCCGGACTTGATCCGGGGGTGTGCTCCTGGAGCGCATTGCGGAGCGCGTGTCGCTGCAGGTCCGTTACCATCGGCGGCATCGCTCGGCGAATGCGAACCCGCGCCCATGGTCCACGCCCACGGCATCACGCGCATCGACACCGGCTTCTTCCGCGACGACTTCGACGCGGCCTGGCTGATCGTCGAGGACGGCCGCGCGGCCTTCGTCGATACCGGCATCAATGCCTCGCTGCCGCGCCTGCTCGGCGCGCTCGAGGCGAACGGGCTCGGTGTCGATGCGGTCGACTGGGTGATCCCGACCCACGTACACCTCGATCACGCCGGCGGCGCCGGCCAGCTCATGCGTCGGCTGCCGAAGGCACGCCTCGTGATCCACCCGCGCGGGGCACCGCACATGATCGACCCGGCCAAGCTGATCGCCGGGGCGTCGGCGGTGTATGGCGAGGACGAGGTCCGGCGCACCTACGGCGAGATCGTGCCGGTGCCCGCCGATCGCGTCGTCGAGGCGGTCGACGGGTACACCGTCGATCTCGCCGGGCGTGCATTGCTCTGTCTCGATACGCCCGGACATGCCCGCCACCATCTGTGCGTGTGGGACCTGCGCAGCCGTTCGTTCTTCACCGGCGACACGTTCGGCTTGTCGTACCGCGAATTCGATACCGCGCGCGGCGCGTTCATCCTGCCGACGACGACCCCTTCGCAGTTCGATCCGGTGGAACTGCGCGCCTCGATCGATCGCCTGTGCGGCTTCGAACCCGAGGCGATGCTGCTCACGCACTACGGTCGCGTGACCGACGTGCCGCGCCTTGCCGACGACCTGCGCGACCAGATCGACGCGATGGTCGCCATCGCGCGCGCGCACGCGGCGGCACCGGATCGCCACGCGCGCACGATGGCCGCGCTCGCCGATCTCCATGTGACGCGCGCGCGCGCCCATGGCGTCGCGATGGCCCCGGAAACCATCCGCGAACGGCTGGCCATGGACATCGAACTCAACGCGCAGGGGCTTTCGATCTGGGTGGATCGGGTTGGATCGTGAAGCGCGTGCGTGGAGCGGAACGTGCGCCGCGGCGACCGCGCCATTCCTTCTCGTAGAGCGGAGCTTGCTCCGCTGCATTTAGCCCTTCCGCAATGCCTAAGCCGAGCAAGCTCGGCTCTACGTCAATCCCGGCGCCGCGGCGACGGCGCCATTCCTTTTCGTAGAGCGGAGCTTGCTCCGCTGCATTAGCGCTTCCGCAATGCCTAAGCCGAGCAAGCTCGGCTCTACGTCAATCCCGGCGCCGCGGCGACGGCGCCATTCCTTTTCGTAGAGCGGAGCTTGCTCCGCTGCATTGGCCCTTCCGCAATGCCTAAGCCGAGCAAGCTCGGCTCTACGTCAATCCCGGCGCAGCGGCGACGGCGCCATTCCTTTTCGTAGAGCGGAGCTTGCTCCGCTGCATTAGCCCTTCCGCAATGCCTAAGCCGAGCAAGCTCGGCTCTACGTCAATCCCGGCGCCGCGGCGACGGCGCCATTCCTTTTCGTAGAGCGGAGCTTGCTCCGCTGCATTAGCCCTTCCGCAATGCCTCAGCCGAGCAAGCTCGGCTCTACGTCAATCCCAGCGCCGCGGCGACGGCGTCATTCCTTTTCGTAGAGCGGAGCTTGCTCCGCTGCATTTGCCCTTCCGCAATGCCTAAGCCGAGCAAGCTCGGCTCTACGTCAATCCCAGTGCACGGTGCCGTCGATGATCGTCGCGGTGCGGCCGCCGACCCAGACCGCGCCGTCGGCGTCGATGCGCAAGTCGATACGCGCATCGTGGCCGATCTCGCGGCCCTGGCTGACGCGGTAGCCGCGCGCGAGCGGGCCATCGGGCTCGGCTTGCGCGATCCAGGCGCCGATCAGGCCATTGGCGGCCCCGGACGCCGGGTCTTCGACGATGCCGACCCCGGCCGGGAACGCGCGCACGCACAGCTCGAAGGCGTCGTCGCGGCTGCGCGCGAATGCACACAGGCCGAGGCTGTCGCTCGCGCGCGCGAGCGCACCGATCGCGGCATGATCGGGCTGCCAGCCACGCAGATCCGCTTCCGACGCGAACTCGGCCAGCCACCAACGGCGCCCACCCTCGACGAACGCCGGCGGCAACGCACCGCGCTCGATGTTCGCGAGGATGCCGGCGAGCAACGGATGTGCATCGATGCCGCGTTCGAGCACGCGCGACCGCGGCGACTGCACCGACAGGCGACGTCCATTGCCGCTGCCGTCGACGCGCACCGGCAGCAGGCCGGCCTGGCATTCCTGCACGAGATGGCCATCGCGCGGCCCGGTGATTCCGGCTTCGAGCGCGGCATGCGCACTGCCGATCGACGGGTGGCCGGCGAAGGCGATCTCGCGTTGCGGCGTGAAGATGCGCACACGGTAGCTCGCCGCCGGTGTCGTCGGCGCGAGCAGGAAGGTCGTCTCGACGAGGTCGGTCCAGCGCGCGAAGGCCTGCATGTCCGCGTCACTCCAGTCATCCGCGGCGACGACCACGCCGAGCGGATTGCCACCGCCCGGTGAATGGCAGAACACGTCGAGCTGGAACCAGCGGTTTGCGGACATGGATCGCGACGACGGAAGGGCGGGGCGCGCAGCTTGCCACGTCGACGCACCGGCGTGGGCATGGCGTAGGATGCCGTGCCAACCCGAACGAGTCCGCTCGCGATGATCAACGTGCATCACCTGGAGAACTCGCGCTCGCAGCGCGTGCTGTGGCTGCTCGAGGAGCTCGGCGTCGAGTACGCGATCGTGCCGTACCGGCGCGACCCGAAGACGATGCTGGCGCCACCCGAACTGCGCAGGGTGCACCCGCTCGGCAAGTCGCCGGTCATCACCGACGGCGACATCACCGTCGCCGAATCGGGTGCGATCGTCGAGTATCTCGTCGAACAGTACGACCGCGGCGTGCTCGCGCCGCCGCGCGGCAGCGAGGCGCGCCGGCGCTGGACCTACTGGCTGCACTATGCCGAAGGTTCGGCGATGCCGCCGCTGCTGCTGTCGCTGGTCATGTCGCGCATCGCGGCCGGGCCGATGCCGTTCTTGGTCAGGCCCGTGGCGAAGGCGATCTCTGGCAAGGTCATGGCCTCGTTCGTCGAGCCGCAGCTGCGCACGCACCTCGATTTCATCGAAGGCGAACTCGGCCGCCATGAATGGTTCGCCGGCGACGCTTTCAGCGCGGCCGACATCCAGATGAGCTTCCCGGTCGAGGCCTTCGCCGCGCGCGGCGGTCTCGATCCCTCGCGGCCGAAACTCTGGGGCTGGCTCGAGCGCATCCACGCCCGTCCGGCCTACCGGCGCGCGATCGAGAAGGGCGGACCGTATGCACTGATCCGCTGAAGGGCGATCGCATGACGTGGCATTTTCTCCATGCCTTCGCAATCGGCACTTTCTCCCTGTCGCGACCGGGAGAAGGAAACACCATGAGCACCGTGAAACGCTCGCTTCCCTTCGCTCCGCAGCACGGGGAGAAGAGCCTGCCCCGGACTTGATCCGGGTGGCGCGGCAGCGCTGGATGAGGGGCGTCCCGGATTCGGCTTGTTCGTCTGGCGGTGCTTCGCCCTATGCGGGGAGTTTGGCCTTCCACGCGGCCAGCAAGGCCGCTTCGCGCTCCGCTGACAATCCCGCTCCGAGCTTGGCCTGGCGCTCGGCGGGCAGGCTCTTGAACCACGCGAGCGTTTCGCTCGCCGTCGTCGCGAGCGGGCGGAAGGTCAGGCCGGAGGCCACGGCGCGGCCGACATTGCGTTGGCCGAAGCCTGCGCTGTCACCCTGCGCGGGTACCCACACCGGCATGTCGCTCCACGGCGCCACCTTCTGCTCCTCGAGGAAGGCGGTCGGAATCCAGTTGAGGGTCGCGCCGGCCGTGTTGGTGGCGCGAATGCCGTGCAGCAGCGCGGCCATCGACACGGGGTAGTTCGGCCCGGTTGCATTGAACGTTCCGAACGTGCGCGACTCGGCGAGGCGGATCATCCACTCGGCCAGGTCGCGCGCGTCGATGACCTGCACCGGATCGCTGCCGTCGCCCGGTGCGGCCACGTCGCCGCCCCTGGCGAGGCGCACCGGCCAGTACGTGAAGCGGTCGGTCGGATCGCCGGGGCCGACGATGAGGCCGGGGCGCACGATCGTCGTGATGGCTGGGAATTGCTTGAGTGCCTCGGCTTCCGAAGCGGCCTTGAGCGGTCCGTACAAGGCCATATTCTTGCGCAGCGAGTCGCGCGTTTCCTTCATGACGTTGCGCCCGGTGTACTTCTCGAGCGCCGCGCCCTCGTCGGCATGGGCCACGCTGTTGTCCGCGTACACCGAGATCGTCGACACGAACAGGTAGTGCCCGACCTTGCCCTTGAGCACCTTGCCGGCGTCGCGCACCCAGAACGGCGTGCTGGTCGGATTGTCGATGCAGACGTCCCACTCGCGTCCTTTCAGCGAAGCGAGGTCCCCCTTGTCGCGGTCGCCGTTGAGGTGCTCGACGCCTTCCGGCAGGTCGGCCTGGCGCTGGCCGCGGTTGAACACGGTGACCTGGTGACCGCGCGCCACCGCATAGCGCACCTGGTGCGGACCGATGAAGCCGGTGCCGCCGAGGATGAGGATGCGCAACGGTTTCGACGGCCCGTCGGCGCGCAGCACGCCGGCGCGCGTGAACAAGCCGATGGCGCCGGCGAGGGCGCCGAGCTTGATAAGATCGCGGCGGCTGATCGGCATGGCAGTCTCCCCGGTGGCGTGTTGGCGGGCTCCGCGCGCCTTCGGCGGGCGGTGTCGGCCCCAAGCCTGTCGCCGGCCTTGCCGGCCATACAGTGCCATCAGTCCTGCTTCTTCCGCCTCCAACCGGTTCCTCGATGGCCCTGATCGAAGTCCGCAAGCTCGACTACAGCGTGGGCGGCCCGCTGCTGCTCGACGGCATCGAGTTCAGCCTCGAGACGCGTGAACGCGTCTGCATCGTCGGCCGCAACGGTGCCGGCAAGTCGACCCTGATGCGACTGCTGGCCGGCGAGATCCGGCCGGACGACGGCGAGGTACGCGTCGCGCCGGGCGTCGTCGTCGCGCGCCTCGCCCAGGAAGTGCCGCACGGACTCGACGGCACGATCTTCGACGTCGTCGCCGACGCGCTCGGCGACATCGGTCGCCTGCTCGCCGAGTTCCATCGCCTGAGCCACGCGCTCGACGACGAAACGGCCTTGCGTGAACTCGCTGACGTGCAGGCGCGCATCGATACAGCCAACGGCTGGGATCTCGACCGCCGCGTGACCGAAGTGCTGGCCCGCCTCGATCTGCCGGAAGATGCCGCGTTCGCCGCGCAGTCGGGCGGCATGAATCGGCGCGTGCTGCTCGCCCGCGCGCTCGTGCGCGCCCCGGACGTGCTGCTGCTCGACGAGCCGACCAACCATCTCGACATCGAGGCGATCGCCTGGCTCGAGGATCTCGTGCGCGGCTTCGCCGGCAGCGTCGTGTTCGTCACCCACGACCGCCGTTTCCTGCGCGCGCTCGCGACGCGCATCGTCGAGATCGATCGCGGCACCCTGACCAGCTGGCCTGGCGACTACGCCAACTACCTGCGCCGGCGCGAGGAGCGCCAGCACGCCGAAGAGCAGGCGAACGCCTTGTTCGACAAGCGCCTTGCCGCCGAGGAGGTCTGGATCCGCCAAGGCATCAAGGCACGCCGCACGCGCGACGAGGGCCGCGTGCGTCGGCTCGAGGCAATGCGGCGCGAACGCAGCGAGCGCCGCGACCGCACGGGTCGCGTGCGCGTCGAGGTCGCGGCCGCGCAGAACTCCGGGCGCAAGGTGGTCGAGGCGCGCACGGTCGACTTCGCGATCGGCGGCCGCGTGCTGATCCGCGATTTCTCGACGACGATCCTGCGCGGCGACCGCGTCGGCCTGATCGGTCCGAACGGCGTCGGCAAGACCACGTTGCTGCGCCTGCTGCTCGGCGAGCTCGTGCCCGATCACGGCGGGATCGAGCTCGGCACCCAGCTCGAGATCGCCTACTTCGACCAGCATCGCAGCCAGCTGCGCGAGGACTTGAATGCGCTCGACAACGTCGCCGACGGACGCGAGTTCATCGAGGTCGGTGCAACGCGCAAGCACGCGATCGGCTACCTGCAGGACTTCCTGTTCACGCCCGAACGCGCGCGCGCGCCGATCTCGGCGCTGTCCGGTGGCGAGCGCAACCGCCTGCTGCTGGCCAAGCTGTTCGCGAAGCCGTCCAACCTGCTGGTCATGGACGAACCGACCAACGATCTCGACGTGGAAACCCTCGAACTGCTGGAGGAGCGGCTGATCGAGTACGCCGGCACGCTGCTGCTGGTCTCGCACGACCGCGAGTTCCTCGACAACGTGGTGACGAGCACGATCGCGCTCGAGGGGGGCGGTCACATCGCCGAGTACGTCGGCGGCTACAGCGAATGGCTGCGCCAGCGGCCGGCGCCATCGCCGGTCGCGGGCATCGCGGAGAAGCCGGCGGCGAAGGCGGAAGCGACGCGCGTGGCACCACCGGCCAAGCGCAAGCTCGGCTTCAAGGAAACGCGCGAACTCGAACAATTGCCGCAGCGCATCGAGACCCTCGAGGAACGCATCGCGACGATGACGGCCGCGATGGCCGATCCGGCATTCTTTCGCCGCGACGGCGCGGCGATCGTCGCCGCCAACGCGGAACTCGCCGCGACCCAGGCCGAGCTCGATTCCGCCTATGCGCGCTGGCAGGAGCTCGAAGGCGCAGGTTGAGTCACATCGCGGGCACGGCGGACTGGTACGCTTTGCGGCAAGGCAGGCAAATCGCGGCTGAAGCCGCTCCCACAGGGCAGGCGCAGCGCGGTTGAAGCCGTTTCAGCGAAGACAGTCAGATCGCGCGCGAAGACGCGCCCACACGCTTCGCGCGCGCGCGGCGCTCCTGTGGGAGCGACTTCAGCCGCGATCGGTGCGACCCGCATCTACCGGAGAGAGTCCAATGCACACCCCTTCGATGCACATGCGCAGAGGCCTTGCCGGCACACTGTTCGCACTCGCGCTGTCGTGCGCTCCCTTGCTCGCGGCCGATGGCAAGGATGCACGCGCGGTGCTGGTCGACATCAGCCGCGCCGAGGCGGCCGACGTCGAAGCCTGGCGCTCGGCGCAGGGCGTCGACTGGTGGCTCGAACTCGGTGACGACCTGCTGCTGTCCGGTGACGTGACCGCGCTGCGCGCAGCCGTACGCAGCGACGTCGAGCTGCGGGATCTCGGCAAGCTCGCGCCCCGCGATCTGGTCCTGCATGCGCGCGGCTGCGCGCTCGACCGTACGCCACCCGACCTGCTCGTGTATCCCGGCTCGCGCTACGACCTGCTGCTGCGGCCCGATGCGCAGCGCATGGCCGCACTCGGCCATGACGACCCGGCCCACCTCGGCGCCGAGGAATGGATCGACGTCCAGCCGGACACGGTCATCGCGCGCCAGTACCGCTTCGAGCGGCCCGTGCCGCTCGGTGCCGATCCGGCGATCACGGCGCTCGTCGCCGAGATCGACCCGGTGCGCTGGTATGCCGACGTCGTGACGCTCGCCGGCTGGGACCGTTCGAGCTACTCGCCGGAACTCGCCGACGCGCGCCAGTGGATCGCCGCGCGCTTCGCCTCGCTCGGACTCGTCGTCAGCGAGCCGGCGTTCCCGCTGGTCTATTCGGGAACGACCTACACGCCGTCGAACGTGATCGGCTTCCTGCAGGGCAGTTCACGCCCGGGGGAATGGGTCGTCGTCGGCGGACACTACGACTCGCGCAACATCAACAATGCGCCGTCGTCGGCGGCCGACACGCCGGGCGCCGACGACAACGCGACCGGGTGCTCGGCCGTGCTCGAACTCGCGCGCGTGTTCAGCACGAAGCGACCGGCCGCCTCGATGATCTTCATGTGCTACGCGGGCGAGGAGCAGGGGCTGGTCGGCGGCAACGCGCATGCCGGTGCATTGCAGGCCGACGGCCAGCTCGCACGCGTGCGCCTGGCCGCGATCATGGACATGATCGGCTGGTCGGCGAATGCCACGCTCGGTGCCGACCTTGACACGACCTCGACGTTCGCGGCGACGCGCAACCTGTTCGCCGACGCCGCGCTGACCTATGTGCCGGGCCTCGCGGTCACGGTCAGCGGGCTGACCTGCTGTTCGGATCACATGCCCTACATCAATCGTGGCCGGCCTTCGGTGCTCAGCATCCACAAGAACTACACGAGCTACGTCCACTACCACCGCTCGACCGACCTGCCGGCCAATCTCGGACCGCATGCGCAGGCGATCGGCGGTGCGATCATGCGCATGAATGCGGCGGCGGTGGCGGGCGTGGTCGGACCCATGGATGCCGCCGGCGATTTCATCTTCGTCGACGGCGTCGATTTCTGAAACGCGCGCACGCGTCAGTGGGTGCCAACGTCCACGCGGGCGGGGTTGGTCGCAGGATCGGAACCCTGCGCAAGAAGGACCCAGCCGCGCTTACGGCTGTGCGGCCCAGCGTTCGTATTCCCGCTTCGAGACCCGGCCGTCGCGATTCGCATCGGCCTTGATGAAGTCGTTGGCGAGCAGGGCATAGCCGTTTGCTTCGTCGAGGCTGATCACGCCGTTGCGGTCGCCGTCAAGCTCTGTGAAAGCGGGGGCGGGACCGGAAGGCTTGTAGCCGGTCTCGCCGCTGCTGCGCACGATGAGGTCACCGCCCTCGCGCGGAACGCGCGTCTCCTGGGCGGATGCGACCGACGCGCAGGCGAGCGTGGCCACGGCAAGCGGGAGCAAGGGCAGGCGATTCATCGGAAACCTCGCGGTCGGGATCGGTGCGTGGATTCTGTGCGAGTCGGATTAACGGCACCGGAACGCGGGCATGCGCTAGGCTAGTGCCGTCCCGGCACGGTCGATCGCGGGCGCCGCGGCTTGCACGAGCCCGGCGACGCGCGTGAGCGGCGGGTTTCAACCGCGATGACCGATCCCGCTGCGCAGATCGCGGAACGTCGGTCGGAGCGGCTTCAGCCGCGATCCGGCCTGGCCGTAAACTTCCATTCGAGACAAGGGGGGCTCATGACGACCGCATACGACTTCACCGCCCGCGACATCGACGGCAACGAGCGCCCGCTCGCGGATTTCCGCGGCGAAGCGCTGTTGATCGTCAATGTCGCTTCGAAGTGCGGGTTCACGCCGCAGTACAAGGGACTCGAGGAACTGCAGCGCCAGTTCCATCCGCGCGGCTTCAATGTGCTCGGGTTCCCGTGCGACCAGTTCGGTCACCAGGAGCCGGGCAACGAACTCGAGATCCGCAACTTCTGTTCGCTCACCTACGACGTGAGCTTCCCGATGTTCGCCAAGATCGACGTCAACGGCGAGCATGCCCATCCGCTGTACCAGTGGCTCAAGAAGGAAAAGAGCGGCCTGCTCGGGATCGGCGCGATCAAGTGGAACTTCACCAAGTTCCTCGTCGACCGCACCGGCAAACCCGTGCAGCGCTACGCGCCGACCGACACGCCCGAGTCGATCGGCAAGGACATCCCGGCGGTACTGGGAAACACCTGAGAGGCTTGGCGCGGAGGACGGGGGTTCTCGACGCGTCGTTGCGTCGTCGCGCGGATGCGGCGCCGGGCCCCTCATCCGGCGCTGCCGCGCCACCTTCTCCCCGTTGACACGGGGAGAAGGGAATGCCGGCGCCTTTCCGCTCGCGCTGTTCCTTCTCCCCGTGCCAACGGGGAGAAGGTGCCGAAGGCGGATGAGGGGCGCTTCTCGCATCCGATCGCGCCAACACTTCGGTCGAAGCCCGCCCCTCATCCGGCGCTGCCGCGCCACCTT
This sequence comes from Lysobacterales bacterium, assembly GCA_017302215.1. Lineage (GTDB taxonomy): Bacteria > Pseudomonadota > Gammaproteobacteria > Xanthomonadales > Rhodanobacteraceae > Dokdonella. Next base: position 30,797 of record JAFLDX010000002.1, read on the forward strand.
CTCCCCGTTGACACGGGGAGAAGGGAATGCCGGCGCCTTTCCGCTCGTGCTGTTCCTTCTCCCCGTGCCAGCGGGGAGAAGGTGCCGAAGGCGGATGAGGGGCGCTTCTCGCATCCGATCGCGCCAACACTTCGGTCGAAGCCCGCCCCTCATCCGGCGCTGCCGCGCCACCTTCTCCCCGTTGACACGGGGAGAAGGGAATGCCGGCGCCTTTCCGCTCGTGCTGTTCCTTCTCCCCGTGCCAGCGGGGAGAAGGTGCCGAAGGCGGATGAGGGGCGTTTTTTCCACTTGATCGAGCCGTCGGCTCATGGCGAAGGCGACGCCCCCGCCGGCGCGAACGGTACCGGCTCGCCGGAGCCGAGCGTGCGTCGCCAGGTCTCGAGGTGAGCCTCGATGCGTCGCGAGGTCGCGATCTGTGGCTCCGACGGCGGTTCGATGGCCTCGCGCTTCTCGCGCTCGGCAACCGCCAGGCGCGCCTGCTCGAAGGCTTCCACGAACGACGTCGTCTGGTTCAATCCGTCCGCCAGCAGTGCCTTGCCGAAGAACGTGATCTCGGACTCGCTGCCGCAGCCGAACGAGGTGCGGTCGCTGCGCGCGGCGGCCATGACCAGGGTCGAATCGTCGGCCAGTGCATCGATGAAGCCGCCCGCGTAGCAGGCGTTGACGACGATGACCTTCCAGCGCATCGACGGCGAGGTGCGCAGGGCCTCGGCGAGATCGTCCGGCGTGATCGCATTGAGCGGCAACGGATCGAGGTTGACGTAAAGCTCGTGATCGGCCGAGCCGTGCGAAGTCAGGTAGAGGAACAGGATGTCGTTGGCCGGGTCCATGCGCCCGGCGATCGCGCCGAGCGCGCGCTGCAGGTTCGTCCATGTGGCGAGCGGTCGCGTTGCCACGGTATGCGCGTGGTTCTCGAGCACGAGCACGTGGCCGGCGGCGCCGAAGCGCGTCGCGAATAGACGCTCGACATACTCGGCCTCGTTGCGGAACACGTCTTCGTTGCCGTCGCCCGCGAAAGCGATCACGTAGAGGTTCGGTTGGCCCGGTCGGCGCGGCTGCAGGGCGGCGATCGCGGCATCGAGCAGGCGCGGCTGGTCGTACATGACCGCCTCGGGGTCGAACTCGAGCGGCGCCTGCTCGTCATCGTCCGCCGGCGGAACAGCCGCCTCGTCTGCGGCTTCCGCCGCGACGCGGGCGGCGAGGGCCGCGCGATCCTGCGCAACGACCGGTGCGCCGGGCAGCCACCACCACGTGACCGCCGAAACGAGGAAGGCGAGCACTGCGGCGAACAGCGTGCGGGCAAGGGGACGCGGCGACAGCGCGCGGGCCAGCGCGATCAGCACGAACAGCCACCACGCGCGCGACAGCCACTGCAGCGCGACGGCGGCGACCACATGGCCGTCTGCATAGACGCGTGTCGAGAGCCACTGCAGCGGCGCGTGCACGAAGGCGGCGGTGAAGGCGGTGGCGACGAGCGTGATCGCGGCGACATCCCAGGTGATGCCGTCACGGCGCAGCATGCGCGTCAGGACCCACGCACCAACCAGGGTCAGCAGGCTGTCGGCGAGGACCGTGACGATGCCGAAGCCGACCAGCCTGCGCGGCTCCGCGCTGCCGAACCCGTCGGCGAGTGCCTGCATCACGAGGTAGAACACCACCGCGGCGATGAAATGGCCGGCCCCGGCACCGACCACGCGCCCACGCGGCGGCAGCAGCAGGATTGCGCGCAGGCCGTCGCGCAGCGACGCGCCGAACCGCCGCATGCTGCCCTCAGCCGGCATCGAGTGCGATCGCGTCGAACGTGGTGACGCAGGCGTGGCGCGCATCGGCCGGGCAGGTCTCGGGTGCGCGCGCAAGCTGGGTTGTCTTGAGGCCCGAGGCGCGGGCCGCATCGAGTTCTTCGACGATGTCGGACAGGAACAGGATCGACGCCGGTTCGACGCCGATCGCAGCGGCGATGCGCGCGTAGGAAGCGGCCTCGCGCTTGCCGCCGGTTTCGGTGTCGAAGTAGCCACTGAACAGTGGGGCGAGATCGCCCGCCTCGGTGTGGCCGAACAGCAGCTTCTGCGCCGGCACCGAGCCGGACGAGTAGACGTACAGCGGGATGCCGCGCGCATGCCACTCGCGCAGGGCACGCGCGGCATCGGCGTAGATGTGCGCGCGGAACGCGCCGTCGCGATAGCCGTCTTCCCAGATCATGCCCTGCAAGGCCTTCAGCGCGGTCGACTTGCGGTCTGCGTCGATCCATCCGACCAGCCGATCGATGAGCTCCTGCTCACTGGCGGCGACCAGGCCGGCTTCCTTCGCGGCCTCGTGCAGCCAGTGCTGCACGTCGGCGCGGTCGGCATGGGTGACGATGAAGGCCGGCAGGCGCTCGCGTGCGAACGGGAACAGCACGTCCTTGACGAAGCGGATCGAACTCGTGGTGCCTTCGATGTCGGTGAGGATCGCGCGGATCGCGGGCATGACGGGTCGCTGCGGGAGGCGGGCGGCAAGCGTACCAGCTTGCGCGGACCGGTCAGGCCCGGGCGTGACCGCTATCGATGCCGTTTGACGTCTTTACTTTCCGGGAGCAGGCAGCGAGGCGCGACCACGCGCCTTGCCGCTGCAGCACCCGCCGCGAGGGTTCGACGTCCGCACGCGCGGACGCAGAAGGAGCGTGCCACGCATACCCCAAGCTGCGTGGCACGCTCCGGTTTTTTTCGTGGCGCGCGTCCGCGCTCGATCAGGCTGCCTTGGTCGCCGCGGCCGACGCATGCGGCTGCATGCGCGGAAAACGCTCGGCGATCGCGTCGCCGGTGAAGCTCGCGACCCAGCCAGCCGGGTTGTTGAACAGCCGGATCGCGACGAAGTACGGCGACTCGCTCATGTCGAACCAGTGGCGCGTGCCGTCGGGCACGCCGATCAGGTCGCCCTGTTCGCAGAGAACGTCGTAGACCTTGTCGCCGAGGTGCAGGGTGAACTGGCCGGCGCCGGCGACGAAGAAGCGCACCTCGTCCTCGGCGTGCGTATGCTCGCTGAGGAACTTCGTGCGGAACGCGGCGCGGTCCGGATGGTCCGGGGTCAGGCTGACGACGTCGACGGTCTGGTAGCCCTCCTCGCGCATGAGGCGGTCGATGTCCTCGCGATACGCGGCGATGACCTCGTCCTGGCTCGCGCCCGGCGCGACCGGCTTGTTCGCCTCCCAGCGCTCGAAGCGCACGCCGGCCTCGCCGAGTTCGCGCGCGATGTCGGCGAACTCGGTCCAGATCGCCAGCGGCGCCTCGCCGCGGTCGTCCCGGTAGATGGTCAAGCGGCTCATGACGACAACCTCCTCAGGTCCAGCTCGCAGTTCAGCAGGAACTCGAACGCCTCGATATGGCGTTTGGTTTCCTCCATGTCAACGCCCCAGGTGTAGATGCCGTGGCCGTCGATCAGGTACCCGTGCAACGGCTTGCCGGCATCGAGCCAGGCATCGACTTGCGCGACGAGTTCGGCCATGTCCTGGGTGTTCGGAAAGACCGGCAGGTCGAGCACGCTTTCGTGCGTGGTGTAGCCCGAGATCGCCTTCTGCAGCTCCCAGCCCTCGAAACGCACTACGCCCTCGCGCGCATACAGGCGCGAGGCGACGCTCTGCGCGCGCGAATGCGTGTGCAGGACCGCTCCGGCCGAGGGAAACCGGCGATAGACCTGCGTATGCAGCGCGGTCTCGGCCGACGGCCGGCGGTTCGTGCCGACCGGCTGCGCGTCGAGGTCGACGACCATCACGTCGTCGACGCCGAGCCGGCCCTTGTCGCGGCCCGACACCGTCACCGCGACGTGGTCGCCATCGAGGCGCATCGAGAAATTGCTGCTCGTGGCCGGCGTCCAGCCGCGTTCAGCGAGCTCGCGGCCGGCCGCGGCGATCGTTTCCGCGCAGGCGCGCAGGCGGGCGGGGTCGTACGGGAGCGCAGCGGCAGCAGACATGCGATGAATGGCCATCCAAACGGACAGGGCCCGACTATACGCGAGTCTCCCGTGCGGTTCCGGCGCGTCGGCGCCGCGGTCGCGCGCCGTGCGACGCGGTCTGCGATCATCGCGTCTTCGATCCCGCGCGCTGCCGACCGATGCCCGATGCCCTGAATCCCGTTTTCATCCTCGTCGCCCTCGGCGGCTTCGTGCTCGGCGCGCTCGTGTTCGCCTGGATCGGCCAGCGGCGCGCCCGCGCGGCCGCCGAGGAGGCGCGCCTTCGCCTCGAGCCGGATCTGGTCGCGCTGCGCGAGCAGCGCGATGCGCTCGCGCGCCAGCACGAGGACGCGCGCAGCCTGGCCGAGCGCCTCGAACGCGATCGCGGACAGATCGAGCAGCGCCAGCAGGCCGCGCTCGCCGTCGCGGCCGAGCGCAAGGCCGAGGTCGAAGGCTTGCGTTCGCGACTCGCCGAGGCCGATGCACGTCACGCCACCGCCAGCGCAGACCTGCATGCGCTGGGCGCGCGCCATGCCGCGCTCGAGGCCGGCAGCGCCGAGCAGGCGCGCGCGGCGGCCGAGAAGCTTGCCCTGCTCGAACAGGCCGACCAGCGCCTGCGCGAGGCGTTCCAGAACCTCGCCCAGCAGATCCTCGAGGCCAAGGCCGAGCGCTTCCGCGAGCAGAGCGCCGAGCAGCTCGGCGGCCTGCTCGATCCGCTCAAGCTGCAGCTCAAGGAGTTCCGCGAGGCGGTCACGCAGACGCACGCCAACGAGCAGCGCGAACGCGGCATGCTCGTGCAGGAGATCCGCTCGCTGAAGGACCTCAACCTGCAGATCAGCCAGGACGCGATCAACCTGACGCGTGCGCTGAAGGGCGACACCCAGGCCCAGGGCGCATGGGGCGAGATGGTGCTCGAGCGCGTCCTCGAGGCCTCGGGCCTGCAGGCCGGGCGCGAATACGAACTGCAGTCGAGCTTCACCGACGACGACGGCCGCCGCCAGCGCCCCGACGCGATCGTGCGACTGCCAGAGGACAAGGTCGTCATCATCGACGCCAAGGTCTCGCTGGTCGCCTGGGAACGTTCGGTCGCGAGCCATGACCCCGGCGAGCGCGAGACCGCCCTGCGCGAGCACCTGCAGTCGCTGCGCCGCCACATCGACGGCCTGTCAGGCCGCAACTACAGCGACATCGACGGCGTGCGCACGCTCGATTTCGTGCTGATGTTCGTGCCGGTCGAGGCCGCGTTCATCGAGGCGGTGCGCCTCGATGCCAACCTGTACAGCCATGCGCTGGCGAAGAACATCTCGCTGATCAGCCCGAGCACGCTGCTCGCCACGCTGCGCACGATCGCCCACCTGTGGCGCATCGAGCAGCGCAACGAGAACGCCAAGGAGATCGCGCGACGCGCCGCCAATCTGCACGACAACTTCGCCCTGCTCGTCGGCGAACTCGAGAACCTCGGCGCGCAACTCGACAAGGCGCAAGGCGCGCAGCGCAGCGCGATCCGGCGCCTGACCGAAGGCGGCAAGGGCAGCGTCATGCTGCAGGTGAACAGCCTCGCCGCGATGGGCGTCGCGACGAAGCGTGCGCTTCCGGGCAACCTGCTCGACGCCGCCGCCGCGACCGACAGCGACGAACCTGGCGAGGCGTGAAGCGATCGAAGCTCTTTCGGGCCGGGCGCAATCATTGACCAGTCGCGCCCCGCATTGGTGGGAGCGACTTCAGTCGCGATGCTCTTTCCGCCAGGCGCAACCATTGCCCAGTCGCGACACGCTCTTGTGGGAGCGACTTCAGTCGCGATCTTGGCGTGGAATGCATCGCGGCTGAAGCCGCTCCCACAGGCCTCTCGGGTGCCCGCGACCCGCTTTCGTGGGAGCGACCTCAGTCGCGATGCTCTTCCGGGGCAGTCGCACCCATTGCCCAGTCGCGACACGCTCTTGTGGGAGCGACTTCAGTCGCGATCTTGGCGTGGAATGCATCGCGGCTGAAGCCGCTCCCACAGGCCTCCCGGGTGCCTGCGGCCCGTTTTCGTGGGAGCGACCTCAGTCGCGATGCTCTTCCGGGGCAGTCGCACCCATTGCCCAGTCGCGACACGCTCTTGTGGGAGCGACTTCAGTCGCGATCTTGGCGTGGAGTGCATCGCGGCTGAAGCCGCTCCCACAGGCCTCCCGGGTGCCTGCGGCCCGTTTTCGTGGGAGCGACCTCAGTCGCGATGCTCTTCCGGGGCAGTCGCACCCATTGCCCAGTCGCGACACGCTCTTGTGGGAGCGACTTCAGTCGCGATCTTGGCGTGGAGTGCATCGCGGCTGAAGCCGCTCCCACAGGCCTCCCGGGTGCCCGCAACCCGCTTTCGTGGGTGCGTCTTCAGTCGAGATGCTCTTCCGGGGCAGTCGCACCCATTGCCCAGTCGCGACACGCTCTTGTGGGAGCGACTTCAGTCGCGATCTTGGCGTGGAATGCATCGCGGCTGAAGCCGCTCCCACAGGCCTCCCGGGTGCCCGCGACCCGCTTTGGTGGGAGCGATGTCAGGCGCGATGCGTCGAATCAGGGTTGTCCGACGCACCGGTGCCGTCCGCGTGGGACGGCACCGGGCGGGTGGATCAGGCCTGCGGACCCTCGTGGAACGGCGGTTCGGAATCGATCTTCGGCCCGCCGTGGGCCTTCAGGCCGCGCCCGAGATCGCTGTGGCGATAGCCGTAGAGCGCGTAGACGATCGAGCCGATGATCGCCCACCCGAAGAACAGCCCGATCGTGTAGGCCGACAGGTTCAGGAACAACAGCAGGCAACCGGCGATCGCCAGCGGACCAACCAGCCAGATCATCGGCGTGCGGAACGGGCGATGGCGGTTCGGATCGGTCTTGCGCAGGATCATCACCGAAACCGTGACCGCGATGAACGCGAACAGCGTGCCCGAGTTCGAGATGTCGGCGAGGATGCCGACCGGGAACAGCGCGGAAAAGAACGCGACGAAGATGCCGGTGATGATCGTGACGACATGCGGCGTGTGGAACTTCGGATGCACCTTCGACAATGCTTCCGGCAGCAGGCCGTCACGCGACATCGTGAAGAAGATGCGGGTCTGGCCGTAGATCATCATGAGGATCACGGACGGCAGCGCGAGTGCAGCGGCCAGGCCGATGAAATTGCCGATTCCGGCGAAACCCATCACCTTGAGCACGTGGGCGAGCGGTTCCTTGCTGCACACGAGCGCATCACTGCCGGCGCATGCTGCCGCCATTTCGGGCGTGCCCGGGTGCAGGGCGACGCCATCGGCGCCGAACATCGGTTGCGCGCCATTCGCGCCGACCGCGCCGTAACCGACCAGCATGTAGAAGATCGTGCACACGACGAGCGAGCCGATGAGGCCGATCGGGATGTTGCGATTCGGGTTCTTGGTCTCCTCGGCTGCGGTCGAGACCGCGTCGAAGCCGACATAGGCGAAGAAGATCGACGCCGCCGCGCCGAGCACGCCGATGCCTCCGAGCGGACTGCCCCAGCCGCTCGGGAAGAACGGCTCGAAGTTGACATCCTTGGCCGCCGGCACCGCAATGACGATGAACACGGTCAAGGCGACGACCTTGATCAGCACGAGCACGGCATTGACCTTCGCCGACTTCGATGTGCCGATGACGAGCAGGAACGTGACGACGAGGGCGATCAGGAAGGCGAGCAGGTTGAACGATCCGCCATCCATCGGTCCGGTCTTCAGCGCGGCCGGCAGCTCCATGCCGAAGCTCGTCAGCAAGCCGTTCATGTAACCCGACCAGCCGACCGAAACCGCGCCGGCGGCGACCGCGTATTCGAGCACGAGCGCCCAGCCGACGGTCCAGGCCAGTGCCTCGCCCATCACGCCATAGGTGTAGGTATAGGCCGAGCCCGAAACCGGCACCATCGAAGCCAGTTCGGAGTAGGCCAGCGCCGCGAGCGCGCAGACCACGGCAGCAATCACGAAGGCGACCATCATGGCCGGGCCGGCCTTCTGGCCGGCCTCCGCCGTCAGCACGAAGATGCCGGTGCCGATGATCGCGCCGATGCCGAGCATCGTGAGCTGGAAGGCGCCCAGCTGGCGGACGAGCGATTTCTTCTCGGCCGTCTCGAGGATCTTGTCGAGCGGCTTGACGCGCCAAAAGAACATTGCATTCTCCCCGTTGTGCGGCACTGCTGGACCCGCGGCAGGACCGCCCGGGCGCAAGGCCTGCCGACCTTACCGGTTCGGCCCGCGCGCGCACAAGCGGCGATAAGGGCCGATCGCGAGCCGCGTCGACTCGGCTCGAACGGACCCCGCCGCAGCGCTCCACCCCGAACCGCCCCACGCCGAAAAGCCCCAGCCCGAACCGATCCAGCCCGAACCGATCCATCCCGAACCGATCCATCCCGAACCGATCCATCCCGAACCGATCCATCCCGAACCGATCCATCCCGAACCGATCCATCCCGAACCCGGAGTTGCGTTTGCCACTGCCCGCGGACACCCTCACCGCCATCGACGACCTGCGCCGCGCCCTCGCGAAATTCGCGGATGCCGTGCCCGATGCTGCCGCCGACGTCGCGCTGTTCGTCGAACTGCTCGACGACCCCGAAGACCCGTTCGTGCGCGCGCGCCTCGCCGGCCACTTCACCGGCTCGGCCTGGCTGGTCAGCGCCGACGGCTTGCGCGTGCTGCTGACCCACCACCGCAAGCTCGGCCGCTGGCTGCAGCTCGGCGGCCACGCCGACGGCGACCGCGACCTCGCCCGCGTCGCCCTGCGCGAAGCCGAGGAGGAATCGGGCCTGGCCGACCTCGTCGTCGACCCCGCGATCTTCGACCTCGACCGCCACTGGATCCCCGAACGCGGCAGCGAACCCGGCCACTGGCACTACGACATCCGCCACGTCGTGCGCGCCACCGGCGACGAAACCTTCACCGTCGGCGAGGAATCCCTCGACCTCGCCTGGAAGGACATCGCCGCGATTGCCGCCGACCACGCCGCCGACACATCGCTACGGCGGATGGCGCAGCGGTGGATGCGACAGCGCTAGCTTCCCCTCGCCCGGCGGCAACGCGATGGGCAAGAACGCTGGCTTTCCTTCGCCCCGCGTAGCGGGGATCGAAGGCCGCCGTCGGGCGGCCTGAGGGTGGCGCGGCAGCGCTGGATGAGCGGCGGGCGACAACCGAGACGGTTGCGCGATCGGATGCGAAAAGCGCCCCTCATCCGCCTGTCGGCACCTTCTCCCCGTTGTCACGGGGAGAAGGGAAAAGCAGGGGCTTCCGCGCCGGGCGCGTCAGGCGCGACCGGAGAACTCGCCCGTGGTCGTGTTGACCCAGACCTTTTCGCCGTTGCTGATGTACTCGGGCACCTGGATCTCGAGGCCGGTGGCGAGTTTGGCGGGTTTGGTGCGTTTGGTCGCGCTGGCGCCCTTGAGTTCGGGGGCGGTGTCGACGATCTCGAGGATCACGCTCTGCGGGAGTTGCAGGGCGACCGGGGCGTCGTCGATGAGCTGGATGTGGCAGCCCTCGATGCCGTCGACGATGTAGCCGGCGGCGTCGCCGACGGTGCTCGCGTCGAGCGTGTATTGGGTGTAGTCCTCGTTGTCCATGAACACGAAGGCGTCGCCGTCCTTGTACGAGAACGAGGACGGGCGGCGCGTCAGTTCGGTTTCCTTGAGGTCGTCGTCGGCGCGCAGCGAGATGTCGAGCTTGTTCGCGCCCGGCACGCTGTACATGACGAAGCGGAACGTGACGTTGCCGCCGCGGCCTTGCGGCGAGCTGCGTTCGATGTCGCGGATCTGGTAGACCTTGCCGTCGTATTCGACGACGTTGCCTTTCTTGATGTCGGCGGCTTTCATGCTTGGAACCGTGATGGCTGGAGGGTGAAGGTGATTCGGAAGAGTGGCGGATTCGTGGTGGGGCATTGCCACTCACCCGCGACGAACCATCTTGGGAAGATCTGGACAAGAATCATCGCGGCTGAAGCCGCTCCCACAAGGGGTTTGGTTCGGTGAAAGCATCGCGGCTGAAGCCGCTCTCACAACGGGTTCAGTTCTGTGGGAGCGGCTTCAGCCGCGATCGAGGTTGATCGGAGTCTCCCGGGGGACCTTACTTCGGCGCGAGGCGCACAGCGCCGTCGAGGCGGATCGTTTCGCCGTTGAGGTAGCGGTTGCCGAGGATGTGGGCAACGAGGCCGGCGAACTCGTCGGCCTGGCCGAGGCGCGACGGGAACGGGATCGAGGCGGACAGCGATTCCTGCACGGCGGCCGGCATGCCGTCGACCATCGGCGTCCAGAAGATGCCCGGCGCGATCGTCATGACGCGGATGCCGAAGCGCGCGAGTTCGCGTGCCATCGGCAGGGTCATGCCGACCACGCCGCCCTTCGAGGCCGAGTACGCGGCCTGGCCGATCTGGCCGTCGAAGGCGGCGACCGAGGCGGTGTTGACGATGACGCCGCGCTCGCCGTCGTCGCCCGGCGCGTTGGCCTGCATCGCCGCGGCGGCGGCCTTGGCGACGTTGAACGAACCGACCAGGTTGACCAGCACGGTGCCGCGGAACTGGGCGAGCGGCATCGGCGCTTCCTTGCCGAGCACGCGGCCGGCGCCGAGGATGCCGGCGCAGTTGACCGCGACGTTGAGGCCGCCGAGGAAGGCGCGCGCGGCGTCGATCGAGGCGGTGACGCCGGCTTCGTCGGTGACGTCGGTGCGCAGGTAGCAGGCCCGGTCGGCGCCGAGTTCGGCGACCGCGGCCGCGCCCTTGTCGTCGTTGATGTCGAGCAGGGCGACCTTGCCGCCGTGGTCGACGAGGTGGCGGGCCACGCCGAAGCCGAGTCCCGAGACGCCGCCGGTGATGACGGCCCTGGCCTGGTCGAGTTGCATGCTGCCTCCGCGATGGGCGCGCGGCCCGAAAAAAGACGCACATTCTACACCGCGCGTGGGCTCTCGAAGCAGCGCAGGCGGCCGTCGAGCGGGTCGCGGAAGGCGAGCGAACGGGCGAGCAGGCGCAGCGGGCGCGCCGGGTCGTCAGGGGTCTCGTCGAGCAGGCGCGGATACCAGCGGTCGTTGGCGATCGGTGCGCCGAGCGCGGCCATATGCACGCGCAGCTGGTGCTTGCGCCCGGTCACGGCGGCCAGTGCGTAGCGCCACAAATCGCCGTCGTGGTCGATGACGTCGATGCGCGTTTCGCTGTTCGCGTCGCCGTCGACTTCGCGCATGCGGAAGAACGGTTCGCCCGCTTCGAGGCGGCTGCGGCGCACAAGCGGAAACGCGTGGTCGGGCAGGGCGGGCGCGACGGCCTCGTAGTGCTTGTCGATCCGGCGCTCGCGGAACAGCGCCTGGTAGCGGCTGCGCGTGGCCGGATCGGCCGAGAACAGGACGAGGCCGGCGGTGTCGCGATCGAGCCGATGCAGCGGCACGAGGTGCGGGTTTCCGAGGCGGCGCTCGAGCCGTCGCAGCAGGGTTTCCTCGACGAAGCGGCCGCTCGGCGCGACCGGAAGGAAATGCGGCTTGTCGGCGACGACGAGATGCTCGTCGGCGTGCACGATGGTTTCCTCGAAAGGGATGCGCGCCTCGTGGGCGACCTCGCGGAAATAGTGCACGCGCAGGCCGCGTCGCGCCGGCATGTCCGCCGCGAGGGAATCGCCGTCGTCACCGAGGATGCGGCCGCGTTCGAAGCGCTCGCGCCATGCATCCGCGGACACGGAGCCGAAGTTCGCGCACAGTGCATCGAGCAGGGTCGGCCACGGCCCCTCCGGCAGCACGAACGCGCTCGCGCCGGACAGGGCTTCGATCACGCGACGCTCGTTCGATGAACCGGACATTCAGTGTGCCGCCGTGGCCGTTCGCTATGCTCGCCGCGCCGGGATGCCCGGCGCCGCTCGCCGCGGAGGGTCGCACATGGACGGATTCTGGCAACAGGTCGGTGGCGCCATCGCCTCCGAGTTCGCCGATCTGAGCGACGTCGCCGAGATGACCCGCCTCGGCGTGCGCCTGCTGCTCGCCGCCGTGCTCGGCGCGTTGCTCGGCTTCGAGCGGGAACACAAGGGCAAGGCCGCTGGCGTGCGCACGCACATGCTGGTCGCGCTTGGCTCGGCGATCTTCATGACGATTCCGCTGCAGATCGGCGTGCAGCCGGCCGAGCTGACGCGCATCATTCAGGGCATGGTCACGGGCGTCGGCTTCCTCGGCGCCGGCACGATCCTCAAGAGCGACGACGAAAGCCGCGTCAAGGGCCTGACCACGGCGGCCGGCATCTGGATGACCTCGGCGATCGGCATGACCGCCGGCCTCGGCCAGGAAGTCTCGGCGATCCTGTGCACGCTGTTCGCGCTGATCGTGTTCGCGCTGATGCCGCGCATCGTGCGCCTGTTCGGCGACGACGCGCCGGAGCCGCCGAGGAGCTGAGGCGGCGATCCACGCGATACCATCCGCGCATGCAGACCCTGCTGCTCAACCTGCGCCACGTGCCCGACGACGAAGCCGACGAGGTGCGCGCGCTGCTCGATGCCAACGCGATTGCGTTCTACGAGACCGCGCCGAACCGCTGGGGCATTTCGGCCGGCGCGATCTGGGTGCGCGACGACGCCGACGCCGTGCGCGCAAAGGAGTTGCTTGCCGAGTACCAGCAAGGTCGCCGCGAGCGCGGTCGCGCCGAGTGGGACGAGGCGAAGCGCGACGGCACGGCGCCGACCTGGGCATCGCAGCTGCGCGAGTCGCCGCTGCGCGTGATCGTCATCCTCGCGGCGATCCTCGGCGTGATCGCGCTGAGCCTGTGGCCGTTGCTGTTGCGCGGATAGTCCGATCGGGGCCACGCCTCCGGCATGCGACAATGGCGCATGCCTGCCTTCACCGAACTGCCCCTGCCCGCGCCGTTGCTGCGCGCCCTTGACGCGGGCGGCCTCGCCGACATGACGCCTGTGCAGGCGCGGGCCCTGCCGCCGATGCTGGCCGGTCGTGATGTCGTCGCGCAGGCGCGCACCGGCACCGGCAAGACGATCGCCTTCGGCCTCGGCCTGCTCGCGCGCATCGATGGGGGCGCGAGCGGCGTGCAGGCGCTCGTGCTGTGTCCGACGCGCGAACTGGCCGACCAGGTCGGCGGCGAAATCCGCCGGCTCGCGCGCTTCGTACCGAACCTCAAGCTGCTGACCCTGTGTGGCGGCATCCCGCTGCGCCCGCAGCTGGCCTCGCTCGCGCATCCGCCGCAGGTCGTGGTCGGTACGCCGGGGCGCATCCAGGAACTCGTCGACCACGGTGCGCTCGACCTGTCCGGTGTTCGCGTGTTCGTCCTCGACGAGGCCGACCGCATGCTCGACATGGGTTTCCACGATCCGATCATGGCGCTCGTCACGACGCTGCCGCGCGCGCGCCAGACCCTCATGTTCTCGGCGACCGTGCCGGACGCGGTGCGCACGATCAGCCGCGGCCTGCAGCGCGAGGCGGTCGAGATCACGGTTGCGGACGAGGCTGGCGACGTCGCGATCGAGCAGCAATTCTTCGAAGTCGACGGCGCGCGGCGCTACGAAGCGCTCGAGCGCGTGTTGCTGGCGAACCGCGAGCCGTCGACGCTCGTGTTCTGCAACACGCGGCGCGAAACCGACGACCTCGCCACCGGCCTGCAGCGGCGCGGCTTTTCGGCGCTGTCGCTGCACGGCGACCTCGAACAGCGTGAACGCGAGGAAGTGCTCGTGCGCTTCACCAATCGCAGCTGCGCGATCCTGCTCGCGACCGACGTCGCCGCGCGCGGCCTCGACATCGACGACCTGCCGCTCGTGGTCAACTGGGAGCTGTCGACCGATCCCGACGTGCACCTGCATCGCATCGGTCGCACCGGCCGTGCGGGCCGCACGGGTCTCGCGCTGAGCCTCGTCGCGCCGGCCGAACTGGCGCGCGCGCATGCACTCGAGGCGCGTACGGGCGATCCGCTGCGGTGGTCGCCGCTGCCGCGCGTTGATCCTTCGCAGCGGCCGTCGCCGGCCGTGATGTCGACCCTGCGCATCGATGCCGGGCGGCAGGACAAGCTGAGACCCGGCGACGTGCTCGGTGCGCTGACCGGCGCGGCCGGCCTTGCGGGCGATGCGGTCGGAAAGATCGCGGTGTTTCCGACGCGCACCTACGTGGCCGTGCGCCGCGATCTGGCGGCGAAGGCGCTCGAGCGTTTGCGCAGTGCCGGCATCAAGGGGCGACGCCTGCGCGTGCAGGCGATCTGAGCGGGGCGATCGATCAGCCCTTGCCGAACAGGCGCAGGCTCATCGCGCCGGCACCGAGCGCGAGCAGCAGCAACACCACGCCGGCGATCTCGAACTGGCGCGCGATGCGCTTTGCGGCGAGCCCGCGCCGCACGGGCGTGTCGCGGATGACGCGCGCGTCGGGTGCCGGCCACTGGCCGGTCTCGGCGGTTCGACGACTCGTGCGCGCGGCCAGCCAGGCGAGGATCGCGAAGCACAGCGCACTGCCGGTCAGGGCGATCGCGATGAGCTTGTTCATGCGCGCGACGAGGTCGGCGACCGGAACCTCGTCGCCGAAACCGCCGAGCCAGCGCTGGAACGCGGCGAGCGTGACGAGGCAGGCGAAGCCGGCAGCGCCGAGCACGATCCAGGTCGTGCGACGCAGCGCGGGGTCGGCGCGCAGGATGTCCTTGCTCATGCGATCTCCCGTTGGATGCCGCGCAGGATAGCGGCCGGGCGCGCGGCATGGACCACCGTATATCGCCGAAACCGGACGCCGGTCTATGCTTGGCCGATGAACCGCATCCGATTCCTGCGTATCGCGAGCCTGTCAGCGCTCGCCCTCCTCGCCGCCTGCCAGAGCAGCCCGCGCCGAGCCGATCCCGTCGTGGCCGGCACGACCGACTGGCGCGAGTCGCTGGTCGGCGAGTACGACAACAACGAGCAGGTCGAGCAGGCCAGGCCGACCGTTGTTCCGCATCTGCGCCTCGTCGTCGAGGCGATGCCCACACGCGGCTGGTTCGTCTGGCGCACGCGCCTGCACCTCGACAGCGTGCTCGAGGCGACCTGGCTGTTGCGCGCCGACACGGCGGCCGACGGCAGCCTCGTGCTCGTGCCGCATCGACCGCTCGCGAAGGATGCCGCGACCGGGACGAAGTTCGACGCCGCGCAGTGGGTCGCGCTCGATGCCTGCGCCCTGCGCGCACCGGCTCCGGTCAACGGCCTGGCGGCGCGCGCGGACGCTGCCGCGTGCGCGACGGTCGCTCCCGGTGTCGGCGTCGAAGCGGCCCTGCTGCCGCTTTCGATCGAGCAACACGGCGAGATCGTGCGCGTGCGCGTGTATGCCGACCAGGCGCGCGGTGCCGACGCGAAATCCGTGGCCCGCCGCGTGCAGTGGTTCGGTGGCTGGGCGGCGATCAACGGCGCCGGCGACAAGGCCACCGCGGAGAGCCGCGACTGGCACATGGACAAGGGTCTGCGCCTCGACAACGAGGGCGGGCGGGCATCGCTCAAATGGCGTGACGGCACGCCGTCGGGTCATTCGCTGCGGCTCGAACGCCTGACCTATCGCGACGGCAGCACGCCGGTGCTGAAGCTCTCGCTGGTCGAGGATGCGAGCGGCCAGGCGATCGCCTATGCCTGGGCGAATCCCGAGGCGACGAGCATCGGCCTCAACCTCGGCTGGGTGCAGGTCGGCCTCACGCGCGAAACCGGCGTGCCGAAGCCGTGAGCGACGACGGGCAGGGCGGCACTATCGGCTGGGCCGACTTCGAGAAGGTCCTGCTCGTCGCCGGCACGGTCACGCGCGTCGAACCGTTCCCGGAAGCGCGCAAGCCGGCCTGGAAGGTCTGGGCCGACTTCGGCCCGCACGGCGAGAAGAAGACCAGCGCTCAGATCGCCGCGCTGTACCGCGCCGAAGACCTCGTCGGCCGCCAGATCGTCGGCGTGATCAATTTCCCCGAGAAGCAGATCGGCCCGTTCCGCTCGCAGTTCCTGCTGACCGGATTCCCGACCGACGACGGCGTTGTCGTCACGGCGATCGAGCGCGCGGTGCCGAACGGGACGCGGATGGCGTAGGAGGAAGGCGTGAAGCCTTGCGGATACCGAAACTGGGAGAGGAACCACTGCTCGACACCGCCTGGACGATCGCATTGCTCGGCGTGGTCTGGATCATTGCGTTCGTCCTCACCGGCGATGCCGCGAAGGCGACGTTCTGGATGGGTGTGTACGCGCTCGTGGGACTGCTCACTTGTTCAGACATTCCCATTCAAGACTCTGAGAGTGTGCCGATGTTCGGGCGAGCGCTTCACGTTTTCATTCTGATGGCGGGTGTCGGTGCCACCGCTGCGACAATACCTGCAGTTGCACTCGAGTGTCTGGATCCCGGCCCCACAACGCTCACGGAGCGCACGTACTCGGACGCCGAGCTTGCAGCCATGACAATGACCTTTTGCAAGAGTGCTTCGATGGATGTGGCAGCAACCGAATGTCCCTGGATTCGACATATGGACGCGTTCGTCGCAACGCGTCAGCCCGGCGACGTTGTCCGTGGCTTCGAACTCGCCGCGATCGGCCATGTCCACGATACTCCGCACGGCATCTTCCTCATGCGAAACGACTGCGTCGTCGCAATGCTCGGTTTCGCGATGCCCTGATGGACAACGAGCATTCTGTCCTGCGGGTGTTCATGGGAACCGTCGCCAGTCGCGGGGAATCGGAATGCCGCGCTGCGCCGCCTGTGGCAAGCTGTGGGCTGGCCATGCCCGACAGAACAGAAGCGAATCGACCATGACCATCACGCTTGAAACCTTGCAGGCGCAGATTCTGGGTTTGCCGAAAGCCGATCGTTCACGCCTTCTCGATCAGCTCGTTGCCAGCCTCGATGTGGACTTCGAGGCAGAGTCGCACTGGGAGCAGTTGATGGACCGGCGTGACCGCGAGTTGGAGTCGGGGCTCATCGCGCCGGTCCCGCTCGAAGCCGCCTTGGCTCGCCTAAAAGGGCGGTTTCCTGGGTGACGGTCCGCCTTCATCCCGGTGCTGAAGACGATGTTGCTCGGGCTGCGGCGTTCTATGAACGTGAGGGATCGGCGGTGATCGCCGCGAGGTTCGTATCCGAGGTCGGCCGTGTCGCCTTGTTCCTCCTCGCCAATCCCGGTTCGGGGACGCCGCGACCTCGTGGCAGGAGAGCCTTCCCCACATCGGGATTTCCCTACACGATCGTCTACCGCGAGGTTTCGGACGGCATTCTTGTGTTGGCGGTAAAGCACGATCGACTGCGCCCCAACTATGGCAGCGCCCGGCGTTGAGCGCGCACTTCACGCCACCGGGTCATCTGTTGGCTCGGTTGTATACCGTGGCGTAACGGGCGGAGGACTGTTCCTCGCCGCCCGCACCACCGTCGCCGTGCAATTCGCCTCGGCGACGACGCGCGCCGACACGCTGCCGAGCAGGCGACGCACGCCGGTCATGCCGCGTGCGCCCATGACGATGTGGTCGATCGCGTTGCTGCGCGCGTAGTCGATGATCGCGTCGGCGACGTCGGCCGATTCGAGCACATGGAAGGTGATCTGGTGCTCGCCGAGGCCGAGCGGCCGCGCCCAGTGGCGCAGCGCGAGCAGGCGCTTGACGTGGCGGTTGCGGCCTTCGAGGTCGATGTTGCTGTCGAGGCCGATGCGCGCGGTGCGCAGGACCGTGACGCAGGCCAGACGCGCGCCGGGCGCGGTCTGCACGAGGCGTCGCGTGACGTCGAGCAGGGCGGCGTCGAGGGCCGGATCGCCTTGCTTGAGGTCGATCGCGACGACGATCAGCGGCGGATGCGGTTCGGCCTGCGCCCGGCGCGCGCGCAGTTCCTCGGCATCAAGGCGGAAGCCGCGCAGCCAGCGTCGCGTCGTATCGATCACGCCGCCGCGTTCGCTGCGTTCGGCACGTGCGCTCAGCACGACCTGTTCCGGATGCTGCAGGTCGAAGGCGAGCTGGGCGGCGGTCGGGTAGCGGTTGTCCGGGTCGACCTCGAGGCAGCGCAGGATGATTTCCTGCAGCCAGCGCGGCATCGCCGGTTGCACCATGCGCGGCGGCACCGGATCGCGATACAGGCGCCGTTTCAATCCGCTCGTGCTGGTCGGTGCGCCGAACGGTGTCTGGCCGGTGGCGAGGTAGTACAGCGTGACGCCGAGCGCGAACAGGTCGCTGCGCGGATCGCTGCGCACGCCGAGCACCTGCTCGGGGGCCATGTACGGTGCGGTACCCATCGGCTCGTCGAACTGCTCGGCGAGCAGGTCGGGCAGGTGGGCATGATGGGCGAGGCCGAAGTCGAGCAGGACGATGCGCTCGTCGCCGGCGGCATCGGCATGCAGCAGCAGGTTGCCGGGCTTGATGTCGAGGTGGACGACATGCTGGCGATGCAGGTCGTCGAGGGCGAGCGCCGCGAGCGCGCCGAGTCCGGCGACGCGTTCGGCGGCGAGCGGTGCCTGCGCGAGCAGCGGCTCGAGCGTGGTTCCGAGAATCAGCTCCATGACCAGCCACGGCTGGTCGGCGGTTTCGCCGCTGGCGACGAAACGCGGCACGAACGGGCCGGTCAGGCCCGGCATGATCATGCGTTCGACCTCGAAGCTGACCACGCGGCTGACCGCCTCGCCGCGCCCGACGTGCGGCAGCTTGGCGAGCAGGGGGAATGTCTCTTGCGCATGCGAGACGCGCCACAGCGTGGCCATGCCGCCTTCGTGCAAGGGTTCGAGGAGGGTGTAATCGCCGATGCGCAGGCCCGCGTGCAGTTCGATCGGCATTGCTCAGGCCCCTTCGCCGAGACGCGCGGCAAATGCTTCCGGAAGCCCTGCCGCGCGGATCTTCGCGGCCGCGCGTTCGTGATCGTAGGGGACGCGCAGGAAGGTCAGCTGCGATGTCGTGCCGTCGAACCACGCGCAGGCCGCGGCCGGGTTGTGGTCGCGCGGTTGCCCGCACGAGCCCGGAATCGCGAGCCACTGGCGCGCACCGGAAAGCGGGATCGGCACGCCGGGCTTCGGCGCGAAATACCCGGAGCCGCCGGGACGTGCGTGGTAGAGCGCCGGTTCGTGGACATGGCCGCAGAAGGTCAGGCGCGCGTCGGTGGCGGCGAGGCTGCGCGCCGCGGCGAGCGGATTGCGCACGTAGGCCCATTCGGCCGGCGCCCACGCATTGGCGTGCACGTAGAGCCGTTCCTCGTCGGTCACGCTCAACGGCAGGGCGGCGAGGAAGTCGAGCTGGTCGCGGTCGAGCTGCGTACGCGTCCACGCGATCGCCGCATCGGCTTGTTCGTGCATCGCGCCGCCCGTGCCGGTCGCGGTCGCTGCGTCGTGGTTGCCGACGACCGCGAGCGCGCCGCGGGAAACCTGCTCGCGTACGAACTCGACCACCCAGGCCGGATCGGCGCCGTAGCCGACGAGGTCGCCGAGGAACACGTGGCGCGTGCAACCGGCGTCATGCAGTGCTTCCAGACAGGCCTCGACGGCCTCTCGGTTCGCGTGCAGGTCGGCGAGCAGGCCAATGCGCATCGGCGTCTGGGTGTCCTCGGACCGCACCGCGTGCGGCCTGGCGATGCAGCGAAGTCTCCGCCGAATCGTTGGGTGCGGGAAGGCGGCGCGTTCGCGCACCGCCTCCCGGTTCGCTCAGAGCGCCTCGAAGATGCCTGCCGCGCCCATGCCGGTGCCGATGCACATCGTCACCATGCCGTACTTCTGCTGGCGGCGGCGCAGGCCGTGGATCAGCGTGGCCGCACGGATCGCGCCGGTCGCGCCGAGCGGATGGCCGAGCGCGATCGCGCCGCCGAGCGGATTGACCTTGGCGGCGTCGAGGCCGACGTCGCGGATCACGGCCAGCGCCTGGGCGGCGAAGGCCTCGTTGAGCTCGATCCAGTCGAGCTGCTCCTTCGTCAAGCCGGCCAGGGCGAGTGCCTTCGGGATCGCCGCGATCGGGCCGATGCCCATGACCTCGGGACGCACGCCGGCGACCGCGAACGAGACATAGCGCGCGATCGGGGTCAGGTTGTACTCCTTGATCGCCTTCTCGCTGGCCAGCAGCAGGGCGCCGGCGCCATCGGACATCTGCGAGGAGTTGCCGGCCGTGACCGAGCCGCCGGCCTTGAACACCGTGCGCAGCTTGGCCAGGCCTTCCGCGCTGGTGTCGGCGCGCGGGCCTTCGTCGGCGTCGATCGTGCGCGTGTCGGCCTTGATCGTGCGCTTGGCGAGATCGGGATAGCGGTCATCGAGCGTGAACGGCACGATCTCGTCGTTGAACTCGCCTGCCGCCTGCGCGGCGAGCGCCTTGCGGTGCGAGGCGAGCGCGAACGCGTCCTGGTCCTCGCGGCTGACCTTCCATTCGGTCGCGACGTTCTCGGCGGTGATGCCCATGCCGTAGGCGATCGCGATGTTCTCGTCTCGGAACGCGGCCGGATTCATCGCGATGCGGTGGCCCATCATCGGCACCATGCTCATGCTTTCGGTGCCGCCGGCGAGCATGAGGTCGGCGTCGCCCGTGCGGATGCGGTCGGCGGCGAGCGCGATCGCCTGCACGCCGGATGAACAGAAGCGGTTGATCGTCTGCGCCGGCACGCTGTTCGGAAGGCCGGCCAGAAGAATGCCGATGCGGGCGACGTTCATGCCCTGCTCGGCCTCGGGCATCGCGCAGCCGATCACCGCATCGTCGATGCGGGCGGGATCGATGCCGGGTGCGGCGGACACGGCGTGGCGCACGACATGGGCGAGCAGGTCGTCCGGGCGCGTGTTGCGGAACACGCCGCGCGGTGCCTTTCCGACCGGCGTGCGCACGGCGGAGACGATGTAGGCGTCCTGGATCTGTCGGCTCATGGGTTTGCTCCGGCGCGCGCGACAACGGCGCTGCGCGTGATGAAAGGGGAGGGGGTACGAAGGGCCTGGCTGCGCACGGTCAGTTCCTCAGCGGCTTGCCGGTCGCGAGCGTGTGGGCGATGCGCTCCTGCGTCTTCTGCATCTGCGCGAGTTCGACGAAGTGCCGGCGTTCGAGGTCGAGCAGCCATTGTTCGTCGACCAGCGAACCGCGCTCGACGCCGCCGCCGGACAGCGTGTCGGCGATGCGGCTGGCGATCTCGAAATCGTGCGGCGAGATGAAGCGGCCTTCGAGCATGTTGACGAGCATCATCTTGAGCGTCGCCGTGCCGACATCGCCGGCGACGGTGATCTCGCGCGCCGGCAGCGGCGGACGCCAGCCCGATTCGGCCAGCGAATCGGCGACCTTGCTCGCCACATGCAGCAGCTCGTAGCCGTTGAACACGACCACGTCGTCCGGGCGCAGCAGGCCAAGCTGCTTCGCTTCGAGCGCGCTGCCCGAGACCTTGGCCATGGCGACCGTCTCGAACACCTTCTTGATGCCGTCGAAGGCGTCGCCGACCGCATTGCGCGAGGCGCGCAGGGCGAGTTCCTTGAGGCCGCCACCGGCCGGCAGCAGGCCGACGCCGGCCTCGACGAGGCCGATGTAGCTCTCGAGCGCGGCCACCGTGCGCGCGGCATGCATCTGGAATTCGCAGCCGCCGCCGAAGGCCATGCCGCGCACCGCGGCGACGACCGGCACGAGCGCGTACTTGATGCGTTGGCTGGTCGCCTGGAAGTTGCGCACCATGGCCTCGAACGCGTCGATCTTTCCGGCCTGGACGAGGCCGAGCGCGCCCTTGAGGTCGGCACCGGCCGAGAACGGCTCGCCGGTCTGCCAGATCACCAGACCCTTGAAGGTCCGTTCGGCCTCGTCGATCGCGCGCTGCAGGCCGTCGAGCACGGCGTCGTTGACCGTGTTCATCTTGGTCTTGAACGAGACGATGCCGATGTCGCCGCCGAGCGACCACAGGCGCACGCCGTCGTTTTCCCAGGCCGTCGCGCCCGTGTCGAAGCGCTCGCCGAGCAGCGGGTCCGGGAACGGCTGGCGCGCGTATACGGGTGCATTCGAGCGCGGCAGGTTGCGGCCGGCGGCGGGCGAGTACGACCCGTCGGCGCCGTGGACGCCGTCGCGGCCATCACTGACCCAGGCCGGCAACGGCGCGTCGCTCATGGCCTTGCCGGCCGCGATGTCCTCGGCGATCCACTGCGCGACTTGCTTCCACCCGGCGGCCTGCCAGGTCTCGAACGGACCGAGCTTCCAGCCGTAGCCCCAGCGGATCGCGAAGTCGACATGGCGTGCGGTCTCGGCGATGTCGGCGAGGTGGTAGGCCGTGTAGTGGAACAGGTCGCGGAACATCGCCCACAGGAACTGCGCCTGCGGGTCGGACGAGGCGCGCAGCGCGGCGAACTTCTCGGCGGGGTTCTTGATGGCGAGGATCTTCGCGACCTCGTCGCTCGCGCCTTCGCTGGCCGGGCGGTAGTCGCGCCTGGCCAGGTCGAGGACGTGAATGTCCTTGCCGACCTTGCGGAAGAAACCGGCGCCGGTCTTCTGGCCGAGTGCGCCCTGGTCGATCAGGGCCTGCAGCCAGGCCGGGGCGTTGAAGTAACGATGCCAGGGATCGTCGGGCAGGGTGTCGCGCATGGTCTTGATGACGTGCGCCATCGTGTCGAGGCCGACCACGTCCGAGGTGCGGTAGGTGGCGCTCTTCGGACGACCGATCGCGGGGCCGGTGATCGCGTCGACCGCATCGAAGCCGAGCTTGAACTGCTCGGTGTGATGCATGGTGGCGAGGATCGAGAACACGCCGATGCGGTTGCCGATGAAGTTCGGCGTGTCCTTCGCATGCACGACGCCCTTGCCGAGCGTGGTGGTCAGGAAGGTTTCGAGGCCGGCAAGCAGGGCCGGGTCGGTCTCCCGGTCCGGGATCAGCTCGACGAGGTGCATGTAGCGCGGCGGATTGAAGAAGTGGATGCCGCTGAAGCGCGGGCGCAGGGCGGCCGGCAGGGCTTCCGCCAGGGCATTGATCGAAAGCCCCGAGGTGTTGCTCGCAATGAAAGCAGAATCAGATACATGCGGCGCAATCTTCTTGTAGAGATCGAGCTTCCAGTCGAGGCGTTCCGCGATCGCCTCGATAATCAGGTCGCAGCCCTTCAGCAGGTCGAGGTGCTCGTCGTAGTTGGCCGGGATGATCGCCGCGGCGCGCGTCGGGTCGGCCAGCGGCGCCGGCGACAGCTTGGCCAGGTTGGCGATCGCCTTCGTCACGATGCCGTTCTTCGGCCCCTCCTTGGCGGCGAGGTCGAACAGGACGGTTTCGACATCGGCATTGGTCAGGTGCGCGGCGATCTGCGCGCCCATGACGCCGGCGCCGAGCACGGCGGCCCTGCGGATGCGGAGGGGGCTGGGGGTCATCGGGAGCTCCGTGGGTGGGGGCTGGGGGTTGGGACCTGGAGGCGAGGGGTTGGAGGCGAGGTGCGAGGGCGCGAGGACCGGGCATCATCGCGAACGGGAATGTCGTACGGCGCGATTCGCGCAAGTGCATTTGCAGGCTCGTTCCGGTGTTCGGGTATCGAGCGCTCGCCGCTCGCCCCTTACCGCTCCCTTCATGCTCTCAATCCGGCTGCGGCGAAGCGGATGAGGTGCTCGGCGGCGCGCTCGCGATGAACCTTGTCGGACAGGCTGGCGCGGCGCTTGATCACGCCGAAGTCGGCCATCGCGTAGGTGAGGGCGCCGGCGATGATGTCGATGCGCCAGTACAGCTCTTCCTTGTCGAGATGGGGCAGGCGTGCGCCGAACGCCGCGGCGAACTCCTTGAGCACGTGGCCGTAGTTCTCGGAAAGGAACTTGCGCAGGCGTTCGTTGTGCTCGGCGTAGGCGCGGGCCAGCACGCGCACGAAGGTCGCGCCGCCGGAGGTGTCGAGCGACAGCAGCAGGGCCGGATGGATGAAGGCCGCGAGGATGTCCTCGAGGCTGGTCTCGGGCTGGGCCAGCACGCGCGCCAGCGCATCGAGCCGCTGCGCGCTGAGCTCGTCGAGGCGGCGGCGGAACACCTCGTTGACGAGGTTGTCCTTCGAGCCGAAGTGGTAGTTGACGGCGGCGAGGTTGACCTTGGCGACCGAGGTCAGTTCGCGCAGCGAGGCGCCGGCGAATCCGTTGCGCGCGAACAGCTCCTCGGCGGCGCCGAGGATGCGCTCCTTGGTCGAGAAATGGGGGGATTCCAAGCGTCGTTACCTGCGTCGTGAGGGGCGATCGACCAAACGATCGTTTGAATCATACGCGCCGCCGTGACCGTCGGCAAACCGCAAATGCGAACAAAAACGCAGTCTTGGGGTGCAATCGCGCACGGAAACGATCTAGAATGCGCGGCGGTTTTGTCCGCTAACTGCCCGGATTGACGCGGATTTGCCTTGCGAATCCCCCGGGCGTCCGTATCCCTCGACCTGCAAGGTTCCTGAACAATGGCGCTCGAGCGCACCCTTTCCATCATCAAGCCCGACGCGGTCAAGAAGAACGTCATCGGCGAAATCTATTCCCGCTTCGAGAAGGGCGGCCTGAAGATCATCGCGGCGCGCATGAAGCAGCTCTCGCGCGCCGAGGCCGAGGGCTTCTACGCCGTGCACCGCGAGCGTCCGTTCTTCAACGCGCTCGTCGAGTTCATGATCTCCGGACCGGTCATGATCCAGGCCCTCGAAGGCGAGAACGCGATCGCGAAGAACCGCGAGCTGATGGGTGCGACCGACCCGAAGAAGGCCGAGAAGGGCACGATCCGCGCCGACTTCGCCGATTCGATCGACGCCAACGCAGTTCACGGTTCCGATGCACCGGAAACCGCACAGTCGGAAATCGCTTACTTCTTCGCGGCCTCCGAGATCGCAGCACGCTGAGCATGACCCGGTGACGGCAGAAAAGACCAATCTGTTCGGCCTCGACCGCAACGGCCTGCGCGATTTCTTCGCGCAGGCCGGCGAAAAGCCGTATCGCGCCGATCAGGTCATGAAGTGGATGTACCACCGCCACGTCACCGGGTTCGCCGCGATGACCGACGTCGGCAAGGCCCTGCGCACGAAGCTCGAGGGGATCGCCGAGATCGTTCCGCCGAACGTGCTGTTCGAAAAGCAGTCCAGCGACGGCACGCACAAGTGGCTGCTCGGCATGGACGCCGGCAACGCGATCGAGGCCGTGTTCATCCCGGAGAGCACGCGCGGCACGCTGTGCGTGTCCTCCCAGGTCGGCTGCGGCCTCAACTGCCAGTTCTGTTCGACCGCCACGCAGGGCTTCAACCGCAATCTGTCGACCGCCGAGATCATCGGCCAGGTCTGGGTCGCCGCACGCCACCTCGGCAACGTGCCGCACCACCAGCGCAAGCTCACCAATGTCGTGATGATGGGCATGGGCGAGCCGCTGCTCAACTTCGACAACGTCGTGCGCGCGATGAGCATCATGCGCGACGACCTCGGCTTCGGCCTCGCCAACAAGCGCGTCACGCTGTCGACCGCCGGCCTCGTGCCGATGATCGACCGCCTGTCGGACGAGAGCGACGTGTCGCTCGCCGTTTCGCTGCACGCGCCGAACGACGCGCTGCGCACGGAACTCGTCCCGCTCAACCGGAAGTACCCGATCGCCGAGCTGCTCGAAGCCTGTGCTCGCTACGCCGCGCGCCGCCCGCGCACGACGATCACGTTCGAATACACCATGATGAAGGGCGTCAACGACACGCCGGAACTCGCGCGCCAGCTGGTCAAGCTCATGCGCAGGCTGCCGGCCAAGGTCAACCTGATCCCGTTCAATCCGTTCGCCGGCACGCGCTTCGAGCGCTCGGACGAAAGCGCGATCCGCGCGTTCCAGAAGATCCTGCTCGATGCCGGCGTGTTGACCATGGTGCGGCGCACGCGCGGCGACGACATCGACGCGGCGTGCGGCCAGCTCAAGGGCCAGGTGCTCGATCGCACGCGTCGCCAGGCCGAGTTCCAGCGCAAGCTCGCCCAGGGGGTGGCCGATGCGGCCTGAGCGCATCCTGGCAGCCGTGTTCGCCGCGGCCTGCATGCTCGGGCTGGCGGCCTGCGCCACGACCGGCGGCACGTCGGCTACCTCTTCCTCCGCGCGCGCCAAGCCGGCCGGCGATCCCGAGAATCCGAAGACCAAGATCGCCAAGGACAACACCGCGCTCGGCCTCGGCTACATGCAGCAGGGCAAGCTCGAGGTGGCGCTCGAGAAGCTGCAGAAGGCGCTCGCCGCCGACCCGCGTCACGCCGATGCGCACACCGTGATCGCGGTGCTGTTCGAGCGCATCGGCGACAACGTCCATGCCGAGGAGCACTACCGGCGCGCCGCCCAGTTGCGGCCCAAGTCCGGCAACGAGAACAACAACCTCGGCTGGTTCCTGTGCAACAAGCTCGCTCGCTATGACGAGGCCGCCACGCACTTCGAGATCGCGGTCGCCGACCCGTTCTACCAGACCCCGGCCGTCGCGCTCGCCAATGCCGGCACCTGCGCCTTGAAAGGTGGCCGACTCGACGCCGCGGAGCGCGACCTGCGCCTTGCCCTCGAGCGCGGCCCCGACAACGCCGAGGCCCTCGTGCAGATGGCCGACCTGCTCTACCGCAAGAACGAGTTCTTCAAGGCACGCGCCTTCATCCAGCGCTACGAGGCGATCGGCCAGCCGACCGCGCAGTCGCTGCTGCTCGGGCGCAACATCGAGCTGCGGCTCGGCAACGGAACAGCCGCAGTCGACTACACGCGGCGCCTGCGCGAGCGGTTTCCCGATTCCGAGCAGGCACGCTCGCTCAACGTCCCGGTGTCGCCGTGAGTGCCAACGGACCGCACCGATCCGCTGCGTCGTGGGAAGGCGACGCAGAAGCATCGACCAGTCGGAATGACGATGTGGATCATCGCCAGCTCGACCTGAAGTTTGACCCGGAGACCCCTGTGAGCACTGCCGGAATCGACGAGCATCCTGATCGACTCCCTGCCGCGATCGACACGCCTTCCGAAGAGGCCATCGTCGCCGACGCATCGGTCGGCACGCGCCTGCGGCGCGAACGCGAACGGCGTGGCTGGTCGCGCGAGGATGTCGCCGCGCGCCTCAAATGGCAGGCCGGGCTGGTCCGCCGCATCGAGGAAGACGACTACAGCGGCATTGCGCACGCGGTGTACCTGCGCGGTTACCTGGTCAGCTATACGCGCCTGCTCGGCCTGCCGACGATGCTCGCCGACCGCATCGTCGACACTCATTCGCGTGAGACGCCGCTCGTCGCGACCGGCACGGTGTCGCGCTCGCGTTACCTGCTCGATCGCTACTCGGTCAGCGCGACTTACCTGATCCTGACCGGTCTCGTGATCGGTCCGGCCGTCTGGCTGGCCACGCACGGCGGTCTCGAACAGAACCTTGCCCGCACCGTGCTGCTCGATGCCGCCCCGTCGGCCAATGCTGCAGCCACGACGGTCGAGGCGACCACGGGCGCTGCGTCCACCGGCGCGGCCGAGGTGCAGCCCGCGGTTGCGGTTCCTCCGGCGCCGCAGCCGATCGTGAGCGATGCGCAGGCGCCGATCGTCGCGTCGATGGCGCCGTTCGCCGCGCCGGCGTCGCCGTCGCCGTCGGCCATCGTCGCCGCGCCCGCCGCTGCGACGCACACGCTCAGCCTCGTGCTGCGCCAGTCGAGCTGGGTCGAAGTGACCACGGCCGATGGCGAGAAGCTCGAGTACGGCCTGCTCGCGGCCGGGACGCGCAAGGAGTATTCGAGCGATCGCGCGATCGCCGTGCGCATCGGCAACGCCGAGGGGGCGGAAGTACTCGTCGACGGCACGCCACTCGACCTCGCGCCATTCCGGCGCGCCAACGTCGCCCACTTCAAGGCGTTCGAGTCGGGCACGGGCGTCAGCCGCGCCGACTACTGAGGACCGATCCCGCAGCCGCGCGATGGCGACCGTGCGTCGCGCGCGGTCGTCGAACCGGGCGCCTCGACAGCGCGTGCCGCACGGCTTTTTTACGGCCGCGCGCCGGATTCCTGATAACCTAGACGCCCTCGCGTTGCGCCCGCCGGCTCGCCGGCTCCTGTCCGTGCGCGACGACCAACCCGGTGAATCCAATGGCGTTTGAAGTACTCGACGAGCACGAACAAGGCGAACTGGTGCGCAAGTGGTTGCGCGCCAATGCGATGTCGATCGCGGTCGGCATCGCGATCGGCCTAGCCCTGATCTTCGGCTGGCAGCAGTGGAAGGCGCGTCAGGTGCGCAACCAGGGCGAAGCGGCCCTGCAGTATCGCGCGTTCATGGACGCCGTCGCCGCCAAGCGCGACGACGACGCGGCGAAGATCGCCGAGTCGCTGCGCAGTGGACATTCCGCCAGTGCGTACGCCGTGTTCGCTGCCCTCGCACAGGCGGAAGCCGCCGTGCGCAAAGGCGACCTCGCGGCCGCCCAGGCCGATCTCGCATTCGCCGACCGCAACGCCGCCGATCCGGTGCTGAAATCGCTGATCGCCCTGCGTACCGCGCGCGTGACCCTCGCCGCCGGCGATGCCGCGGCCGCGCTCGCGCGCCTTGATGGCGTGCCGAAAGCCGACTTCAACGCGCTGGCCAGTGAACTGCGCGGCGATGCGCTGGCCAAGCTCGGTCGTCCTGCCGACGCGCGTGCGGCGTACGAGGAAGCGCTGAAGTCGCTCGATCCGATGGCGCCCGGACGCGACATCGTCCAGATGAAGCTCGGCGACCTGCCGACGGCGGAGACCAGCAAGTCATGAGGCGTCTCGCCCTGATCGTCGCCGCGAGCGCGCTCGCGCTCGGTGGCTGCAAATGGTTCCAGAACCTCGGTCGCAAGGACAATGTGGAGCCGCCCACTCCGCTCGCGACGTTCGCGCCGACGGCGTCCGTGCAACAACTGTGGACGGCGAGCGCCGGCAAGGGTGCCGGCACCTCGGGTGCGCGCATGCGCCCGGCCGTGCACGACGGACGCCTGTACGTCGCGGGCGTCGACGGCAGCGTGCTCGCGCTCGATGCCGGCAGCGGGCGCACGCTGTGGACCGTGCGCGACAAGCAACAGCGCTGGTCCGGTGGACCGGCGGCGAGCGATGACCTCGTCGTGGTCGGTTCGCTCGACGGATCCGTGCAGGCATTTTCGGCCGCCGACGGCAGCCCGCGCTGGAGCAGTCGCCTCGACGCCGAGGTCATCACCGCACCGGCGATCGGGACCGGGCTGATCGCGGTGCGCGCGCAGAACGGCCGCCTGTTCGGCCTCGATCCGGCCGACGGCGCACGCAAGTGGGTCTACGAGCAGGCCGTGCCGGTGCTGAGCCTGCGCGGCAACTCGCCGCCGGTGATCGAAGGTGACCTGGTCTACAACGGTTACGACAGCGGGCGGGTGGTCGCCGTGCGCAGCAGCGACGGTGCACTGGCATGGACGCAGATGCTCGCTGCCGCCGAAGGCAAGACCGAAGTGGAGCGCCTTTCCGATGTCGACGGTGAACTCGTCGTCGACGCCGGCGAAGTGATCGCGGCCTCCTACCGCGGCCAGCTCGCGGCCTTCAACGCCGACAGCGGACGGCCGGCGTGGGGACGCGACATGTCGAGCTACGCCGGCGTCGCGGTAAATGCGAGGGCCGTCGTCGTCACCGATGCGGAAGGCAACGTGTGGGCCTTCGACCGCCAGGGCGGCGCGAACCTGTGGAAGCAGGACGGCCTGCTGCACCGCTGGCTCGGCGCGCCGGCGATCGTCGGCAATCACGCGGTCGTCGGTGACCTCGAAGGCTATGTGCACTGGCTCGACCTCGATACCGGCGCGTTCGCCGCGCGCGAGCGGCTGTCGAAGAAGCCGATCGAGTCCGCTCCGGTCGTGGCCGGCGACGTCGTCTACGTCGAGGACGTCGAAGGCCGCATCGGTGCCTGGCGTTCACCCTGAGGCCGGCGGCGCGGTTGCGCGCCGTCGCGCCTGATTTTCCCGTGAACGGAGCGTCCGCGATGCTTCCCGTCGTCGCACTGGTCGGCCGCCCGAACGTCGGCAAGTCGACGTTGTTCAATGTCCTCACGCGGTCGCGCGACGCGCTCGTCGCCGACCTGCCGGGCGTCACCCGTGATCGCCATTACGGCATTTGCCGGCTCGAGCCGCGCCGCTTCGTCGTCGTCGATACCGGTGGCCTCGCCGACAGCGAGGAGGGCCTGGCCGGCCTGACCGCGCGCCAGGTCGATCATGCGATCGACGAAGCCGACGCGATCGTCTTCGTGGTCGATGCGCGCGACGGCCTGCTGCCGACCGACCAGGCGATCCTGGCGCGCCTGCGCAAGGCCGGCAAGCCGGTCCTGCTCGGGGTCAACAAGACCGACGGCCTCGACGAGGCGGCGGCGCTGGCCGATTTCTCGCGGCTCGGTTTCGCCGCCGCGCTGCCGCTCGCCGCCGCCCACGGCCGCGGCGTGCAGCCGCTGCTCGCCGCGTTGGCCGACGTGCTGCCGCCCGCATTCGACGAGGTCGCCAGCGACGCCGACGTAGGTGGCATCCGCGTCGCCGTCGTCGGTCGTCCGAACGTCGGCAAGTCGACCCTCGTCAACCGCCTGCTCGGCGAGGACCGCGTCATCGTCTCGGACGTCGCCGGCACGACGCGCGACTCGATCCGCATCCCGCTCGAACGCGACGGTCGCCGCTACACCCTGATCGACACGGCCGGCGTGCGACGCAAGGGCCGCATCGACGATGCCGTCGAGAAGTTCAGCGTGATCAAGACGCTGCAGTCGATCGAGGCGGCCAACGTCGTGATCATGCTGCTCGATGCAAGCGAAGGCGTGACCGACCAGGATGCCGGGCTGATCGGCCATGCGCTCGAGGCCGGGCGCGCGCTGGTCATCGCCGCCAACAAGTGGGACGGCTTGCGCACGTACGATCGCGAGCAATGCCGCAACTCGCTCGAGCGCAAGCTCGTGTTCGTCGAGTGGGCGCCGCGCGTGACGATCTCGGCCCTGCACGGCAGCGGCATCGGCGAACTGATGAAAGCGGTCAACCGCGCATATGCCGCGGCAAACCGCAAGATGACCGCCTCCGATCTTACGCGCGCGCTCGAAGCGGCCTACGGCGCCTACCAGCCGCCGCTCGTGCGCGGGCACGCGCCGAAGCTCAAGTACGCCCACCCGGGCGGCTCGAATCCGCCGACGATCGTCATCCACGGTTCGCGCACGAAGCACCTCGCCGAGTCGTACCGTCGCTATCTCGAGAACTTCTTCCGCAAGCGCTACCGGCTCGAAGGCACGCCGATCCGCATCGATTTCAGCGAGGGCGAGAACCCCTACGCCGGCAAGAAGAACGTGCTGACCGAAGGCCAGCAGAAGCGCCGCCAGCGCATGATCCGCAACGCCAAGCGCGGCAAGCGCTGAGCGCGGTGTCGCCATCATGTCCCCGATCGACGCGCGCGTGACGACCGTGGCGATCCTTGCCGGAGGCCGCGGCGAACGCATGGGCGGCGTCGACAAGGGACTCGTGCGCGTCGGCGCAACCCCGCTCGTCGCGCGCGTGCTCGCGGTCCTGCGCGGGCAGGGCCTCGAGCAGGCAATGATCGTGGCCAACCGCTCGCACGCGGACTACGCGCGCCATGCCGAGGTGATCGCCGACGCCGCCCCGGCATTCCGCGGACCACTCGCCGGGGTCGCCGCGGCACTCGGCGCCTGCAGCACGCCGTGGTTGCTCAGCGTGCCGGTCGATTGCGCGGATCCGCC
>JAFLDX010000021.1 GCA_017302215.1 Lysobacterales bacterium
GAGGCTGGCCCATGGATCGAACACCGTCGTGGCTGGAACGATTGCGAACGCTGCCCGCCGCCACGCTCGATCAGATGATCGTGTCCGCGTGAATTCGTGGGGAAACCTCAGGGTCAGGTTCACTTCCCGCACCAATCGCTGGGGAGAAGGCAAGCGAACGGGGGACGGGTTTGGATCTCGGAACCTCTCTCGCTTTCTTGACCGAGTATCCTGATCGGAGCCGCTCTTTTCATTTCCGTGCGCACGACGAGCCGACAAGGTATGACGCGTTCCTTCGGCACCCTCGGCCTTCTCACGATGCTGTTGCAGTCCGGCTGCGCGTCGGTGCGTCTTGCACACGACCCGCTCTGCCAGGAGCTCGCTGCGTTTGCGAACAGCGTCAAAGCTGGGGAGTCGCGCTCCATCACGCTTGAAACCGCCTGGGGGTCGTCCAAACGCCACCCCGATAGCCTTTATTCCAAGGACTGCCTTCACGGTGACTACGAGCCCGGATCGCGCCTCTGCGCGTATCTGATCGACCACAGCGCGACGGAGTTCGCGCACAACAATTTCCGCCGGGCGTTCGCCTGCCTGAGTCGCACGCCGGCGCATGCGAAGAACTACATCTCCTACGAGCGGCTCGATGTCCGTGTGTCCGCGGTGGGGGCGATTAGCGTCGATAGCGATGTCGACGTTTCGATGGAGTTCAAGTGGAACGAAGATAACCGCACCTATCAGCTCGACATCGCGGCACAGAGGTTTGAGTCCCCGGATCGCTGAGCGAAACCAAGAACGCGGTCAGGTTCACTTCCCGAGCCAAGCGCGGGCTGAAGGCGTCCGACGAGGTCGATGCCTTGGCAGCCTGACCTGTGCCGAAACCGCGGGTTCATTGCCGGCGCGGGAGCAACTGCAGGAATGAGCCTGACCCCGCTTCCTCGGACCGGCGGGCGCGCGGCGCTTGGTCACGCGATGGCGACGCATGATTAAATTGAAGTGTCTTGCGCGACGGCAGGGTGAGCGGCGATGACATCGTATGCGCGTACACGCCGGTTGCACGCGCGGGTTCCGTTGCTCATCGCCAGCGTCGTGTTGTCGATGACCGCGTGGGCGCAAGTCCCCGTCATCGAGTTCGAGGCCCTGACACCGACGACGCTCACGCTGCCCGACGGTGCGGAAGCGAACGTCCAGTACCGGCTGACGAACCGCTCCTTGCGGCCGAGGACGTGGACGATGATGCCGATCCCCGGCATTTCGGTGCTGGCGGGCGCGGGCCTGTGTCCGCAGCCGTCGACACTGGCCCCATTGGCATCGTGCGTGTTGAGCCTGCGCCTGGTCGGCAGTCAGATGGGCAGCGGCGTGCATGGCGGGCCCATCGTGTGCTGGGAGCAGTTCGCCTGCGCACGCCCGTCTGCGGCCGATCTGTTGGCGATCACGGTCGTTGCGTCACCGCGCGCGCTGATCACCGCGACGCCGGCCGTCGTGTCGTTCGCGGCCGGCGGCACGGCCACGGTCAGCATCGCCAACGACGCTGCCTCGACCGTGACCGCGCAAGCCCTCACCGTCGACGTGCCGCCCGGCAGCACGATCGACGTCGACCTCGGCACCTGCGTCGATCCACTGCCTCCCGCCGCAAGTTGCGAGCTGCACCTTGGCGCGATCGACCCTCAACCGACCGCCATCCTGGTCATCGCCGGCAGCAACACGGTCGAGACCTCGATCGAGGTGACCGTGACCGACACGCTGTTCACCGACGGATTCGAGGGCATCGCCGAGGACTGACGCAAGAGCGGGGTCAGGTTCATCCCGTACCAGACGAGAGACATCAGGCTAGCCGACGAGCCCTATATGTCAGCGGCCTGACCTGAGCAGAAGCAGCTGAGTCCTTGAACGACGGCTGCCGGCGAGTGCCATCGAGAGCGTCGCTCCTCGCATCGTTCCCGATTCGGGCATGATCATTCCCAAAATGGGAACGAAAGCCCTCTCCGCCATTTCCGCGCCGACCGCGCTGGCCGACGTGCTGTTCACGTCGGTGCAACAGCGTGTGCTGGGCCTGCTGTTCGGCCAGCCGCAGCGGCGGTTCCAGAGTGCGCAGCTGATCCGCATCGCCGGCGCCGGCACGGGGGCCGTGCACCGGATGCTGGTGCGTCTGGCGGCGACCGGACTCGTGCGTGTGGAGTCGGTCGGCAACCAGAAGTTCTACCAGGCCAACGAACACTCGCCGCTGTTCGCCGAGTTGTGCAGCCTCGTGCGCAAGACGACGGGACTGGTCGCGCCGCTGTTCGAGGCTCTGCAGCCGCTTGCCGATCGAATCGGCGCCGCGTTCGTCTACGGCTCGGTGGCGAAGGGCGCCGACCACGCCGGCAGCGACATCGACCTCATGCTGATCACGGACGATCTCGACTACGCCGCGCTGTATGCCGTGCTGCCGCCGGTCGAGGCCGCACTCGCTCGATCGATCAGCCCCAATCTGATGACGCATGCGGAGTGGCGCCGCAAGCGGGCGGAGGCCGACAGCTTCACGGCACGCATTGCGGCCCAGCCGAAGCTGTTCGTGATCGGGTCCGAGCATGACCTCGGCTGAACTCGACAACCGCGTCCGCATCGGCAAGCTCAAGCGCGAGCCGCCGTCGCTGCGCGAACTCGATGGCCTGCTCGATTCGGCACGCAAGCGTCTCGCCGATGCGGCGAACACGAGCCTTTCGTTCGACAGCCGCTTCGATCTTGCCTACAACGCGAGCCATGCACTGGCCCTGCATGCGCTGCGGCGAGCCGGTTATCGATGCGACGCGCGCTATCTCGCCTTCCAGACCCTGCCGCATACGCTCGGCCTTCCTGCCGAGGCCTGGCGCGTGCTCGCGAAGGCGCACGAGCGGCGCAACCTGGCGGAGTACGAAGGCCATCTGGAACGCGACGATCGGCTGCTCGCCGACGTGATCGACGCGACGACGCGCCTGCTGCGCTCAATCGAGGGACTGCCGCCGCTCGATCCGACCGGCTGAGCGCACGCGAGTTGGCGCGGGACCCGTTGCCGACGACTGCACCGTCATGGCGCCACCTATCCCGTCTCGACCGAGCCGGCATCGCAGGCGCTGCCGCTGCGGCGTGCGTAGCCGCGTTGGTCCTTCGCTACCAGGTAGCAACCGTAGTCCGTGCCGGCATTGATGGCGATGCTGCCGGTGGCGGGTAGATGGGTTTTCGTCGGTCCGCCGTTGTTGCCGAGGCTGCCGAGGGCGAGCTGTGCCTTGGTCGCGCCGGCGCGGTTGGTGAATGCCGGGAACTGGCAGCTGTTGCTGCCGGTGCTGATGCTGCCTTCGACATGGTCGAGATCGATGCCCGTCGCGCACGAGCCGTCGACGATGCTGTTGTAGAGACGAACCTGCGCCTCGGCCTGCGCGCCGAATCCGCCGATCAGTGAGCCGTTGATGCCGGCCACGGCGTACGTCGGGGCAACCAGGGTCGTGCCGATCAGGCGCAGGATGGTCCGCCCGGCGCTGCCGCGATAGCCGACGGCGCCGCCGCGCGGTCCGCTCGCTGCGGTTGCGGCGGTGAACGAGTTGTTCGAGAACGTGCTCTGGCTGATGACCAGCGCAGCGCCGTTCTCGACGAACGCCGCACCGCCGGCAGGCGAGCTGCCCTTGTTGGTGTCGAAGGTCGAGCGTTCGACCTGCACGATGGCATCGTCGCCGCGCACCCACAACGCGCCGGGCTGGCCGGCGCCGTCGAGGGCGACGTTGGCCACGAACTCGCTGTCGCGGATCAGGACCCCGGAGTCGAGCGTGAACTCGAGCGGCTCGCTGTTCGCGAGGTAGTGCAGGCGATCGATCGTCACCGATGGCGTGGCCTTCTCGAAGCGCAGGCCGTAGCGCGTGTTGCGTACCGTCACATCGGCGAGACTCACCGCACCGATCGAGCCGATGCGCATGCCCGAACCGGTGTAGCCCGTGCCGTCCACGGTGACGCGTTCGATCGTCGTGCCGTACGCCGCGGCATGGTCGACGTCGGTCTGCAGCACGGTCAGCTTGGCGAAGCGGCTGTCCTTGATCACGCTGCCGATCGCGCCCGAGATCACCAGCGAGCCTGCACTCCAGGTGTCCCTGACCGTCGTGCTGGCGCCGAAGGCCTCGGCGATCCATACCTTGCCCGAGGTGTTCGGCAACTCGACGCCATCGAGGTTGATGACCGAATCGGCCCGCCCCTTGAGTTCGAAGCCACCGCGTGCATCGAGCGACAGATCGTACAACTCGAACAGGATCGGCAGCGACTCGTCGATCTGCAGGGCAGGATCGAGCGACACCGAGGTCACGATGCGCGTGCTCGCGGCGCCGACACCGACGATCGAGACGGATCCGCTCGCCACCAGCGTGCTGCGCAGCGTGTAGGTGCCCGCGCCGAGTTCGATGATGTCGTGGCCGTAGTCGCCGTTCGCTGCGGCCATCGCCTCGCGCAGCGAGCAATCGCTGGCAATGCACCCGTTCGGGGATGGATCATCGAAGCGCGTGACGACGTAGGTGTCCTGAGCGTGTACTGTCGCGCCGGTGCCGGCGAGGAAGCACAGGAACAGGCCATTGGCGAGGCGGGGCATCGTTGGCTCCATGCGCGCGGGATCGCTTCCGTCCACGCAATGGGCCGTCCGCGCAGGCCAGGACCAGGGCCCGACGGAACGGTGTCAACATGGCAGGGTGCGCGGCCCGACTCGCTTCCCACCCGGCATCGAACGGGTCGAGCAGGTTTCGCTGCCGGAAACGATCCACGAACGACAGGATGAGCCGATCGAATGAACGCACCGCCCGACATCACCGATGCCGACCTCAAGCGCCTCGACGCGTTCCTCGGCTCCGAGCACGTACCCGAATCGGCCATGGATGTCGCGACGCTGGAGGGATTCCTGACTGCCCTCGTCATCGGCCCGCATGTCGTGATGCCGTCGGCCTGGATGCCTTGGATGTGGGATTTCGAGCGCGGCGAGCAGGAAGTCGAGTTTGCCGACATGGCGCAGGCCCGCGAAACGATGGGCCGGATCATGGGCCTCATGAATCGCATCGCCGGCGCGTTCGCACGAGACCCGGCGGCATTCGAGCCGGTGTTTTTCCGCGATGCGGCGTGGGGCGCGGCGGAGTGGTGCGAAGGCTTCCTCGCCGCCACGCAGCGGTTCAATGCAGATGACTGGGCCGCACTCTGGCGGCTCGATGCCGCCGGCGCTCTCGGCGCCGCAGATCGCGCGGGGATGATCATGCCGTTCCTGCGCCTCGGTGAAGCATCCGGACGCGAGATCACGCGGGAAGAGGGCAATGCCCGACGCTGGGTCGACGCCGTCGTGCCCGCGCTTGCCGCGATTCACGCGCACTGGCTCGCGCGTCGGCCGACCCGACCGTCCATGGTCACGCGCGCGCCGATGCGACGCGAGGCACCGAAGTCCGGACGCAACGATCCCTGCCCGTGCGGTTCGGGCCTGAAGTTCAAGAAGTGCTGCGGCCAGGCGCCGACCGTGCACTAGCGCGCGGCACCCGGACGCGAAAGCCGCGCAAACGACGGGCCATGTCGGGGCGAGGCGCGAGGGCACGAATTGCAACGGCGGCGGTGCCGCTTCTGGACGGCTGCCTGACGCGAGGGCGAGCGGCCAGGGTCAGTCGTCCTCGTCGAGCCGACTGACCAGTTCCTGCAACAGGTCGATCTCGGCGGCGGTCGGTTCGTGTCCGGGGACGAACGTGTAGTCGAGCGTATCCGGTCCCAGGCCGCGGTGGATTTGCGCGCGTGCATTGCCTTGCGTGCAGCGCGAGGCGAGCTGCGCATCGGCCAGTTTCGGCGCCAGCTTCCACTCGCAGTCGCCGGTGCGGTACGCGGCGGTTGCTTCCATCGACTGGCCCGGCATGCGGCTGACGGTCAGGATCGCGCCCTTGCCGTTGTGCGCGACGCAGGTGTCTTCGCCGTAGCGCTGGATCTCGTACTTGCCGCCGGCGAGCAGCCTCCTCGCGATGCGGTCATCGACATACGGGCACTGGCGTGCGGCCTTGATGACGTCGCGCTGGTCGGCCACCTTCAGCGCGGCGCGCATGAAATCGACGAGGCCCTGCGACGTGTCCGCGAACGCGCGCGGGCCGGTGAGGAAGCCCATCGCGACCATCTGCCGGTGGTGGCCGACGAGATTGACGCCGATGCGTGCCGGATCGGACTCGTCGCGATAGGCGAAGCCTTCCGTGCCGAGAGCCGGCAGCGTCTGCACGGGAAAGGTCGCGCCCATGCGCGTGCGCAGGTCGCGGGCCATCCGCGCGGCGGCCGAGGGCGAGTCCTGCAGCGTCTGCGTGACGCTCAGCATGAGCCAGCCGCCCGCGATCGTTCCGGCGAACGTGCAACTGCCCGACTGCCCGCCGCTCTCGGTGCGCCACGGCGCGCCCGAGGGCAGCAGCTCGTCGAGCCGGGCCTCCGGCATCCAGCCGCAGACCGGCGGGCTCTGTGCGTTCGCGGCGAGCGGCCAGGCGAGCAGCATCGAGATCGCGGCGAGGGCGAGGACTTTCGTGAGGGTGCGTGGCATCGCAGGTCTTCCGGGCAGGGAGCAGGTTGGCGCAATCGGCAACGGATTCGCCGACGCCGCTTGCGCGACCTTGCCGCCGGATCCGGCCAGTCCCACGCAGTCCGGCCGCGACCGGGGACAGATGCGCGCCGAACCTCGGCTGCCCGCGCGGAATCGGGCGCCCCGCGACCACCGGGCGGGGCCGCACCTCGGCCCATTGAACCCGGACGACCTCGTTGCGGACTGTTCCGGCTCCACGCTGCGCTTCGCGGGTCCGCTACTCGAATCCGCTCCTGTAGATCGCGTCGAACGTGTGCACGAACACATCCCGGGCCGCATTGGTGTCGCCCGGCACGAAATGATCGGCGGCGGACTGAAACGCCACACGCGTTCCGTCGGCGGAAAGGAACGGCGCATCGCCGTACGGAACGATCCTCGCGGTCGTTGCGGAGGTGCGGTCGCGAACGAACACGTCGGCGACGTTGTTGTCGTCCGGGGTGAGGTTCCAGGCGTCGGAAACGAAGGCGACGAAGCGACCGTCGGCCGATACGGAGGGTTCCACGCTGGCCCCGTTGCCCTGGATGCCGGACGTTGCGACGCTGACGCGTTGCGTCTGGCCGGTTGCGCGGTCGTGCACGAAGACGTCGGCGACGGCGTTGATGTCGAACGGCACGAGGTTGCTCGCTTCCGAGACGAATGCGACGAACCGCCCGTCGGCGGACAGCACGGGCGAAAAGCCCGCGCCGTTGGCCTGGCTGCCGTCGCTGGCGACACTGACGCGCCGTGTCTGGCCGGTCGTGCGATCGCGAACGAACACATCCAGCGCACCGTTCGTGTCCTGCCCGGGCGCCAGGTTGAACGCCTCGGATTCGAAGACGACATGGCGACCGTCGGCGGACAGCGCGCAGGCGTAGCTGTGCCCCAGCGCCTCGCCGCCCGAACTCGTCACGCTGACGCGCTGGGTCTGGCCGGTCTGGCGATCGTGCACGAACACGTCGTTCGCCTGGTTGGCATCGCCTGCGACGAGATTCGAGGCCGATGACGAGAAGGCGACCTCGCGCCCGTCGGCGCTGATGCCGACGCAGAAGGAGGGGCCATTGGCCTGGGCGCCCCCGCTGGTCACGCTGACGCGCTGCGTCTGCGCCGACACGCGGTCGCGCACGAAGGCATCGACGACGTTGTTGGTGTCGCCCGGAACCAGGTTGTCGACCGACGAAAGGAATGCGACGTAGCGGCCATCGGCCGAGATGGCGCCGCCGAAGCTCGGCCCGAAGCCGTTCGCGCCGGAACTCGACACGCTGACGCGCCATGTCTCGACGGTCTGGCGGTCGTGCACGAACACGTCGTCCGACGCGTTCGTGTCGCCGGCGACGAGGTTGCTCGCGCTCGATGTGAAGACGGCAAAGCGGCCGTCTTCCGATATCTTGCCGGCATGGCTGTCGTCGTTGCCTTCCGCGCCTCCCGTGGCGACGCTGACGCGCGCGGTCATCGCGCCCGCAGTCGACGTGCTCCCCGTGCCCGACAGTGCGACGGAGAACGTCGCCGGCGGCCCGTTCGTCCTTTCGCAGGTCAATGTGGCGGTGCGCGGGCCGAGTGCGGCCGGCGAAAACGCCAGCGGGATGTTCGCGCTCGCACCGGGCGCGAGCGTGTGGTTCAGCACGGGCGGCGTCTGCGCAAAGTCGCCGGCATGGGCACCACTCACGCTGCACGAGGTGATCGTCACGTTGCCGCTGTTGCCGGCCCCGGCGGTGGCGACGACGTTCGACGGTGCCGAGGTCGAGCCCGGTGGCGTATCGGGGAAGGCGAGCGACGGCGGCGTGGTCAGCGTGTTCGCCACGCCCGTCCCGTTCAACGGGACCGGGAAGCCGCCGCCGACCGCCGTGCCGTTGGGGGTCTGGCACGTGAGGCTCGCACTCCTCGGGCCGAGCGATCCGGCCGTGAAGCGGATCGGCAGGCCGATCGTTGCACCGGGAAGCACGCCGAGAGGATCGGTTGGTGCGGGCGAGAACGAAAAGTCGCCCGCATGGGTCCCCCCGAAGACGCAGCCCGTGAACACGACCGGACCGGCATTGCCGACCGCCGCGACCACGGTGACGTCCTGCGTTCCGGTCGGCGTGCCGACCGCCCCGTAGAAGGTCGATGTGATCGGTGCGACGCTGTAGTCGAAGCCGCCGCGAGGCGCCGCGGGCGCGGATGGCTCGGCCCATGCCGAACCCGGTTCCGCGGCCAGGAACGCCGCGCACAGGATGTGTCGAATGGCTGCCGTCACGAGGCCCCCTTTCCCCGCGGGACCGGCGCCGAGGCCGGTCGGGCACGCCGCAGTCTAAGCCGATTCGGCGACGGCGTGCGCGGCCATGCGTGGGGAGGGCCGGACTACGGCGCGTCGTCGGTGAACCCCGACGGATCGAAGCCGCTGGCGAACAGGACGTCGAGTTCGTAGGCGCCGATGTCGACCTGGCCGCCGACGAGGCGTGGTCCGCCATCGAACGACGCGCTCGGCAGTCCGCCGGTTGGCGTGTTGAGGCCGGCATCGACGAGCGGCGAGCTGCGCTTCGGGCGCAGGTTCGTGGCCGAGACGAACTGCGGGTCGAGGTCGATGTTGCCGCTGCTGCTGGCCGGGATCTCGCTGCCGCCGGTGACGCCGAGGTTGTTGTTGCGCAGCGTGATGCCGGCGATGGCGAGGTTGAAATCGATGCCGGCATTGCCGCGCAGGTGGTTGTTGGCGACGCTCCACGGGCAGTTGACGAGGCCGTACGCGCGCACGCCGCCGGTGTCGCTGGCCGCGCCGAGGTCGGCGGTGTTGTCGACTACCGTGTTGTTGATGAAGCTGGCGGACGCCCCGCCCGTGCCGTAGCAGTGCAGCGAGGCCGCGCCGGCCGCCGCCGTGCTCGGCTGGTCGGCATCGTTGCGCACGAACAGGTTGTTGCGCACGGCCAGCGAGCCTTCCGACAGCGCGTACAGTCCGCCGCTCGCCGCGCCACTTTCGTTGCGCACGGTGTTTTCGCTGAACACGTTCGACTCGACGACGATGTCGTAACCGCGATTGATCGTGAGACCGCCGGCGCGGTTGCCGTTGGTCGACAGGCCGCGGATGAACTGAAGGTTGCGCACGAACACGCGGCCACCGACATCGGAGGTGCCGCCGATCGCCAGCCCCGGACGCTCGAATTCGCCGTCGATCGTGCTGCGCGCGTTCGGCAGGCGCAGGCTACAGCCGCTGGTCCAGCCGCCGCTGATCTCGAGCTCGGTCGAATCGGCGTTGAAGTCGTAGGCGATGAAGCCATCGGGCGATGTCGAGCGGTAGACGCCGGCCTCGAGGCGAATGACGTCGTCCGTGCCGTTCGACATGACCGCATCAAGCACGAGCTGCAGTTCGGTCGCGTCCTCGACGCAATAGGTGACGGCGTGCGCCGGCGAGGCAACGAGCAGGGGCAGCGCGAGGCGCAGGAGCAGATAGCGGCGCAGCATCATCGGGTCTCCTCGGATGGGCGTTGAACGGAGCAACGAACGGGTCAGGTTCACTTTTTCGGACCCGTGCGCATCGACCGGCCTGGTAGCCAAAGCCGGAAATCGCCGGGTCCTCACCGGCCCGGTTGCGGCCACGCACCGGTTCGACCATGGTCGCCGGCGGTGCGTCGTTCGTGAACGCCTACGGATCGAAGCCGCTGGCGAACAATCGGTCGTTGCCATCGGCCTCGACCGCTCCGGCATCGCAGCGCAGGCCGCCCGGGCGCAGTACGTGGCGCTGGTCGGTCGACAGGCATTGCGGCGTGCTCGCGCGGTCGATCGCATGGCTGGCGGGTGCCGGGAAATGCGTCGGCGTCTGGCCGCCGTTGTTGGCCAGTGCGCGGAGTGCGAGGTTGGCGACACTCACGTTGATGCGATTCGCGTCCGGGTCCAGGCGACAGGTATCGCCGGAACTCTCGACATTGCCGGCATTGTTGGGGACCACGCCGGCATCGAAGCCGCAGCTGCCTTGCACGATCGAGTTGGACAGCGACAGCGCGATGCCGTTGCCATGCCCGCCGAGCGCGGTGCCGACGACGCCGACCGGCATGACCGCCGGCCGGACCATCGTCACGTGCGACAGGACCAGTTGCGCGCCGCTCGTGTTGCGGAAGCCGACCGCGGCGCCGCGCGCACCGTCGGCCGCGGCATCGACGGAGAACGTGTTGCCGGAGAACGTGCTGTTGCGGATGCGCAGTGTCGTGTCGTCTTCCAGCACGATCGCACCGCCCGCGTTGCCGTCGACGCGGTTGTTGACGAAGCTCGATCCGCTGACGGTCCAGTCCGCGCCGCCGGCCGC
Organism: Lysobacterales bacterium; assembly: GCA_017302215.1. Taxonomy (GTDB): domain Bacteria; phylum Pseudomonadota; class Gammaproteobacteria; order Xanthomonadales; family Rhodanobacteraceae; genus Dokdonella. The sequence goes on from JAFLDX010000021.1 coordinate 10,794, forward strand.
GTACAGCGCGCGCGCCGTGTTGTCCTCGAACAGGCTGTCGTCGATCGTCACGAGCACGTCGGTCTCGGTCCGCAGTGGACCGGTGTTGTCGAGGTAGTGCACGCGACGGAGCGTCAGCGTGCTCGGCCCGATGCCGACCATGGTCATGTGCGAATGCGTGATCGTCGAGTCCTCGATCACGAGCTGGCCGCGGATCAGGCTCAGTTCCGCCTCGAACGGATTGGCCGGGTCGATTTCGCCATCGACCAGCACGCGGCGCAGCGTCAACTGCGTGTCTCCGCTCCCCTGCACCGTGAAGTCGCGGATCGCGCTGTCCTCGACGACGGTCTGTCCATAGTTCGCGTACAGCGTTGTGCGGATCTCGCTGCGGCGAACCGTGCTGACACCGCAGACCTGCAGCGTACCGCCTTCGAAGATGACGTCGTCGACCAGCAGCGGAACGCCCTGGAAGCCGGAATGGCACCCGTCGACCGGTGCGCGGAAGGACTTTAGCGACATGCCGACCACGGCAAGGTCGGCCCCGGCGGCCGTCCAGAACACGTTGGTGAATTCTTCGGTCTGCACGATGCGGGTGAGGCTCGAGCCGGCGCCCTGCACGCGCAGCGGCTGTGACACCAGGGTCAGCTCGCCGCGGGTCAGCGAAATCGTGCCGGCGGGAACGAGGATCACGTCGGTCGGCCCGAGCGGGTCATTGGCCGCCGCCGCGGCCATCGCTTCGCGCAGCGAGCAATCGGCGGGAGCGCATCCATTCGGCGACGGATCGTCGGTCCGCGTGACCTGGAACGTGGCGGCCGGAGCTTCCACGGCGAGCACGACGATCAACAGGCCGGCGGCGAAGTGACGAAGCATCGGGAATCTCCACGCCGACGATGCGCCGGCTCAGTGCATGCCACGCGCATTCGCGGAGCCGCGGGCCATGCCGCGAGATGGCACGGCAGGCGAGCACCCGGAATCGTGCCCCGACGCGGCGCAACGCGCGCGCATGGCGGGATCGGGAATGCATGGCCCCTGTGAGCGCCATTTGCCGTGGCAGGCAATGAGCGACGTCACGCGCGTCGGTCGTTCCGGGGCTGCCGTCCGGGCGCATGTTCGCGCAAGGTCCGACGCCGGCCGCGAACGTCTTGCCTGCCATGGAGGTCCATCGCATGAGCCCGATCGTCATTCTTCGCGCGTTCGCCGCGCTGTCGGCCTGCGCCGCCGCGGTCGCGCAGGCCGCGACGTTCACCGTCACGACCACGGCGGACAGCGGCAGCGGATCGCTGCGAGACGCGGTCACGGGCGCGAATGCCGCGGCCGGCGCGGACACGATCGCGTTCGCGATCCCGGGCAATGCACCGCACACGATCACGCTGGCGAGCGCGTTGCCTGCGATCGGCGGCACGCTCGTCGTCGACGGCTACACGCAGGCCGGCAGCGCGATGAACACGCGCACGCCCGATGACGGCGGACTCGATGCCGTGCTCGCCGTCGAGATCACGGCAACCGGCGCCTCGGTCAACGGCTTCGTCCTGCAGCGCGATGCCGTGCTCACCGTGCAGGGCATCGCCATGCGCGGCCTGCAGAACGCGATCCTCGGCAACACCGGCAACGCCGATGCCTCGCACCTGTCGGTGTACGGCAACTTCATCGGCACGACGATCGACGGCGCGGCGGCCGGGACCAACGGCGGCTGCGCCGTGCGTGCCTCACGCACGAAGGCAATCATCGGCGGCGTGCTGCCCTGGCAACGCAACGTGCTTTCCGGCAGCGCCTGCGGCGTGCTGCTCGGCGACGAGGGCAGCGTGCAGGGCAACCTGATCGGCACCGATGCGAGCGGCACGCTCGCCATCCCGAACGGCCAACAGGGCAACTGGGCCGGCATCATCATCGGCGGACGCCGTAACGTTCGCATCGGCGGCACCGACCCGGCCGCGCGCAACCTGATCTCGGGCAACCAGCCGTGGGGCATCGCGATCTGGCCGAACTTCGGCACCGGCAGCCAGGCACCGATCGAGAATGTCGAAGTGTTCGGCAACTACATCGGCACCGACTGGAGCGGCACCCAGCCGTTGCCGAACGGGTTCCCGTCAGTGGCCTCGGCCGGCTTCGGCGGCGGCATCCAGGTGCAACTCGGCGGAAACGCCGTCGCATTTCCGATCGGCGGCTTCGCTGCGGGCGAGGCCAACCTGATCGTCTGGAACCGCGGCGCCGGCATCGTCGCCGCGAACCAGACTTCCGCACATGTCGACAATCGCGGCAACGTGATCCACTACAACCGCGGACTCAACCACGTCAACATCGACGTGGCCGGGGACGGCCGCACCGCGAACGATGCGAACGATGCCGACACCGGCCCCAACAACCGGCAGAACTTCCCCGAGATCGTCACGGCCAGCCTGGCCGGCGACCAGCTCACGATCACCTATCGCGTGGATACGGCGGCAGCGAACGCCGCGTATCCGTTGCGCATCGATTTCCACGACAGCTTTCGCGGAGGCAGTGGCGATCCGATCGGCCAGGACAGCATCGCGCTCGCCGATGCGCAGACCGAGCGCACGGTCACGTTCACCGTGCCACCCGGCGCGCGCGGCATCCCGTTCGTCGCGACGGCGACCGACGCCAACGGCTACGGCAGCGAGTTCTCGCCGGCCTACGACGTGCTGTTCGCGGACGGCTTCGACTGAGCGCGGGCGTGGCCAGGTTGGCCGCGGCCGTAGCCTGCAACAGCCTTCACTCGAACCCGTCCCGGAAGATCCGCTCGGGTCCGTATTCGTACCACGCACCGTTGTCGCTGCCGGTCGGCGCCTCGTCGGTGGTGCGTGCGCCGACGAAGACGCGCTCGCCGGTGACGGCCAGGCTCGAGCCGAACGCGTCGGCACCATGCGGCAGGCCGGCCAGCGTCAGCGTCGTTTCAAGCCACACCGGCTGGCCGAGGAAGGTCGTCTTGCGGAGCAGGCGAGCCGTACCTTCGTTGGCGACACTGCCGGCACTCTCGGGGCAACCGATGACGATCTGCTCGTTCGCGCGATCGACCGCCATCGACGCGCCGCAATGGCCGCCTATCGTCGCGGGCGGGCCCGGAAAATACTCGCCGACGAAGGAATAGCCGGTGATCGGAGCGGGCTGGAAGACAAGGACCGAGCCGACGCGACCGGCGCCGTTGTCGCGCCCGGTCGCGCCGACGTAGACATGGTTCGCGCTGACGCCGACGCTGCTGCCGAACACGTCGAGGAAGGTCGGGTCCGGCGCGGTCAGGACGCCGACCGCGACGAGGCCGCCGGCGACGGCATCGGGATTCGGCACGAAGGCACGCGCGACGCCGGCCAGAGCCTGGCCGTTCACGCTCTCGCCCGGCGCGCCGGCCACGACGAGGAAGTTCGCATCGCCGGTGCGCCGGATCGCGAGCGACGCACCGAGCTTCGCGCCCGGCGTGCCGCAAGTGAACGGATGCACGGCCGGGAGGCCCTGCCAGTGCTGCGTCGCGAGGTTGAAGTGCAGGGTCTGCAGGCAGCCAGCGTCGTTCGATGGCGTGTAGCCGACCGCGGCCTTGTCGCCGTCCATCGCCAGCGCGTATCCGTAGTGCTGGCCCGCGCTGCCGGTGAAGGCGTCGGTCTGGACCAGGCTGGGCGATGGCTGGCCGTTGTCGCGGTAGAACTCGACGCGTCCGGCGCCGCCGTTGTGGTCCGGTGCGCCGACTGCGAGGTAGGCATAGCCCTGCGCCAGCGTCGCACCGAAATGCGCACCGGCCTGCGGCGCCGACGAACGCAGCGTGGCGGCGAGCACCCAGCCGTTCGGCCCGGGATTGTAGATGCGCACCGCGCCGGCTTCGGCCAGCGCGCCGTTGCTCTCGTTGGGTGCGCCGACATAGACCCGCACGGCGACGATGCCGCCGTCCAGCACCGTGCGCACGGCAATGCTGCTGCCGAGGCGCGAGCCGTTTGCGCCGGTGATCGGCTCGTACTGCGGCTCCCATACCTCGGCATGCGCCGGCGACAGCGCGAGGGCGGCGAGGACGAACAGCACATGGCGAATGCCGCGCGCGCCGATGCGTGGCGTGTCGACGAAGCGGGCGAACGTCATGGCGGCGAATCCGTGGAGTGGTCAACCCAAGGAAACGCAGTTCGCCGGAAAACCCGACAGGCGCGATGTCAGCCTTCGGAAAGGCCTGGGCGGCATCGCGGCTGAAGCCGCTCCCGCAAAGGCGCCCGCAGCCTCTTGCTCCAGGGCAAGACAGCTGCTCCCACAGGGTATTGATTCTGTGGGAGCGGCTTCAGCCGCGATCGAGTTCGATCAGATGTTTCCTAGCGGGCGACGTCGGGAAAGAACGGATCGAGGTCGAACACGCGTTCGCCGTTCGCGTCGGAGCCGGCCGTGATCGCGATGCCGATGCCGTCGGCTTCGATGGCGACGTTGCCCTCGAAACCGAGGCGGACGGTGACCATTCCGCTGCGGCCGAGCGGGATGTCGACGATCTTGAAGTCGAGTTCCTGGCCGTCGTCCCAGACCGAGAAGCGCAGCCGGTCGACGCCGCCGCCGCGGTCGATGCGACCCTCGACGCGGCCGCGGATCACCACATCGACGCGCGCGCGTGCGTCCTCGGCGAGCGTCCGCGTGCCGGTCACGGTCCATCCGTCCGATGCCGGCGCCGAGCCGGCGTTGCGTGCGTGATCCGTCATGGCAACGATCCCGGGGAACGACAGGCCGATAGTGGACCGCAACGCGGGCGGCGGGAAGTCCACTCAAGCCTCGCGCGCGCGCCGGATCGTCGGTCGCCCGAATCCGGCGCCGCGACCGGCCGCTGCCGCTAGCCGCGCAAGGCCTTCTCGATCGTCGCGACGTCGATCTTGCGCATCGTCATCATCGCCTCGAACACGCGTCGGGCGACGACCGGATCCGGGTGGGTGAACCCTTCGGTCAGCACGCGCGGCGTGATCTGCCACGAAAGCCCCCACTTGTCCCTGCACCAGCCGCAGTCACTCTCCTGGCCGCCATTGCCGACGATCGCGTTCCAGTAGCGGTCGGTCTCGGCCTGGTCGTCGGTCGCGACCTGGAACGAAAACGCCTCGCTGTGCTTGAACATCGGGCCACCGTTGAGTCCGATGCAGGGGATGCCGAACACCGTGAAGTCGACGGTGAGGACGTCGCCCTCCTTGCCGGAGGGATAGTCGGCCGGCGCGCGGTGCACGGCACGCACGGCGCTGTCGGGAAACGTGCCGGCGTAGAAGGTCGCGGCTTCGAGTGCCGTGCCGTCGAACCAGAGGCAGATCGTGTTCTTGGGAATCATCGTATCGGGCTCCGTGCAGGGTCGGGTCGGCCAGGACCCCGGATGGCGGTCGGGCGGAAAGATATCGCGTGCCGGACCTGAATGTCGGTCGAAGCAGCATGGCAGGCGCGCGGCGACGCGGTCACTGCCATTCGTCGTCGAGGCTGCTCCACGCGGTGAACGCGCTGACGACGAGCGCGTCGCCGAGTGCGGGCCAGCGCGGGTCGTCGCTCGAGAAGTACTCGTCGCGTGGCCAGTCGCCGTCGGCCGCAGCGGGCCCAAGCGCGAAGTCGACCCCGAAGTAGAGGCGGTCGTCGCCGTCGACGTCGAGTGCGCCGAGCCGATCGTCGGCGTCGTCGAGCGCCGGACTCCACTGGTCGCGCGCGCGGGCGCGCTTTTCGGCGTCGAAACCGGACAGGTGGAAGGGCTTGCCGTTGATGCGACGTACCTCTGCGAGCGTCATGCCGACGCGCACGCCGTGCTTGCCGCGCCAGAGCGAATCGGCATCGCGCACTTCGATCGCGGCGAGCAGGGCGAGCGCCCGGTCGTCGTGGAAGCGCACGGTGGCGCGCCGCCGCGGATCGTCGGCGAACAGGACGAGACTGCGCGAGACGGCGTCGCCATCGCGTGCCTCGACGAGGCGCACATTCGCCGCACCGAAGCGCGCCTCGAAATCGGCGCGCGTGGCGAGCTCCGACCAGGTACCCGGCAAGCGCAACGCCTGCGTGTCGATGCTCGCGGCATGCGACGACGTCGATGCACCGACGGGTGGATCGTGCGTCGGCGCAGACTGGCAGGCGCACAGCGCGAGGTTCGCGAACAGCGGGATGAGACGTGGCATGGACGGGTCCTCGCGTGAGGCTTGCAGGATCAGTGCACGGCATCCGGCGCCGGATCGGGCCAGACGCGCGCGGAATGACGACCTGCACGCGCGCCCGCGCGGCGATCACGCCAGGCTGGGGCCTGGGCGACGGCGGAGGGTGGGTGATGCAAGGGTGGAAGTTCGCGGTAACGGGTCTGCTGGCGGGCCTGCTCGCCGCCTGCGCGGCCGGCAACGTGTCGCGTCGGGACAGCGCGCCCGCGCACGCCGTGCCGGACCGCGCTCCGGCCCACGAACCGGGTGCCACGGCCGGCGCCCTGTTCGATACCGTCGAGGCGCTCGATACGGCGCTGTTCGACGCGTTCAACCGCTGTGCCGATCCGGCCCAGTTCGCGCGCCACGCCGAATGGATCGACCCGTCGATCGAGTTCTACCATGACAAGGGCGGCGCCGATTTCGGCGGCGAGAAGTACCTCGCGAGCGTCAAGGCCAACGTCTGCGGGAAGTTCGAGCGCAAGCGCGTGCCGGGCACGCTGCGGGTCTACCCGATCCCGGGCTACGGGGCGATCGCGCTCGGCGTGCACGTGTTCTGCCCGTTCGCGTCGGAGCGCTGCGAAGGCGCCGGCGATTTCCTCATGGTCTGGAAGCAGGACGGCGAGCGCTGGCGGCTGACGCGCGCGGTCAGCTACGCGCACCGCTCCGCAGCGCCGACCGGTCCATGAACCGGTCGGAGCGGCGTGCGTGTCTCAACGCAGGGTCAGCACGTAGATCGCGATGTCGCCGGTCGACGCCGCGGTCGCGCCGATGTTGCAGGCGCGGATCTGGACGGAGTCGGTGGCGGTCACCTTGAGCGGCTGGATCAGCATGTTCGCCGGCAGCGTGGCGCTCGCCTGCAGGTTGAAGAACACCATGTCGTTGACCTCCGCGCCGGGCACCGAGATCGTGTAGGTGTTGCAATCGTTGGCACCGACATTGACCGCGATCGAGCCGTTGCTGTAGCCGCCGGCGATCTTGCCGCGCGTGATGCTGTCGCTGGCGATCGCCGCGGTGCCGACGGCTCCGTTCGCGAGGGCAGGCGCGTCGACGGCCCCGGTGGCGATCTTCGAAGACGTGATGGCGTCGGCGGCGATCTTGGAGTTGCTCACCGCCAACGATCCGATCTTGCCGTTCGTCACGGCGAACGCGGCGATCGACGGATTGGGGTAGGTTCCGACGAGGTCGCCGCCGGCTGGCCCGCTGATGCTGCCGCTCAGCGTGAACTGCGACACCGGTGCCGTCGCGACGGCGTGGCGCGGCAGCATCGGCGTGCCTTCGACGCTGACCTGCAGGTAGAGCTGGGTGCCGGTGAACGCACCCGGGAACGCCAGCGACACGCTGAACAGGCCGTCCGTCACCGGGAAGTCGGGCTGCTGGATCGCAGTCCCGACGGCATTGCCGCCGGTCTGTGCATCGAACAGGGCGAACGAGAGATCGAAGTTGCCGTTGGCCGGTGCGCCGCCCTGTTCGAGCCGGCCCTGGTAGACGAAGTCGGGGATCTGCGGGGCGGCCTGCACGACCATGGCCGTTGCGAACAAGCCGATGCAGACCAGCCGACGCGCCCAGGCGCGTGCGCGATGCGGGATGTTCATCAGGTGCACTCCTGGAAGCCGTTGTTGAAGATCGAATCGCGTCCGAACGCGGTGTTGCCGGCCTGGAATCCGGCCGTGACGACGAAGGCGCCGCCGCTCGCGCGACCGGCCACGGGCTCGCCGAACGTGGCCGAGAGGCGTCGGCAGCCGCTGGCGGAGGCGCTGTTGCCGCCGCCAGGCGACATGCCGTGCGCGGTGATCGTGAAGCCGCCGGCATGGGCGACGCCCCACGCCAGCGCGGCCGTGGCCAGTGCGACCCAGCCGATCGTTGCGGATGCGAATCTCATCGACGTCTCCCCCGGCTGCGACGGCGCGGTTCGTGCCGACCTTCCCGGCTGTCCCCGCCAGCATGCCCGATTCCACGCAAGCCGTCGCAGGCGGGGGCCAAGCGGCTTCCTGTCGGCCGTCCCGGGATGCGTCTCAGGCGCGGGGCTGCGTCGCCGCCGGCTGCCGCGGTGGCGCGGCATGCGTGTAAACGTGGGTGTCGCGCTGCGGGAACGGGATCGAGATGCCGGCCGCGTCGTAGGCCTTCTTGATGCGTTCGGTCAGGTCGCACTTGACCGCGAACCAGTCGGCATTGCCGACGTGGCAGCGGATGCCGAGGTTGACGCTGCTGTCGGCAAGCGCATAGACGAGCACGTCGGGTGCCGGCGTGGCGAGGATGCGGGCATCGCCGCGCATGAGCCCGAGTGCGGTCTCGCGGGCGAGGTCGATGTCGTCGTCGTAGCCGATGCCGACGACAAGTTCGATGCGGCGCATCGTGTCGGGCGTCAGGTTGATGATCGAGTCGGTCGTGATCAGGGAGTTCGGCAGCGTGATCGTCTGGTTGTCGGGACCTCGCAACTGGGTCTGGAAGATGCTGATGACCTCGACCCGCCCGGTGGTTCCATTGATCGTCACCGTGTCGCCGACCTTGAACGGGCGCAGCGCGACGAGCATGACGCCCGAGGCGATGTTCGACAGCGAGTCCTTGAGGGCGAGGCCGATCGCGAGGCCGGCCGCGCCGAGCACCGCCAGCATCGAGGTCATCGGCACGCCGAGCAGCTGCACGACGGCGAGGAGCAGCACGACCTGCAGGGCAATGCGCGCGACGCGACCGAGGAAGATCGCGGCCGTGCGCTCGATCTGGGTGCGCGCGAGCGCGCGCCCGATCCAGTCGGCGACGAGGGACGCAATGCGCAGGCCGATCAGCAGCACGACCAGTGCGCCGAGCACGCGCAGTCCGAGCGCCACGGCCAGTTCGAGCCAGCGCGCATGCTCGGGGGATTGCAGCCATTCCTTCATCGCGATCGTGTCCTCTTCATGCGCCGCGCAAGCGGCGTTGGGCGACTAGTCCCGCCGTCGTGCCGCGCGCCAGGCGCGCGCGAGTTGCAGGCCCGTGCCGCCGCCGAGTCCGACCAGCACGATGCCACCGATCGCGGCGAGGCCGTAGCCCGGCGCGAACACGTCGAGGCCGGTCAACCGGCCGATGCCGAAGCCGAGCAGGGCGCCGGCCACGAAGCCGATCGCGTCGGTCAGGCCTTCGAGTGCGGGTGAGGTGGCCATCGTGCGTGTTCGATCTCGCGACTGGGCGGAGCAGGCGCGTCGTCCGCGATGCGCCTGCGCAACAGGGATGACCCCTGCGCGTGCCCGCCTGCGTGGTCGAGGATAGCCCGATCGGGGAAGTCGCTGCATGTCTGCACGTCGCATCACCGCCACGCTGTCCGCCCTCCTCATGCTCGCCATGCTCGTCGTGATCGCCTGGCCGAGTTTGCGTTCGACGTTCGAACCGCCCTCGCGCGAGGGGCCGATCGGACTCGTCACGGTCGGCGACGAACCGGCGCTGTGGCTCATGACGCGTCAGGAAGAAGAACGTTCGCGCCATGTCGGCGGCGGCACGCGCAGCATCGGGCGCTGGGTCACCGACCATTACCTGCACTTCCGCCTGCAGGCGCATGACGCCCGCGATGCCGGGCGGCGCTGGCTGCGCGAACTGCGCGTGGTCAAGGACGACATCGACACGCATGGCCGGCAGGCGCGCATCTTCGGCCAGCAGGGCGAGGTCGTGTGGGTTTGGGTCTGCGACGAAGTGCTCGCGCTCGATGCGCGCGATGGCCGCGTGCTCGCCGACCGCGTCGCGCTCGAGCGCATCAACCCCGACCTGGCCGGCCTGCTGCCGCGCGACCTGCAGTTCCATGCCTGGTACGGCGGCCTCGTCATCAACCTCGTCGACGGACGTCGCGTGCGCCTGCGCAGCGACGGTTTCATCGCCGAACCGTTCACGATCGACGACGAGAACGCGTTCCGCTACGCCACGAGCCTGTCGACGACCTGGAACGGCTTCTACCAGACGAAGGATTTCGGCGTGCGCGCCGGCACGTTCGGCGGACACTGGATCGGCCTGTTCAGCGATGCCGAACGCCGCGATGCGATCGATGACGGTTTCGGCGACCACTACCGCAACGCCGACGAGGTGCTCGACGAGAACTTCGGCGCACGTCGCCGCTTCTGGCGCGCCGAGGCCGGCCGCACGCGCGAGTTCAGCGAGGGCGATCATCCGCGCATCCGCGATCTCGTCGCGATCGACGGCGCGAAGACGTATCTCGAAGGCCGCCTGCTCAAGGCGCCGGACGTGCCGGGTGCGGCGCGCGGCGCGTTCACGCGCATCGGCATCTGGAAGGCCGCGGCGCGCCTGCCCGTCACGTTCGACGACGGCGGGACGCTCGTCGTCTACAACACGCGCATCGACGCGGCCGGCCGGCTCGCCCTCGCGCGTCTCGATCGGGCGTTCCGCGAACAGTGGACGACGACCCTGCCGTTCAAGTCGATCGGCGCGCGCTGGAGCCTGCCAGGCCGCCTGCTGCTGGTCGGCGGCGGCGACTACAGCCGACCCGGCATGGGCGACGTGGCCGAGGCGATCGTCGCGCTCGACCTCGCGACCGGGACATGGTCCGGCTGGGACGTTGCGGCCGAGGCCGCGATCGAGCGGCCGAAATGAGCGCTTGCCTCGCGAGGGGCCAGGGGCGAGGGGCTAGGGCACGGTAACCGATTTCGTTCGCGGTCGGACGTTCCGTACAGCCTGTCTGGTTTGATCTCGATCGGTCATCGTGCTCCAGCCCATGGGTCCCTGGTTGGCACGCGCCTGTCGGTTCGATGCAACTTTCGATGGTGAAGCGCGTCTGACCGCAATGCAGGCATCGCCAACGCACGGAGGACTGGATCATGCGCAAGGCTGTCGCGATCGGGCGTTGGGCGATCCCGCTGCTGTTTTCATGGAATCTTGCAGCCGCCGAATCGGCCCCGTCCACTTCGGCGAGCGGCTGTCAGGACAAGGGCGAGACGCTGGTTTTCGTCGGGCGCCTGATCTCGATTCAGGAGGTTCTGCCCGAGCCATGTCCTCCGAACGCGAACCGCTCGTGCCTACTCCCTAGATTCGATAAAGAGTACGTCGCCCGATACAAGGTCCTGGAGCGCGTGACCGGGCGCTTCGATACCGACGAGGTCCAGTTCAACGTCTACAGTCATCGAGGTTTTCCGGCGATGGCCTTGCACCCGGAAGCGCTGCTGTTTGTCTGGCACCGAGGCGAGCAATACTGTCTGCACAGGTATCAGGGCTATGCGGTGCATCCGACGACCGATGGAGGCTGGGCGCATTGCGGTGAGATCAACTCGCGGACGGACGATGACGCACCCACGACTGGCTTTGGCCCTCAGTCCTTCGCGTCCGACTTCGGCTCCGCGCAGCAGCTCGACAATGACGCCGACCAGGGCAGGTTTCCGCGCGATGCCTTCACCGTCGAGAACGACCGCATCGTCTGCCCGCGTGGCCTCGCTCTCGCCGATCTCTACGAGGCCGTGCGCAGCGGGCTCATGAAGGCACGCTGTGCCGTCTTGCCGCCGTTCGCCGAAGCGCCCGCGGATCACTGAGGCGAACCGCAAGGGGACGGGCGAGGCTTCACGGCTGAAGCCGGTTGCTGCCTGCACAGAGCGCTTGAATGAGGAGCATCGCGGCTGAAGCCGCTCCCACAGACTTGGTCGACGTCGCGGCGCTCCTTGCGGGAGCGGCTTCAGCCGCGATCGCGAAGGAGCAATCCGCGCCCACGAGGCGTCGATCCCGTGGGAGGGCCTTCATCCGCGATTGCCCGTGACCAGAGCCTTCCGGCCGAGGTACCTGCGGGTTTGCCGACGCGCGATCGCCGCCGCGCCGATGCGCGAGCGCGGAGTCAGCGCTCGAAGCCGCTCGCGAACAGCCGGTCCGGATTGAACTCGACCGCACCGACGTCGCACAACGTCGCCTGACCGCCGTTGACCGGGCGCGGCAGGCCGCGCGCGTCGGTGGATGGGCAGTTGGTGTTGGTGCCGTTGTCGATCAGCACGCTGCCGGCCGGGAGCGCGAGGGTCGGCACGAAGCCGTGCGTCTGCACGACGCTGTCGAGGCCGAACGTGTTGCTCGTGAACTCGGTCGACAGCGGCACGTTGCCCGGCGCGTAGAAGAAGCACGAGGGCGAGCCGGTGAAGACCGCGCCACCGGCCTGCACGTCGATCGCGTTCGGCGTGCAGGCGGGGCCGGCCAGCGGCTGCGCGAACACGGTGTTGGTGATCTCGCTGACGGTCGCGCCGTTCTGCACGTTGAGGTAGCTCGCGAAGTTGGTGAACGTGCTCGTGCCGCGCGCGAACGTGCTGTTGCGCAGGAAGATCGTCGTCGCCGGGCGGTTGGTGCGCGTGAGCAGGTTGATGTTGCCGCCGGCGAGGCCGGTGTTCTCGAAGAACGTCGCGTTGTTGACGTTGAGGCGCGCGCTCTCGACCATGATCGCGCCGCCTTCGCGCGCTTCGTTGCGGCTGAACCAGGCGCGGTCGATCGTCACGATGCTGGTCGGCCCCTGGCCGTAGACGGCCATCGCGCCGCCGCTGCCGGTCTGGCGCGAGCCCGTGGTCAGGCAGGTCGTCGCGTTGTCGATGAACTGCACGTCGGCGAGGTAGACGCTGCCGCCGGCGGGCAGGTCGAGCGACAGCGCGCCGCCCTGGCCCCCGCTGCACGCGGTCGCGCTCGCGGGCGTCGCGACGGTCCTGTTCGACACGAACTGCGTGCGCTCGATCAGGATCGAGTTCGCGTTGGGTCCGCCGACGCGCACGGCGGCCCCGGCATTGACGAGGTTGACGTTGCCGCCGTCGTTCGACTGATTGTTGCTGAAGCGCGAGCGGGTCAGGCGCAGCGGTCCGTTCGTGCGGATCGCGCCGCCGCCGGCGCCGCTGGCGGGAGGGCCGAAGTTCACGCAGCCATCGAAGCTAGAGTCGATCACCTGCAGGTAGCCCTGGGTCAGCACGTCGACGCAGCCGCCGCCTTCGGCGTTCGAGCCGTTGCGCAGGTCGAGCGAGATGAGGCGGATCGTCTGGCCGCTGTTGCCGCTGTGGAACTTGAACAGCGGCCAGCCCTGCGCATTGATGACGAGCCCGGGCGCGGCCGTGCCGTCGAGCACGATCGTCTGCCCGACCAGCGGCGGCAACGGCGTGTTCGGCACGATCTGCGCGCTGCCACTGAACACGAAGCGGATGGTCTGCACGCCGTTGGCGGCTTGCATCTGGTTGATCGCGGCGCGCAGCGTGCCGGGGTTGCCGTCGCCGACCGTGTCGACGATGAAGGTGTTGTCGGCCAGGCAGGCGGTACTGGTGAGAAGGCCGGCGAGCAGGAGAAGTCGGCGCATCGAGGCGATTCCGCGGGAGGACGCCTCTCCTTACGCAGTCCCGCGGCGCGGATCCCAACGGCAGGTTGGAACAAGCAGCATCGCGCTTCCGCGTGGCGGCCGCGCGCTCAGGTGTGGCCGAGGCGCGGGTCGTCGAAGAGATCGTTCACCTGGTTCGGATTGGCGAAGCCGCCGGTCGTGCCGAGCATGACGTTCGAGTCGACGCGGTTGAACGCGGCATCCTCGTTGTAGACGTTGCGGTAGGTGGCGACGCCGCTGCCGGCATCGGTCGTGAAGCTCGCCGTCTCGCCGTCGTGCTGCGTCGCCTCGCGGCAGCGCGCGCCGACCGGGTTCGTGCCGTGGTGGCGGATCGTGTTGGTCGCGTTGTAGAGGTGCAGTTCCTGGTCGCCGTCGTAGATCGAGGTTTCGAGGACCAAGCCGTGCGCGCCGGTCGCCGTCATGGTGAGCTGGCTGCCGTCGCCGAGCCGCAGGGTGCGCCGGCTGCCGTCCCAACCCGGCGCGCCGCCCCAGTCCTTGATGTGCTTGCCGTTGAGGTTCTCGTGCGGATCGCCCCAGTGTTGCACGGTGTTGCGGCCGAGCGCGTCGGTCACGGTGATCGTGTGGCGGTCGATCTTGATCGTGTAGCCGCCCGAGGTGCGCCACTCGATCGGCTGGCCGTTGCCGCCGCCCGGCATCAACTGCCCGTCGAGATCGAAGCCATCCCAGTGGATCGCATCGAGGAACTCGAAGCCATGCTCGAACAGCGCGCACTCGCCCGCGGAGCCGCCGGGCCGTGCGTGCGAACCGCTCGCCTCGGCCGGAAGCGCCGCGAGTGCGGCAGTCGTCATGGCGGCAGCGAGTGAAAGTCGTTGGACGGCGTTCGGCATGAAATGGAAACCAGGTGGGCGCCACGACGGCATGGCATCCGCTTCATGCGCAGGAACGCAGCGGATCGGCTCACCGGCCTCTGGATGGCAACCTCGCCGGTGCTCCGCGCACCGGCTTGCGGCGATGTCGCCGCGATGAGCCATGTCGCCGCCCTTTTGCGCCCTTGCAGACATGACCGGCTCGACCGGACCGGCGTGGGCCGGTTCGCCACCGTTCGAGGAGGGGACCATGCACCGCCTGATTTTCCTGTTGGCCTTCGTGATCGCTGCCGGCAGTGCCGCCGCGAGGCCCTTGTTCGTCGACAGCTTCGACCCGCCGCACATCGACCCGCTGTTCCCGCGTGCGGGCAACATCTACCAGTTGCCGCCGGGGCCGACCACGAACCGGCTGCAGTGGCTGCTGACCAAGTTCGTCCCGGGCGCGTCGATCACCGACCAGGAGATCACCGACAACTTCGACGCGAGCTGGCTGGCGACGAACACGATCGCGCAGACGCGCAGCTTCATCGAATCCGTGCGCACGAGTTATCCGAATGCGATCGTCACCGACGTGGTCGGGGTGACGCCGGTGCGCGTCACCGTCGTCATCGACACGCCGGGCAGTCCGGCGCCGTCCGGGTTCCTGCAGCTCGGTGCGCGCTACACGGGCACGCAACGTATCGTGCTGTTCGGCGTCAGCAACTACGGCGGTACCGTTCAGTATCCGGAGGACCGTACGCTGACCCTGGCCCAGGCCGCCGACAAGTTCACCACGTTGTCGCCGGCGGCGTCGCTGCTGGTCGGGCGCATCGGTGCGAACGGCCAGTGCTCGACCCTGGCCGCGCGCAATGCGACGACGCCGCGCTCGACCGCATCGATCTTCAAGACCTGGGTCATGGCCGGCGTCGCCCGCGCGATCGCCAACGGCAGCGTCGCCGCAGCCGACGGCGTGCCGCTGGTCGCGTCCGAACTGGCCCAGGGCGGCGTCATCAACAGCGAACCGCTCGGCACGGTGTTTCCGGTGCGCGACCTCGCCATCCTCATGCTCGGCATCAGCGACAACACCGCCACCGACCTGCTGCACCAACTGGTCGGGCGCGAGGCGATCGCGCCGATCGTGCAGGCGACGGTGGCGAATCCGGACCTCATGCTGCCGCTGCTCGGCGTCAGCGAGCAGTTCCACCTGTATCGCTCGTTCCCGCTGGCCGAATCGCTGAGCTACGTCAACGGCACCCAGGCGTTCAAGAACCAGTTCCTGCAGGAACGCATCATTCCGCTCGGGCCGAACAACGGCGGCCCGTACTTCCACACGATCCTGCTGACAACCGGCAGCTGGCGCGCGAGTCCGACCGACATCTGCCAGGCCTTCGCCTGGCTGCGTCGCCTGCCGCAGGGTTCCGAGGCGATCCTGACCGTCGATGCCGCGTTCGGCGCACAGGCCGCGCAGCCCGACGTGCGTTCGCGCTGGGATCGGGTCTGGTACAAGGCCGGCAGCCTGAGCAGCGCTGCGGGTTACCACGTGCTGACGCATGCGTGGATGCTCGAGAACGCCGGCGAGGATCCCTACGTCGTCATCGCGATGTCGAACAACGACAACGGCGGCATCGACCAGTACCTCGTGCAGTCGATCACCGGACGCATGCTCGAGCTCGTCTCGCAGATGTAGGCGGCTTGGGCGTCGTGGCGCGCGCCGACCTGGCCATCGAGCGCCATCGTGTCGGCCGATCCTTCGGGAGCGCGCGCCGAACCCGTGCTTGCCGCCGCCTTTCGCCTCGTCCTTCGGGGGCTCGAGCGCGCTGTCGCCGGCCGCGCCCGCAACCGGTCGATGACCGCGATCGCGACCTCGAGGCTCAGCCGGCGCGGCGCAGCCCGGCTTCGGCGGTGATCGCGGCGGCCGCCCACTCGCCGCTCTCGAGTCCGCCTTCCATGAAGCCCTGGTTGTCGAGCGCGCAGTGCTCGCCGGCGAAGTGCAAATTGCCGACGCGCTCGCCCATCGCACCGCGCAGGCCCGTCCACTGGCCCGGGCGGAAGCAGGCGTAGCTGCCGAGCGTCCACGCGTGCGTCGGCCAATGGAAGCGCGCCTCGCGCATGCCGGCGCGCGCGCTGCCGAGGCCCGGGAAGATCGCCTCGAGCGACTGCACGGCCGCATCGGCCTGGTGCTTCGGCGAGCCCTCGCCGAGGGCGAGGCCGTGGCGGCCACCGGTGAAGTTGGTGAGGATGCCGGCGGTGCCTTGCTGCAGGCGACTGGTCTCCCAGGTGGTCTGCACGGGCAGGTCGCTGAACGTGGCGCCGGCGCTGGCGTGGCGCGTGCGCCAGACGCGCTCGTCGAAGCCGATCATGAGCTTGGCATTGCTGCCGTAGCCGAGTTCGGTGATCGCGCGGCGCTTGGCGGCCGGCAGGTCGACCTCGAGCTGCACGCGGCGCAGGGTCGTGAACGGCACGGCGAGGACGACGCGCCGAGCGCGGACTTCGCTGCTGGCCGAACCGCGACGGAAGCCGAGCGTGTAGCGGCCATCGCGCTGCTGACGCAGCGATTCGAGCACGCTGCCGGTCGTGATCGCGTCATCGAGGCCGGCCGCGAGCTTGTGCACGACGAGGTCGTTGCCGCCGCGCACGTGCCAGCGCTCGTCGCTCTCGCCGAAGATGCGGAACGCGTCGAGGCCGGGGTCGATGAAGGTCAGCAGGTTCAATGCCGACTGTTCGTCGCACTCGAGGCCCATTTCGGTCGTGTAGGCCACTTCGACCAGCGCGCGCAGCCAGCCCGAGGCACCGTTGCGGTCGAGCCATGCGCTGATCGATTCGCGATCGAGCGCCTCGGCGCCGCCCGGCGCGGCATGGGTGATGTCGGCGTCGGGCAGGCTCGCGGCATCGCGCGCGATCGCCTCGGCGAGCGGCGCGAACGCGCGCAGGATTTCGGGTTCGCCGTAGCGACGGCCACCGTGGAACCAGACATCACCGAAGGCGTGGGTCGGGTCGTCCGCGAGGTCGTCGAGGATGAGGCCGAGTTCGGCCGCCAGCGCGTGCATGCGCAGGTGGCCGCTGTCGATCAGTTCGCCGCCGAGTTCGCAGACCTGATCGTCGGCGAAGTGTCCGCGCAGGCTCAGCATGCGCCCGCCGACGCGCTCCTGCGCCTCGTGGATGCTGACGCCGATGCCGGCCTGGCGCAGGCGGTGCGCACAGGCCAGTCCGGCGATGCCGGCGCCGACGATGACGACGTCGTCGTCGGCGCGGCGGCGCGGCACCGGCACGCCCGAGCAGGCAGCCAGCAACGCGGTCGCGGAGACC
>JAFLDX010000201.1 GCA_017302215.1 Lysobacterales bacterium
GCCGCCGTGGAGCTCGCGTCGAGCGCAACGCCGCCCGCGCCACGCGCGTCCGGACCTGCCGAATTCCGCCGCCTGGCCGCGCTGCGCTACACGCTCGAGATCGCGCGCGCCGATCGCGCGAGTGCATTCGATGCGCTGCTCGGCGCCGTGGGCGACGTCGGAGGCACGTTCTACGTGCTCGCCCTGCGCAACCCGACCGGCACGTCGTACAGCCTGGTGTGGAACGATTTCTCCAGCATCGAGGATGCGCGCGCGGCGCGTGCGCGGTTGCCCGCCGACGTGGCCATCACCTCGGGCTGGCCGCGCCGCATCGGTCCGCTGCAGGCCGAACTCGGCCCCTGAAGGAACCCCATGAGCGAACACCGTTTCCTGCGCGCGCTGCGCCGCGAGCCCGTCGACACCACGCCGGTGTGGATCATGCGCCAGGCCGGCCGCTACCTGCCCGAGTACCGCGCGACGCGCGCGCGCGCCGGCAGCTTCCTCGCCCTGGCCAAGACGCCCGAGCTTGCCTGCGAGGTGACCCTGCAGCCGCTCGCGCGCTTCGACCTCGATGCGGCGATCCTGTTCTCGGACATCCTGACCGTGCCCGACGCGATGGGCCTCGGCCTGCACTTCGTCGAGGGCGAGGGACCGAAGTTCGCGCGCCCGTTGCGAAGCGCCGCCGACATCGAGCGCCTCGGCGTGCCGGATCCGCACGCCGAACTGCGCTATGTGACCGATGCCGTGCGCCTGATCCGCCGCGAGCTGCACGAGCGCGTGCCGCTGATCGGCTTCTCGGGCAGCCCGTGGACGCTCGCCTGCTACATGATCGAGGGTGAAGGCTCGTCGAGTTTCGCGCGCGCGAAGGCGATGATGTGGAACGAGCCGGCGGCGCTGCATCGCCTGCTTTCGATCAATGCGCGTGCGGTCGCGGCCTACCTGCTGGCCCAGGTCGAGGCCGGCGCCCAGGCGCTGCAGGTGTTCGACACCTGGGGCGGCATGCTCTCGCCCGATGCGTTCCGCGAGTTCTCGCAACGCTACCTGCATGAAGTCGTCGCTCTCGTGAAGGCCGACGAGCGCGTGCGCGACGTGCCGCTGATCCTGTTCTCGAAGGGTGCCAACGGCCATCTCGAAGGTCTCGCCGACAGCGGCTGCGACGCCCTCGGCGTCGACTGGACGATCACGCTCGACGAGGCGCGCCGGCGCGTCGGCGCGCGCGTCGCGCTGCAGGGCAACCTCGATCCGGCCACGCTGCATGCCGCGCCCGGCGCGATCCGCGCCGAAGTCGAGCGGACGCTGCGCAGCTTCGGCCGCGGCCCCGGCCACGTGTTCAACCTCGGCCATGGCATCACGCCCGACATCGACCCGGCGCATGTCGCGGCACTCGTCGACGCGGTGCATGAGCTGGGAGCCACAGGCTAGGGGCGAGGGGCGAGGGCACGACCAGCCGACGCCCAGCGAACCGACGCGCGGTACGGCCGCGCTTGCCCGAACGCAACGATCGCCTCGGACCGCGCCCTCATCCCTCGCCCCTCATCCCTCGCCCCTCATCCCTAGCCCCTCATCCCTAGCCCCTAGCCCTCGCCCCTGGCGAACGGCGCGAGGGCATCGGCCAGCATCGCCGCGGTGACCGGCTTGCGCACGAAGCCATCCATGCCGGCGTGGCGTGCCTGCTCCGCTTCGTTGCCGAGGGCGCGCGCGCTGATGCCGACGAGCGCGAGGCGTCGCCGCGACGTGCGTTCGCGCTGGCGCAGCAGGCCTGCCAGCGCGAGGCCGTCGATTCCCGGCAGGTCGAAATCGACGAGCGCAACGTCGACCGTGGCGTGTTCGAGTTCGGCCAGCGCGGCGAGCGCGTCGGCGGCGCTTCGCGCGCGATGGCCGAGCAGTTCGAGCAGTTCGACGAGCACGCTGGCGACGCTCGCATCATCCTCGACGACGAGCACGTCGAGGCCGTCCCGCGACGTCACATCGACATGCGGCCGCGCTTCCGCGACGAGCCGATCGGGTCCCACTTCGGCCAGCGGCAGCTCGACGACGAAGCGCGAGCCGCGCCCGGGCACGCTGTCGACCGCGATGTTGCCACCCATGAGATCGACCAGTTCACGCGCGATGGCGAGTCCGAGGCCACTGCCGCCATGCCGCTGACGGGTGCCGGCGGACTGCTCGAACCGACCGAACAGGCGCTCGAGGAAGTCGGCGCTCATTCCGGGTCCGGTGTCGGCGACGGCGAAGGCGAGCCGGCCATCGGCAGCACGCGTGAAGTCGACGTCGACCCCGCCATGCTCGGTGAACTTGACCGCGTTGCCGACCAGATTCAGCAGCACCTGCTCGATGCGCAAGCGGTCGCCGAGCACGGCGCGCGGAACGTCCGCGGCGCGCGTGACGCGCAGCGCGAGACCGCGCTGCACGGCGAGCGGGCGGGCCAGTGCGGCGACCTCGTCGACCAGTGCGGCCGGATCGAACGCACGCGGCTCGAGGGCGAGCTTGCCGGCCTCGATGCGGGCGAGATCGAGGCTGTCGTTGACGAGGCGCAGCAGCAATCCGCCGGAGTTCGCGATCGCCTCGAGGTAGCCGCGCTGGCGCGCGTCGAGTGCAGTGTGCTGCAGCAGTTCGGTCATGCCGAGCAGGCTCGTCATCGGCGTGCGCATCTCGTGGCTCATGGTGGCGAGGAACGCCGACTTCGCCGCGCCGAGGCGTTCGGCCTGGCGGCGCTGCTCGCCGGCGAGGGCGAGCGCGTGACGCTCCTCGACGCGCCGGTGCTGCACGCGCAGGGCGAACCACAGCGCCAGCGCGAGCAGTCCTGAATAGCCGAGCCATGCCAGCGGATGCAGCCACGGCGCGGGTGCCACGCGCAGGCCGAGCGGCAGCGCCAGTTCGCTGGTCTCGCCGTCGGCGTTGTCGACGCGAACGGACAAGGCGTGCCGGCCGGTCGGCAACTGCGAGAACACGCGTTCGCCGGCTTTGCCGCCATCGATCCAGCGCGATTCGTCGGGATGCAGGCGGAACGCGAAGCGCAATGCACCGGTGCCGAGGAACGACAGCGCACGCGCCTCGACGCGCAGGTCGCGGTCGTCGTGGCGCAGGTCGATTTCGCGGCTGCGCGGATCGAGCGCGATGACCTCGCCGGCGCGGCGCACCGACAGGGCCGTGATGCGAACCGGCGGCGCCGGAGCGCGGGCGCTCAACGCGCGTGGATCGAACGCGACGAGGCCGCCGAGCGTCGGCGCATAGATCGTGTCGGCAGTGGCGGCGAGCAGTCCGCCGAACTCGCGGCTCGGCAGGCCGTCCTGCTCGCCGTACATGCGCAGCTGGCGGGTGGACGGGTCGATGCGCCAGAGACCCTCGAAGCCGGCGGCCCACAGATCGCCATGGTCGTCGACGTGCATGTCGCGCACCTCCATCGACGGCCAGCCGTCATCGACATCGATGCGTTCGATGCGCGTCAGCGAACCTTCCTCGAGACGATGATGTTCGAGGCCGCCGAGGCGATGCAGCCACAACGAACCGTCGGCGGCCAAGGCGAAGGCCTCGACGGCGGGATTCATCGGGCCGCTGACGGCGACGAAACGGTCGGCGCCGGGATCGTAGCGCTCGAACCCGCTGCCGCCGACGACCCAAGGCCGTCCCTCGCGATCGATCTGCAGGCTGCTCGTATCGGCATCACCGAGCGTGCCGAACTGCGGTGCCCAGGTTCGCACGCCGAGCGTGTGCGGGTCGATGCGGCTGATGCCGCCGCCGCGGGCGGCCGCCCAGAGCATGCCGTCGCTGCCGACGATCAGGCGCACCACCGGCGCGTCGGCGAGCGCGTCGACCGTGCGGCCGGCCCGGAGTTCGCGAACAACGCCGCTGGCCGGGTCATAGCGCAGGATGCCGCGCCAGCGCCCGATCCAGACCCGGCCGTCGGCCACCGCCACCGAGCGCAAGGCGGTTTCGCCCGGAATGCGCCCACCGTGCCGCGTGACCGTTCCATCGGCGCCGACATGGTCGAGCCCGTCGCTGTCGGCGATCGTCCACGCACCGCCGCTCGGGTCGACGGCGACGCCACCCACGCGCGTGTGGGTCAGGCTCGCGGTCGTGCCGCGACGGTGCTGCCAGACGCTGAAGCGCTCGGGCTGCGGCGGCAGGCGCGCGAGGCCACCATCGACGAACGCGAACCACAGGTTGCCGTCGCGATCGCGCAGTGCATCCTGGACCCGTGTGCCCGGCACGTCGCCCTGTGCCGTCTCGCCGGCGCCGAACATCTCCCAGCGATCGCCGTCCGCACGCAGCAAGCCCTGCGGCGTCGCCGCCCACAGGCGACCACCGGGCTCGCGCACGAGCGCCTGCACGGTGCCATTGAGCGGCGCCCCGACCACGCCCTCGACACCGAGATCGGCGCGCACGCGCACGATGCCGTCGCGCATGCCGACCAGCATGCTGCCATCGCTTTCGGCCAGGAAGCCCGCGATCAGCTTGGCCGGCGACTTCTTCGCGCCGACCGCGGGCAGGTCCACGGCGACGAAGCGACCATCGGGCAGGCGCACGTCGAGGCCCTTGTCGGTGCCGATCCACAGGCGGCCGCGCGCATCGACGATCAGGGCGATGACGAAGTTCGAACGCAGCCCCGCGGCATCGTCGAGCGAGTGCTCGAAGCGCGCGACCGAGCCACGCGCATCGATGCGCGCGACGCCGCCGAGATAGGTGCCGACCCAGATCGCGCCGTCGACGTCTTCGGCCAGCGCCAGCACGTCATCGCTGCCGAGTGAATGCCCATCGCCCGGGACATGGCGGAAGTGGCGGAAGCGTCCATCGGCCTGCATGAGGCTCACGCCTCCGCCTTCGGTGCCGCACCAGAGGCGACCGTTGCGATCGACGAGCAGGGCGGTGACGTCGTTGTCGGGCAGCGAGTGCGCATCACGCGGGTCGTGCAGCCAATGGCGAAAGCCCGTGCCGTCGTAGCGCGCGAGGCCGTGGCGCATGCCGACCCAGATGAAGCCGTCGTGATCCTGGACGATCGCCTGCGGCATGTTCGAGGGCAGACCGTCGCCGGTGCGCAGGACATGGAACCGCGGCGGTGACGGGGGTGGCCCGGCGTGCGCCGCGACGCTACACGCGCACAGCAGCAGCCCGATGAACTTCCGGTTCATGACACGCACTCCCTCGCGCCTGCAGCCATCCTGCCACGTCCATCGCCGGCCTGCATCGAGCGCGGCGGAACCGCTGTCGCGGTGGACTAGAATCGGCGCATGGCTTCGAACCGGCTACCCCTGCGTCTCGTCGTGCTCGTCGTCCTCGCGATCGGCATCGCCGCGTTCATCGGCCTCGCGGTCGGCACGGTCAACGGCGTGCTCGAACTCGCCGAACGCGTCTCGGCCCTGCCGTGGTACGCGCGGCTGCCGCTGCTGGTGGTCGGCGCCGCCGCGCTGGCCGCGGTCGGCCTGCTCGCCTGGAAACTGCTGCGACCGGCATCGCGGCGGCATCCGCGCCGCGACCCGGCGACCCTGCCGAGCCGGCCCGAGATCGAGGCACGCATCGCCGACCTGCGCGCGCGCAGTGCCGAGGCGGTGAGCCTCGAGGACGAGCTGGTCGAACTCGACCGTCGGCGCCGCGAAGGCGATTGCCACGTCGCCGTGTTCGGCGAAATCAGCACAGGCAAATCGAGCCTCGTGCGCGCCCTCGCCCCGACCGCGGCCACCGACATCGACGTGATCGGCGGCACCACGCGCCAGGTGCATCATTTCCGCGGCGAGCTCCCCGACGGACGCATGCTGGTGCTCGCCGACGTGCCGGGCAGCGGCGAGGTCGACGGCAGCCATCGCGAACAGCTGGCCCGCGACGAGGCCCTGCGCGCGCATGCGGTCGTCTACGTCGCGGCGTCCGACCTCACGCGCGCACAGTCCGCCGAGCTCGCCTGGCTGGCCGGCTTCGGCAAGCCGCTCGTGCTCGTTCTCAACAAGATCGACCAGTACGACGCGCGCGAGCGCACGGCCCTGCTCGAGCGCTTCCGCGAACGCCATGGCCGGCTCGTGCAGGCGGTCGTCGCCGCGGCGGCGGGCGGCCTCGAACGCTTCGAGCGCAGCCTGCCCGACGGAAGCCGCGA
>JAFLDX010000202.1 GCA_017302215.1 Lysobacterales bacterium
GGCGCGGCGGATGGATGCGGCATGCGGGGACGGCGATGGCGCGGACGGGCGCCTGGCGCCGGCAGCATACGCAAGGCGCGCTAAACCGCGGTTAAGAACGCCCCGCGCCGCGTTCGGACCCGGCGATGGCGACGCGGATCAGCGCTCACGCAGGCCGGGACGCAGCCGCGGCGGCCATGCCGGTCGCGCAGACGAAGAAGCCCCGCCGGTCCATGGCGGGGCTTCGTGTCCTTCGACGCAGGCAACGGTCAGAAGGTGTACGTCGCCGACAGCGTGTACTGGCGTGCATCGCCCGGCGTGGCCCAGCCGTTGTTGCGGATGCGCGTGTAGTACTCCTTGTCCGTCAGGTTGTTGACGTTGAACTGCAGACCGAGGTTGCGATTGATGTTGAACGCAACCATCGCGCGGTGCGTCCAGTAGCTCGGCGCCGTGACGAGCGGACCATCGAGATTCGTCGCGCTGTGCTGGGTGAGCCAGATCTTGCCCTGGTAGGTCGCGCCATAGCCGACCTGCCACTGACCCGTGATGTCGTAGGTCGTCCACAGGCTCATCGCGTTTTCCGGCGTGTTGGTCAGGCGATCGCCCCGCGTGTAGTCCTGGCCGTTGCCCGCGACGTAGTCGGAAACACCCTGCAGCACCTCGCTGTCCAGGCGTGTGTAGTTGGCGTACACCGACCAGTGGTCGGTGATGCGGCCGGACACGCCGAGCGTGATGCCGTCGACGCGCGCGCGGCCGTCGAGGGCCTGCTCGCCGGTCGGGTTGAGCGGGTCGGGGTCGGCGACGCGGTAGTTCGTGCGGTCGTTGCGGAACACCGAGCCGGTCAACGAAAGGCGTCCGTCGAACAGGTCCCACTTGGTGCCGACTTCGATGTTGACCGCGGTCTCCGGATCGATGTTGCAGTTCGCGGTGCCGGTCGTGCTGGCGGCCGTGCACGAGCCGTTGACCGAGGCCTTCGAGGGCGTCTTCGAGTTGCCGTAGGCGACGTAGATCGAGCTGTACTCGGTCGGCTTGTAGGCGAGGCCGGCGCGATACGAGAACAGGTCGTCGTTGTTCTTGGCCGGCGCATTCGCACCGGTGATCTGGCCGATGTTCGAGCCGGTCGTCGACACGGTGTACGCCGTCGAGCTGCCTTCGTTGCGCTCATAGCGCGCGCCGAGGCTGAGCAGCCACTGCTCGCCGAACTTGAGCGTGTCGAATGCGTACAGTGCGCGGTTGTCGAGTTCGCCGTCGGTCTTGCCGGTCAGGGTCTTGTTGTACGGGCCCGTGTACAGGCTGTCCGGATCGTAGAGATCCATGAACGGCAGGTGGTTCGGCGCCGCATACGGATTGCTGCCATCCGCGTTGCGGAACACGCTGCTCGTGTCGAGAGTGAATGTCTCGTGGGTCAGCGAGAAGCCGGTGACGAGCGTGTGCTGGACGGCCCCGGTCGAGAAGTTCGTGGTCAGGTCGGTCTGGTTGTAGAGCAGCTTGTTGGTCGTGTCGCGCACGTAGCCGCGCGGACCGCTCGGCAGATAGAAACCCTCGGGGACGACGATCTGCGCCGCACCCGTTCCGGACGTGCACGCCGTGCCGGTCGGGGTCACGTTGCCCGGCAGGCACCAGACGCCCTGCACGGCATCGACGACGCTGAGCTGATCGACGCGCGAGGCGCGCGTCAGGTTGCGCAGCGACAGCGTGTCGCTGAACTGGTGATCGATGATCGCGGTGAACGCGTCGGTATCGATCTCCTGCTTGTCGACGTTGCGGTAGCCGTAGAAATTGCTTGAATCGACACCCGGCAGCGGTCCGCCGTTGTAGAACGGCACGCCGTACTGCGGGATGTTGTCATCCTTCTGGTGCAGGTAGCTCAGCGTGAAGCGCGTGTCGGTGCCGAGCCCGAACGCGAGCGACGGCGCGATGCCCCAGCGCTTGAACTTCTCGACGTCACGCCCGGGAACGTCGTTCTCGTGCGCCATGAGGTTGATGCGGAACGCGGCATGGTCGCCGAACTGCTCGTTCACGTCGGCCGTGAGGCGTCGGTAGGCATCGCTGCCGAGGCCGGCGCTGACCGAGCGCGCATCGCCTTCCTTGGCGGTCTTGCTGACGAGGTTGATGGTGCCACCGACCGAACCCGCGCCCGAATACACCGAGTTCGCGCCATTCGTCAGCTCGACCTGCTCGAGGTTGAACGGATCCGTGCGCGTGTACTGGGCGCTGTCGCGCACGCCGTCGATGGTGATGTCGTTGTTGGCACTGAAGCCGCGCAGGTTGATGCTGTCACCGTAACCGCCACCGCCCTCGCCCGCCCCGAAGGTGATGCCCGGCAGGGTCGAGAGGATGTCGCGCAGGTTCAGCAGGTTCTGTTCCTTGATCGTGCTCTCGTCGACGATCGTGATCGTCTGCGGCGTGTCGACGAGGGCTTCGGTGTACTTCGGCGAGTTCTTGACCTTGGCGCCCTCGACGTGGACGGTCTCGAGTTCCTCCTGGCTGGTCGGGCGACGCTGGTCGTCGTCGGCCACCGCTTCGTCCGCAAGCGCATGCGTCGCATGGGCGGCCAGCGCGAACGCAATCGCGGTCAGCAGGATCTTCTTGTTCGGCAGGGTCTTGCTTGCGGAAACGCGGGACATCGAGAGTTCTCCGGAACATGGACGAAATGGGCATCGAGCGCCCGCAGCGCACAACGGGCAAGGCCGCAGGAACGGCCAGCATGTTGCGGACGCGCAGGGCGTCGGGGAGCCGCCTTCGCGGCGGCGCAACACAAACTTTACATCTTAATGAGAATGATTTGCAACATCGTCCACACTTCGAGGCAACCGGCTCGAGGAATCAGCGTCACCGCACCGTGGATCCGGGCCTCGCGCGATGCACGTCAGTAGACGTCACGCCGATAGCGCCCGCTCGCGAGCATGCCCTGCACGCGCGCCTCGCCGAGCACCTCGCGCAGTACGGCGTCGACGCCGGGAGCCATGCCCTCGAGGCTGCCGCAGACGTGGATCGATGCACCCTGCTCGACCCATTCGAGCAGCGCCTGCGCCTGCGCGAGCAGCCGATGCTGGACGTAGACCCGGGTCGGCGCATCGCGCGAGAACGCGCGGTCGAGGCGCTCGAGCGCACCGCTCGCGTGCGCCGCCTCGATCTCTTCGCGCCAGTAGTAGTCGTGGGCCGCGTTGCGCTCGCCGAACAGCAGCCAGTTGCGGTGGCGCCCTGCGGCGATGCGCTCGCGCAACAGGGCGCGCAGCCCGGCCAGTCCGGTGCCGTTGCCGATGAGGATCAGCGGGCGCGCGTCGGGCGGCGCGTGGAAATTCGGATTGCCGCGCACGCGCAGCGCGATGTCGGCGCCGATCGACGCGTACTCGGTCAACCAGCCGGTGCCGATGCCGAGGCGTCCGTCGGGGCCGCGCATCTGCCGCAGCAGCAGTTCGATCACGCCATCGCCCGGAATCGACGCGATCGAGAACTCGCGATGCGGCAGCGGTTTCAGGCGCGCGGCGAGCAAGGCTGCCGGAAAGCCGACGACCTCGTCGACGGCAGGCAGGACGCTGCGCGCGACGAGGTCGCCGAAGCGGCGCGATACACCGGCGACCTCGACCTGCGCTTCGGCATCGAGGCGCAGGGCAGCGAGCCAGCGCGCGACGTCCGCCGGTGCCTGGCACGGCCCGACCTCCGCGATGTCACCCGCCTGCCACTGCGCAGGCGTGCCGGGCGCAGGCTCGAGGACGAGGCGGAAGCACGGCGCACCGATGCTGCCGGGGTTCACCTGATCGCGCGCCGCGAGCCGCCAGCGCCCGTAGTCCGGCACCTGCCAGTCGGGAAGATCCGCGCGACCGGCGATCTGGCCGAGATGATGTTGCCAGTGGCGCAATGCGCCGTCGTCTCCGTTGTCGACCTCGACGAGATCGAACAGCGGCTTGGCGCGTGCATCCTGCAGCCAGGCCTCGAGGCGATGGCCGAACGCACAGTAGTTGACGTACTCGCTGTCGCCGAGCGCGAGCACGCCGTAGTGCAGGCGGGACAGATCGAGCCGGGCGTCGAGCATGTCGCGCACGAATCCGGCCGCCGAGTCCGGTGCATCGCCTTCGCCGGTCGTGCTGGCGACGAACAGCGCGCGTTCGTGTGCCGCGAGGCAGTCCGCATCGACCGCGCCGAGCGCGCGCAACTCGACCAGCACGCCGGCGGCACGCAAGGCCTGCGCCGTGCGAGTGGCCAGTTGTTCGGCGAACCCGGTCTGGCTGGCGAACGCGACGAGCACGCGTCGTGCGGCGGCGGTGGCGCCGGCGCCCGGCTCGTCGGCCGCAACGGCCGTACTCGCGACCTGCCGGCGGCAACGCCACGCCAGGCCGAGGGTGCAGGCGCCGACGTAGGCGAGAATGACCGCGATCGCAGCGCCGATGCGCACCGGCCCGGGATCGGCCCAGGCCAGCGGCGTGCGCTGCCAGGCCAGCAGCGCGATCGCGCCGGACAGCAAGACCAGTCCGACCGCAAGATTGCCGAGCCACGCGCCCGATCGCGTGGAAGACGATGCACTCATCGCGACAGGCTCGCGGCGAACACTTCGCTCATGCGCTCCTCGAGGCGCTCGCCGTTACGCAGGATGAACAGCGCGCCGAATCCGTGCGTGCGGGCGAAGGCCATGCCGGCGTCCGGTCCGAGCACGCTCAATGCGGTTGCATACGGGTCGGCGTCGATGCCGCGCTTCGCCAGCGCGGTCACCGAGGCGACGTCGTTGTCGAGCGGCCAGCCGGTGCGCGGATCGATGCGATGCGCGTATCGGCGGCCGTTGTCCTCGAAGAAATGGCGATAGTCGCCCGACGAACCGAGCGCCGCATCGCGCAACGCGACGATGTGTTGCGCATCGATCGCACCATCGCTGTGGTCGTTGTCGAGCGGACGCTGCACGGCGACCTGCCACGCGCCGCCGTCGGGCTTCTGTCCCCGCGCGCGCAGTTCGCCGCCGACCTCGACGAGGTAGTCGGCGCAACCGCGCGCCCCGAGTATTTCGCCGATGCGGTCGGTGGCATAGCCCGGCGCGATCGACGACAGGTCGACATGCACGCCGCCGGCCTGGAATGCGCGCCGACCCGCCTCGTCGAGCTGCACGCGCTGCCAGCCGACGCGCGCGCGGACTCTGTCGATCTCGGCTGCAGTCGGCGGTTCGCGGCGCGCCTTGCCGGGTCCGAAACCCCACAGCTCGACAAGCGGACCGACCGTCGGATCGTAGGCGCCGTCCGTGTCGGCGGCGAGCGCAAGCGCACGCTGCATCACGCCGAACAGCGCTTCCGGCAGCACGTGCCAACTCGCCGCGGGCGCCGCATTGAAGCGACTGAGCGGCGACTCCGGCTTCCACGTGCTCATCTGCGCGTCGATCTCGGCGAGTTCGTGCTCGATCGCCGCGCGCACGCCCGGCGACGACGACTCGGCGCCGACGTATTTCACGGTCCAGGTCGAGCCCATCGATTCGCCGTCGAGGCGCACGATGGCGGGCCGCGCCGCACAGC
The DNA here is from genome assembly GCA_017302215.1 of Lysobacterales bacterium. GTDB lineage: Bacteria > Pseudomonadota > Gammaproteobacteria > Xanthomonadales > Rhodanobacteraceae > Dokdonella. The sequence continues at coordinate 5,475 of JAFLDX010000202.1, forward strand.
CCGCAAGCAGCAGGGCCGTGGCGAACAGCAGCGGCAAGGACGACGCGTTCATCGGTTCGATCGAGGGCACGCGCGCGACGCGACGGCAAGCCGCCGCGCCGCGACCGCGCACGCTTACTGCGGCAGGACCTCGAACGTCGCCGTGTACGAGAGGCGGCGCTTCTTCGCCGGCTCGATGGTCGCCTTGTCGTCCTGGGCGCCGGCCTCGATCCAGTACATGCCGGGCTCGGGCCACGTCACCGAGAACAGGCCGTCCTTGTCGGTCGTCACCTTGATCTCGTTCTGGCGATCGCGGTAGCGGCTGCCGCCCGGCACGATCTCGACTTCGAGTTCCGGCGCCGGCTTGCCGTCGATGAGGAAGCGGAAGCTCGCCTTCTCGCCCGCGAACAGGTCGTTCGGATGCGTCACCGGCGCGAGTTCGAGGCCGATGCCGCTCGGCTTCAGCGCGATGTCGCTCGGCTTGCCCGAGGTGACGAAGGTCTCGTTGCGACGGATCGCCTGCATCGGCTCGCGCGGCGGACCGCCGGCGCCGGGGCCCTGCCCGCCTGCTGCCGGCTTGGCATC
>JAFLDX010000203.1 GCA_017302215.1 Lysobacterales bacterium
GGCCGCCTGGATCGCCGTGTTCGCCACGCGCGCGACCTGGCGCCAGCTGCTTGCCCCGGTGGCCGGGGAGGCCGCGGCGACCCTGGTCCCGGCCACCCATGCCGCCTCGCCCGGACTGCGGCGGATCATGCTGGCCATGGCACGCGCCGCGCGGGCGCAGTCGCGTTCCACGGCGACACCGTCGACCGACCTCCTGCTCGATTTCGCCCAGGCACTGGCGGATGTGCAGACTGCATTCGACGCCATGATCGCGCGCTGCCCGGGGCGCTCGCTCGCGCAGCGGCGCGCGGTGTTCGCGCGGCTGCAGCGCGTGCGCCGCTACATGCACGCCAACAGCCATCTCGATCTCGACACGGTCGCACTGGCCAAGCGTGCCAACTACTCGCTGTCGCACTTCATCCGTTCGTACCGGCGCGTGTTCGACGAGACGCCGCATGCGGCCCTGGTCGCGAGCCGGCTGGAGCGCGCCCATGCCATGCTCGGCAACAGTGCGCTCGCGGTCGGCGAAGTCGCCCTGGCCAGCGGCTTCGAGAACCGCTGCGCGTTCTCGCGCGTGTTCAAGCGCCATTTCGGCGTCACCGCCCAGGACGTGCGCCGCGCCGTCGCGGCGTAGGACGCGCGGATATCGCCTGCTTCGGAGCATTCGCACGGCGCGAACACGGCGATTGCCACCGCCTCGTTCCGCATCGCACGGTTGCGCGCCGCGGGTTGCCAAGGGGCGCCGCCTCGGGGAGCATTGTCGACCCCGTCGCGACGCCCCTTGCATGGCCGGATCTTCCGACAGCGTCGACCAACGCCTGGCCCAGGTCCTGGCCGATTTCGGCCACCGCCTGGCGGCCCTGCTGCACGGGTATCGCCTCGACCGCCACGGGGTCGATCCGGCCGATATCGAGCAGGAGGTCCGCATCCGCCTGTGGAAGGCGATCGAGCGTGACCGGTCCGGGGCCTTCCATGCGTCCTATGTGCAGAAGGTGGTTGCGACCACCGTGATCGACGCGCTGCGCAGGGCCGAAGTCCGGGCCGCGGAGCCGTTGCCCGAGGACGATGACGAACCCGGCCAGCTGCCGGAGGAAGGCGTCGGTCCCGAGCAGTCGGCCAGTGACGGGCAACGCATGAGCGGCCTGCAACGCTGCCTCGGTGCGATACCGGTGCGGCGCCGCCTGCCGATCACGCTGCATCTGCAGGGATTTTCCCTGCAGGAGATCGCCGACGTGGTCGGAACATCGGCCGAAGCGGCGCGCAAACTCGTTTCGCGCGGGCTCGATGAACTGAAATCGAGGCTGCGCGAGCAGGGACTGGGTGAATTCGATGACTGACCGCAGCCTTTCCAGCCTCTACCGCCGCCTCGCCACACGCCCGTCGGGCGTCGGCGAAATGCTCGACGCCGAGACGCTCGTCGCGGCGGCCGAAGGCAGCCTGCGCGGCGATCGACGCGACGAAGTGGCGATGCGGCTCGCGCATTCCGTCGCGCAGACCGATCTCGTGCGCATGCTGCGCGAGCTTGCACCGGCCTCCGCGGAGCTCGCCGCGGCCATGCAGCAGCATGCGCATGTCGCGCACGCCCCGCGTGGCCGCCTGCAGCGCCATGCCGCGCGCGTGCGTCAGCCCGGGCGGAGGCGCTGGGCCAGCCTGGCGGCCTGCCTCGCCGTCGCCCTCGGTGCGGTCGGCCTGTTCCAGTACCGCGCACACCTGCACGAGGAAGCAGCGATGGCCGCGGCCATGGAGGCCGCCTCGCGACCCGATCGCATCTTCACCAGCGTCGACCGCATCTTCAGCATGGGCAACGAAGCGGCCGCACATGCCGACGCTGCGCCGCGTGACGGTGTGTTCCATGCGGATTTCAGCGGCGGCTGAACCGCCTCGCTGCGGCCCGCCGACGCCCGGCGCAAGCCGGGCGTTTTCGTTTGCGCTCAGGCGACAGCCGTGCTGCCCGCGTGCTCGCGCGTCGCGGCGAACGTCACGCCGGGCCAGCGCTCCATCGTCAGCTCGAGATTGATGCGCGACGGCGCGAGGTAGACCAGTTCGCCGGCCGCGTCGATGGCGAGGTTCTGCGCGGCCTTCTCGCGGAACTCCTCAAGCTTTTTGGCGTCCGCGCAATGCACCCAGCGCGCGGTCGCGATCGCGATCGTCTCGAACGTGCACTCGACGCCGTACTCGTCCTTGAGGCGGTAGGCGACGACGTCGAACTGCAGCACGCCGACCGCGCCGAGCACGAGGTCGTTCGACATGATCGGCCGGAAGAATTGCGTCGCGCCTTCCTCGGACAACTGGGCAAGGCCCTTCTGCAGCTGCTTGATCTTGAGCGGATCGCGCAGGCGCGCGCGCCGGAACAACTCGGGGGCGAAGTTCGGGATGCCGGTGAAGGCGAGGTTCTCGCCCTCGCTGAAGGTGTCGCCGATCGAGATCGTGCCGTGGTTGTGGATGCCGATGACGTCGCCGGCGAAGGCCTGCTCGACGATCTCGCGGTCCGAGGCCATGAAGGTCAGCGCATTGGCCAGCTTCATCTCCTTGCCGCTGGGCACGTGCAGGGCCTTCATGCCGCCCGTGAACGTGCCCGAACACACGCGCATGAAGGCGACGCGATCGCGGTGCATCGGGTCCATGTTCGCCTGGATCTTGAACACGAAGCCGGTCATGCGCGGTTCGTCCGCGGCGACCGTGCGCGTGGTCGTCGCGTGCGCCTTCGGCGCCGGCGCATGCTCGACGAAGAAGTCGAGCAGCAGCTGCACGCCGAAGTTGTTGACCGCCGAACCGAAGAACACCGGCGTCTGCCGCCCGGCCAGGTAGGCGTCCACGTCGAACGGATTCGACGCGCCCTGCACGAGCTCGAGCTCGTCGCGCAGCTCGTTCCAGGCTTCGTCGCCGAGGCGCGCGCGCAGGGCAGGATCGTCGAGGCCCTTGAAGATCGTCGAATCCTGGCGCGTGAAGTTGCGTCCCGGTTCGAACACATGGACCTCGTCGAGCAGCACGTGGTAGACGCCCTTCAGGCGCGAACCCATGCCGATCGGCCAGGTCACCGGCGCGCAGGCGATGCCGAGCACGGACTCCACTTCGTCGAGCAGCTCGATCGGCGAGCGACCCTCGCGGTCGAGCTTGTTGATGAAGGTCATGATCGGCGTGTCGCGCAGCCGGCACACCTCCATCAGCTTGATCGTTCGTTCCTCGACGCCCTTGGCGCAGTCGATGACCATCAGCGCCGAATCGACCGCGGTCAACACGCGGTAGGTGTCCTCGGAGAAGTCGGCGTGTCCCGGCGTGTCGAGCAGGTTGACGATGCGGTTCTCGTACGGAAACTGCATGACCGAGCTCGTCACCGAGATGCCGCGCTCCTTCTCGAGGGCCATCCAGTCCGAAGTGGCGTGGCGAGCGGCCTTGCGCGACTTCACCGAGCCCGCCATCTGGATCGCGCCACCGAACAGCAGCAGCTTCTCGGTCAGCGTGGTCTTGCCCGCGTCGGGATGCGAGATGATCGCGAACGTGCGCCGCCGGCGCGTTTCGCGGACGTGGTCGGTCATGGCGTGGTCCGGATCGTCGCGGCGGTGGCACCGCCGGAGGGGCGCGCATTGTACGCGAGCGCGCGCCGGCCTTCACTCGAAGCGGCGTCGGCGTTACTCGCGACGCGGACCCGGTACGACTTCGAGAGCGCGGGCGACCGCCCGGCGCACGTCACGGCGTCCTGCGGATCTCGACGTCGCCGCTGAAGGTCTCGATGCGCAGGCGCGCATCGCCACTGCCGATCTTCGCGTCGATCGAACGGCCCGGACCGTGCTCGGGCTCGTTGACCGTGCCGAAGTCGCTGCGGATGCGTCCGCTGAACGTCTCGGCCTCGACGTGGCCGGAAAGGTCGGCTGGCAGTTCGATGCGGACGTCGCCGCTCATCGTCTCCGAATCGAGGCGCGAGCCGTCGAGTGGGCGGCCACGCACGCTGATGTCGCCCGACACCGAGCTCGCGTCGAGTTCGCGGTACGCACCCGCCTCGACGCGCACGTTGCCGGAGACCGTCTCGAACTTGAGGACACCGCCGGTCGCGCGGGCGACGACCTCGCCGGAGACCGTGCCGACGGTGACGCGCTCGCCGCTGCCGGTGATCTCGACGCTGCCGCTGATGCTGTCGACTTCGACATCGCGCGCAGCGCCGTCGATGCGAACCTTGCCACTCACGCTGTCGACCTCGAGCGAACGCCCGCCGATGCCCGCAACGGCAACTTCGGCGCTGACGACGTCGATCTCGAGTTCGGCTTCGCGCGGCACCTTGATGTCGAGGATCGAGTCCTCCATGCGCGAGCTCGAACCCCAGTTGAACCAGCCCGTGCTCTCGGGCGCCTGCACCTTGATCGACAGGTGCGCGCCGCCGCCCTCGACCGCGAGGCCCTTGCTGCCGCTGCCGAGCGTGCCGCTGATCGCCACTTCGGGTCGGTCCCAGGCGCTGACCGTCACCGCGCCGCGCACGTTCGTGATGTCGATGCGCGCGCGCGCATCGACGGCGCGCTTTTCGTCGATCGGCGTGCCGGCGACAGCCTCGCCGCAAGTCGCGGCGAGCAGGGTGGTGGCAATGAAAAGGGCAGACGGCTTCATCGGTCGGATCCTCATCCGGCGTGCATGCCGAGGCGGGCCAGCTTGCGCCGTTGCGCCTCGGTGCGGTTGATCAGGCCGACGAGGAAGACCGCGTCGGGTTGTTGCGCGAGTGCCTGTTCGAGCTCGCTGCTGGCGGTATCGATGACGACCTCCGCACCGGCCAGTTGCGGATCGCCGGAACGCGCGAGCTCGCGTGCCCGTTCGATCTGTGCCTGCACCGATCGCATGGTCGGGGATTCGCCGCCGACGGTTTCGCGACTGCGTTGCTCGAGCGCCCGCGAGGCGAGGCCGGCGCCGACGGCGAGGGTCATCGCCGCGGCGACGCCGAACGGAAACCAACGCCGATGCCGGCGCAACGGCGCCGGCGCTTCGAGCGCGGCACCCTCGATGCGCGTGGCGATGGCGGGCCACAGGTCGCGCGTCGGCATGCGCTCGCCGAGCAGGCCGCGCAGGTCGCGCTGAAGTTCGAACTCACTCATCGCCGTCTCCGAGTGCGTGCCTCAGCAGGCCACGCGCACGATGCAGTTGCGCCTTCGACGAACCGACCGCCATGCCGAGCTCGCGGCCGATTTCCTCGTGCTTCCAGCCCTCGATGTCGTGCAGCACCAGCACGGCGCGCGCGCGCGGCGGCAAGGCCGAGATCGCGCGTTCGAGGTCGGCGCGTTCGCCGACGCAGTGCGCCGGCGCCGGATCGCCGAGCGTCTCCAACACGCCGTCGTCGACCTGCTCGCCCGGATCGCGGCTGCGCAGGTCCATGAGGGCGACGTTGACCGCCAGTCGATGCAGCCAGGTCGTGAACGCGCTCTCGAAGCGGAAGCTGCCGAGCTTCTGCCAGGCGCGCACGAACGCCTCTTGGGTCAATTCTTCGGCGCGCGTCTCGTTCATGCCGGACAGGCGCCAGACCGCACCGTGCACGCGCCCGCAATGGCGCCGGTACAGGGCTTCGAACGCGCGCATCTCGCCGGATGCCGCGCGGCGCACCAGGTCGGCATCCTCGGGTTCGGACCGCGGGGATTCGATCATCGCTAGCGGCATGGGCAGGCAGGCGGCACTCATGATGCCTGCTTTGATGCCGCCGCGGCGCGAAGGGTTTAGGGAAACCCGGATCGATCTCGATCGCGGCTGTTGAAAGCCAGCCGCGATCTGTTCCAGTCCCGCTTCGGCCCCGCCCGAAGATCGCGACTGAAGTCGCTCCCACATGGTGCATCGCCACCACGAACACGGCTGCGGACGAAGCCTGTGGGAGCAACTGTCTGTGGGAGCGGCTGACCAGCCCTGCGACTGTTGAAAGCCAGTCGCGATGCTCTTCGGCCAGCGCGTTCCCTGCAGTCGGACGCGCGTCCGCGCGCGATTCAGCCGGTTGCTGCGCGCGGCAGCGGCCGTGACTGCGCGTCCAGCGCGTCGGCGATGCGCTGCTGCTCGGCGCGCAGGCGCGCCGGCATGCGCGTGCC
>JAFLDX010000204.1 GCA_017302215.1 Lysobacterales bacterium
GTGCGGCGCGGCCGTCGCGGCGACGAAGGCCGCGCCGATGCGCCGCGCCGATGCGGCCTCGCCGCAGGCGAGCAGCGCCATGATCGCAAGCGCATTGTCGTAGGCGAACGCCGCCTCGGCGAGTGCCGGTTCGCTCACCTGGCCGGCAACCGGATCATAGCTGCGCAACAGCACGGGGCCGCCGCCGGGGATCGCGGCGACGCGCACCGTGATCGCGGCGCAAGCGCGGCGCGCGAGCGGATCGACAGGCGCTGGTGCAGCGGGGGCCTGCGCGCAGCCCGCTGCGATGACGAGGGTCGCAACGATCCCGTCGAACCGGTTCATGCCGGCAGTCTCAGGCACGCCACGCAACCGCGCGCGTCGGACCGATGGGCAAGGGTCACGCTGCCGCCATGGGCCTCGGCGATCTGGCGCGCCAGCACGAGGCCGATGCCCGAACCGCCCGGCTTGGTCGTGAAGAACGGCACGAACAGGTTCTCGCTCGGCGGCAGGCCGGGACCGCCGTCGAAGATCTCGGCGACGAGAGCGTCCCCGGCATGCCGCCAGCGCAGGGTGACGTCGCCGGCGGTTTCGAGTGCAGCATCGACCGCGTTCTTGAGCAGGTTGATCAGGGCCTGTTCGATCTGGTCGGGATCGGCCTCGATGGCGACATCGGGCCCGCTCTCGACGTGCACGGCGAGGCGTTGCTCGAGTTGCGCCACGCGCCGCGCGAGCGACGCGAACTCGACCGTGCGTGTCGTCGGCGGCGGCAGCCGCGCGAACGCGGTGTAGCGCGCCATGAAGCGCGCCAGCGCTTCGGCTCGATCGCCGATCACGCCGAGCGCGGAGGATGCATCGTCGCGCCAGTCCGCCGGCGGCGGCTCGCGCGCAACGAGCGTGGCAAGGGTGCCGGCCATCGAGCGTATCGGCGCGAGCGAGTTGTTGAGCTCGTGGCCGAGCACGCGCAGCAGGCGCTGCCAGGCCAGGCGCTCCTCCTCGCGCAGCGCGCGACTGAGATCGTTGATGACGAGCAGGTCGTGCGGCAGCCCACCCTCGCGGAAGCGCGAATGACGCACTTCCCAGCGTCCGCTGCCACCGGCGAACGCGCGTTCGCGGATATGCGCGCCGTCCATGTCGAGCCAGTCGTCGACGCCGAGGGCCTGCGCACTGCGCCCGGCCAGCCGCACGAACGCGGCGCCGAGCAGGCGCTCAGCCGCCGGGTTGGCCAGCTTGAGGAAGCCGTCCGCATCGAAGGCCAGCACGGCGATGTCGAGCGCGGCGATGACCTTGGCCAGCAGCGCGCTCTTCTCCTCGACCGCGAGCCGCTGCTCGCGCAAGGTGCGCGACAGCGCATTGATCTCGATCACGACTTCGCCGACCGCATCGCCGCGCCGCGCGCGCGATCCGCGCAGGCTGTAGTCGCCCTCGCGCAAGGCTTCAAGCAGGTTCGACAACGTGCGCAGCGGATACACCGCGCGCCTACGCAGCTCGAGGCCGAGCACGAAGGTCAGCGCGGCGGCGAGGCCCCACGATGCCAGCGCCTGCGTCGGCGACAGGTCGCTGCGCGCGAGCGCGAAGGCGAGTACGCCAAGCGCCGGAGCGGCGACCACGAGGCCACCGACGAGCAGGCGCGTCTCGTGCGTCCAGGATCGTGTCGCAAGGCGACTCGACCGGGCGGCGCTGGTCGTGGGCGGGCTCGGCATCGGTTCCACGGGTCGTGCAGTGGCGCCATGCTGGGTCATCCTGCGCGACTGCACAAGGCTGCGCCGTCCAGCCGATTCCAGCGCCTCGGCGTGCGCTCGATCGCCCGCGCGCTCAAGGCGAGGGCGAGGGCGGCGGGCGGTTCCCGGGCGCGATCGCCTCGACGTAGCCGGCAGGGACCTCGAATCGCGACGGCGCGATCTCGGCATGGTCGATCTGCAGGGTGGCACGGCCGGTCTCCGCGCCATCGCCGCCGAAACAGATCTGTTCGACGACCAGGAGCCGTCTGGAGGCTTCTTCCATGTTCGCCTCGCCGTCGCGGAACATCAGCTTGGCAGCCGCCACATTGTGGCGAGCCATGCGTTCGAAGAGTTTCGATTCCTCCGGCGGAAGTGCCAGCGCCTCGGGAGATGCCGTGCAGTCCTCGCGCAGCCGCCTGCCGTCGCGCACGTGCTCGCGGCGCGTGCATCGGATGCCCGCAACCGTCCGCGTACCGATGTCGCGGTCGACGCGGATGCGCCCGCCGTCCCATGCCCGGAACGGATCCAGCGTCAGCATCGGATCGCCTCCCTTGCACGACGGCAGTTCATCGCGCAGCAGGTCGACCGGCAGGAACGCGCAGTCCGCGATGTCCCTGGTGACGTTGCCGCCACCGCGCTTCTGCGCGTGATGTCCCATGCTCGCCAGCACGTCACCGGCGAAATCGGCCGCATCGAGGTCCATTTCGCTCGTGGTGTACGTGCGGTTGGACGGGTTGAGCACATGACTCAGTTTCTCGAGATGATCGTAGATGACGATCGAGTGCGTTCCGAGCACGTGGTTCTCGCTGCGCATGTGCGAGCGCGTGAACTGCCACGATGACAGGCCGGGCGTGCAATCCGCACCCTCGACGCGATAGCCGAGTGTCGTGTCGGCGTTGCCCAGCGAAGGCGCGCAGGCCAGCATGGCCCAGATCCAGCGCGTCGGCTTCGACATCGTGTCCTCCGTTGCGGGAAGGTCGGGTTCAATCCCGCGCGTCGTCGCGCCGGAACGCACGTCGGGTTCCCTCGACGCGACCGGCCTCGCGCGCCGCGTAGGTGGCCCGGCAGCCGTCGCGACGCACCATCTCGCATTCCAGATAGTCGATGACTTCCAGCACGGCGCCGCGCACCGCCTTGGCATCGATCGGACTCTCGAAGCCGTCGAGTTGCTCCTTGCGCGCGCGCCGCAGCGACTCCGCGGACGCCGCCCTGCCCTCGATCGTGCGCGCGTAGCGGACCTCTCCGCTGGTCGCGTCGACCACGCGCAGGTCGAGCGCGAGATAGGCCCCGCGCACACCTTCTCCCGCGCTGTCCCGGCCGGCGAGGCGGTGGGCCCGCTCCGGCGTATCGCGCTCGAAGGCCGTGATGGTGCCCATGACGAGGTAGTCCGCGCCGGTCAGCTGCCCGATGCGTGCACCCTCGCCGGGCCGCAGCCGACCGCTCGCCGCAAGATCCTGCTCCTCGAGGATCGCCAGCAGCTTGCGCCGTTCGACCACGGTGAAGGCATCGCGCGCGGCGAGCTCGTTGGTCAGCATGTTGGTGACGACGCGGCCGATGCCGCCCTGCAGCGGCATCACGCCGGTCTCGTCCTGGAACTTCATGACCGCGAGAACCGGCTGCGCCCGCGCCGGGGCCGCGAACACGTGGGTCGAGGCGAATGCGCACAGGACGAGTGCAAGGACGCGGTACGGGGCTGCGCGCATGCCGGATCTCCTGGCCGAGGCACATGCTCGCCAGTCTAGCGCGCTCGCACGGCGTTGCCGGAGTGCACTGGCGCACACGCGAAGCTTGAACCAGCGCACATCGTGCCGGTGTCGACGGCGTTGCAGGCGACTGCGTTCAGGTTCGAACACGGCATCCTGCGAAGTCAGTCGCCGATGCCGTACTTCTCCATGCGCCGGTACAGCGCGGGCCGGCTCAGGCCGAGCGCTGCGGCGGCGCGCAGGATGTTGCCGCCGCTCTGGACGAGCGCCTGGCGCACGAGCTGTTCCTCGGCCTGCTCTACGGTCAGGTTGGCGCTCGCCGTGAGCGCCGCAGCCGCGGCGATCGCGCCCTGCCCGACCGCCACCGGCCCGGGTGCAAGATGGAAGGCGGCCGCATCGAGGACGTCGCCCGTTGCCATCAGCACCGCGCGCTCGATCGCGTGCGAGAGTTCGCGCACGTTGCCGGGCCAGGCATAGGCCGAGAGCGCGGCCAGCGCCGACGGCGCGAAACGCAGGCCGTCGCGCTGGTAGCGCGTCGCGAAGCGCGCGAGGAACGCGGTCGCGAGCAACGGAATGTCCTCGCCTCGATCACGCAGTGGCGGCAGTTGCAGTTCGACCGTATTGAGCCGGAACAGCAGGTCCTTGCGGAACGCACCGCGCGCGACCTCGCCGGCCAGGTCGGCGTTGGTCGCGGAGACGAGGCGCACGTCGACCTTGAGCGTGCGCGACGAGCCGACGCGCTCGAGCTCGCCGTCCTCGAGCACGCGCAGCAGCTTGGCCTGCTGGGCGAGCGGAATGTTGGCGATCTCGTCGAGGAACAGGCTGCCGCCGTCGGCCAGTTCGAAGCGGCCGATGCGGTCGCTCTTCGCATCGGTGAACGCACCGCGCACGTGGCCGAACATCTCGGCTTCGAACACGCTCTCGGGAATGCCGCCCATGTTGACCTTGACGAAGCCCGCGCCGGCGCGCCGCGAGGCCTCATGGATGCGCTGGGCGATCACGCCCTTGCCGGTGCCGTTCTCGCCGAGGATCAGCACGTTCGCATCCGACGGGGCGACGCGCGCAAGCGTGTCGAGCAGGCGGCGCATGCTCGGCGACTCGGCGATGAAGCCCTCGGCCTCGTCCGCGCGCAGCAGGGCGTTCTGCGCGCTCAGGCGCTGCTCGCGGCGATGCGCGCGGGCGAGCGCGAGCTGGTTGACGAGCACGCTCATGAGGCGCTGGTTGTCCCATGGCTTCTCGATGAAGTCGCCGGCACCGTGCCGCATCGCCTCAACGGCGAGGTTGATCGTGCCCCACGCCGTCATGACCACCACCGGCAGCGCGTCCTCGAGCTTTCTCAGCTCGCGCAGCAGGTCGAGGCCTTCGGTGCCCGAGGTCGTGTCGCGCGTGTAGTTGAGGTCGATCAGGGCAACGTCGAAGCGCTGCCGGCGCACGGCTTCGAGCGCCTGGGCGGGACCATCCACCGGCGTGCACGCCCAACCCTCGCTCTTGAGGAGCAGGCGCAGCGCCTCGCGCACGTCGCGCTGGTCGTCGGCGATCAGGATGTTCGGCGTCGCGTTGGCCATCGTCGGCTCGGCTCCGGTGCGCTTCAGTCGGTATCGATCCAGCCATCGCGCAGACGCACGATGCGCTGCGCCTCGCGCGCGTAGCCCTCATTGTGCGTCACCTGGACGATGGTCATGCCGTCTCGATGCAGTTCGTTGAGCAGATCCATGATCGCGCGCGCCTGGCTCGAATGCAGCGCCCCGGTCGGCTCGTCGGCGAGCAGCACGCGCGGGCGCGTGATGACCGCGCGCGCAACCGCGACGAGCTGCTGCTGGCCGCCGGAGAGCTGGTTCGGGTAGAGGTCCTTCTTGCCGACGATGCCGAAGCGGTCGAGCAGATCGCCGACGCGCGCCGCGCGCTCCCTGGCCGGCACGTCGCGATACTGCAGCGGCAGGTCGAGGTTCTCCCAGACCTTGAGGTCGTCGATCAGGTGGTAGTGCTGGAAAATGAAGCCGATCTTGTCGCGCTGCAGCGCCTGACGCGGCTTCGCGGCGAGCGCTTCGACCGCCACGCCGTCGAGTGCGTAGTGGCCCTGCCATTCGGCGTCCATCAGTCCGATGACGTTGAGCAGCGAGCTCTTGCCCGCACCGGACGGACCCATCACGCTGACGAATTCGCCCTCGCCGATGGCGAGGCGGATGTTGCGCAGGACGAAGCTGCGGCCACCGACCAGCGGGAAGGACTTTTCGACGTTTTCGAGCGCGATCATCGGTCGGTATCGTACGTTCGGGGAGAGAGGGGAATCGAGCGCGGCGTGCGCATCATTCGCGGCGCAAGGCCTCGACCGGGTCGGTGCGCGCCGCGCGATGCGCAGGCAAGCCGCAGGCAGCGAGCGCGATGACGACGACCGTCACCGCGACCGTGGCCCAGGTCGCCGGGTCGGCGATGCCGACGTCGTGCAGGCGGTCCGCGAGCAAGCGCGCGAGCGGGATGCCGGCGAGCACGCCGAGCACGAGGTAGGCGCCGACGCGGTCCTTGGCCAGGCGCGCCGCGTCGAGCGACCGGATGATGACGAAGAAATAGAGGCCGAGCGCCACGACGACGCCGACGAAGCCCTGTGCTTCGGCGAGCACCG
>JAFLDX010000205.1 GCA_017302215.1 Lysobacterales bacterium
GAGTTCCACGAGATCAAGATGCAGGGCCGCGCCGTGAAGACGCCGCGATGGCAGCAGGCGTACGGCGCCGACTACGTCTACACGCGCAACGTCAACCGAGCCCTCGCGGTGCCTGCCGAGCTCGCGGCGCTCCACACCTGGGCGCGCGCGTCGATCGACCCGCGCCTGAACGGCCTCTTGCTCAACTGGTACGACGCGGACAGCGGCCACTACATCGGCAAGCACCGCGACAGCACGATCAACATGGTCCGGGGCGCGCCGATCGTGACCGTGTCGTACGGCGGAGAGCGAGTGTTCCGCTTGCGACCGTGGCGCGCGGAGGGGATGCGCGACTTCCGCGCGCGCGACTGCGCGCACGTCCGCGAACGCGCCGGACCCGGGCGGCGCGCCGGGCAGCTTGTCCTGGTCGATCAGCAGGAACAGGCGCGCCCAGTTGTGGCGGTCGCCCGGGCCGAGGATATGGGCCGGGTTGAGGATCACCGTCTCGATGCGGCCGCGGTCGCCGGCCTCGGCGACGAGTGCTTCGGCGACGGCTTTCGTGCGCTCGTAGTTGATCCACGACTGCGCGCCGAGGCGGGGCGTGTCCTCGTCGAGCACGCCGTCCTGCTGGCCGTAGGCCGATACCGACGAGGTGTGGATGAAGCGACGGACACCGGCGGATTCGGCCGCCGCGAGCACGGCGCGCGTGCCCTCGACGTTGGTCTGTGTCTGGCGTGCGGCATGGCCGCGCCACGGACTGGTGTCGGCCGCCGTGTGGAACACCGCATCGGTCGGCGAGCGCAGCGCCGCGCGCAGGATGCCGGTGTCGCCGAGCGCGCCGACGAAGACTTCGATGCCTTCGGCACGCAGGCGCTCGGCGACCTCGCTCGAGCGCACCAGCGCAGCCACGCGCGCGCCCTCGCCCCGCAGGACATCCAGCAGATGTCCGCCGAGGAAGCCGGTCGCCCCGGTCACCAGTACACGCATGCGATCCCCACCCCGAGCCGCAGGCGGCGGGCCGCTATACTCCGCGCCCCGCCGAGCCTGCCGATGCCTGCCATTCTACCCATCGACCGACCGCGTCTGGCACGCGAACTCGGCGCCACGATCGCGCTGGCGGCGCCGCTCGTGCTCGGCCAGCTGTCGGCGATCGGCATGAACGTGATCGACACGATGCTGGCCGGCCACCTCGACGGCCACACGCTCGCTGCGGTGGCGGTCGGCGCGAACGTCTGGGTGCTCGCAATCGTGCTGATCATCGGCGTGATGATGGCGCTGCAACCCTCGGTCGCGCAGTTGCACGGAGGCGGCCGCGACGACGCGATCGCGCCGCTGTTCCGCCAGGCCCTCTGGCTCGCCGTGCCGCTTGGCACCGGTCTCGGTCTCGCCACCGCGCTGGCCGGACCGTTGCTGTTCGGCCTGCTCGCAGTCGATCCGACCCTGGTTGCCGACGCCACGCGGTTCCTGCAGGCCATCTCGTTCGGCGCGCCCGCATTGAGCTTGTTCTTTGCCCTGCGCGGCCTCAGCGAAGGACTCGGCATGACCCGGCCGACAATGTGGTTCAGCCTGCTCGGCCTCGTCCTGCTCGGCCCGATCGGCTACCTGCTGATGTACGGCGCGGCCGGCGTGCCGCGACTCGGTGCGTTCGGCTGCGGACTGGCGACCGCGATCGTGCTGTGGCTGCAGGCGCTCGCGTTCGCGACCTACACGGCGTGCAACGCGCGCTACCGCCGGCTCGGCCTGCTCGCGCGCCTCGACCGTCCGGACAGGCGCGTCCTCGCCGACCTGCTGCACCTCGGCGTGCCGATGGCGATCACGCTTTTCATGGAGGCCAGCCTGTTCGTCGCCGCCGCGCTGTTGATCGGTTCCCTCGGCACCGCGGTCGTCGCCAGCCACCAGATCGCGATCAACGTCGTCTCGGTCACCTTCATGGTCCCGCTCGGCATCGCCATGGCGACGACCGTTCGCGTCGGCCACGCGGTCGGTCGCGGCGACGCATGCGGGGTGCGCAGCGCCGGCTCGACCGGCCTGTTGCTGACGTTCGGCGTGCAGCTCGTCTCGGCCGGCATACTGTTCTTCCTGGCCAACGGCATCGCGTCGCTCTACACGCACGATGTCGCGGTCGCTGCCTTTGCCGCCGAGCTGATCGTGCTCGCCGCGCTGTTCCAGTTGTCGGACGGCATCCAGGCCGTGGGCAATGGTGCCCTGCGCGGGCTCAAGGACACGCGCGTGCCGATGCTGATCACGGCCTTTGCCTACTGGGCGGTCGGCATGCCGGTCGGCTGGTGGCTCGCGTTCGCCGACGGCCATGGCGCCCGCGGCATGTGGTACGGCCTGATCGCGGGCCTGAGCGTCGCGGCGATCCTGCTGCCGCTGCGCTTCCGCAGGCTCGCCGGTTCCGCCCGCACGACCGCCGCGGGACCACCCGGACTTCCGTGACATGCCGCCGTGCGCCGGTTCGGCTACCCTGACTTCGTCGTCATGGAACGATCCCCGGAGCTCATCGATGTCGGAACATTCCCCCGGCCTGATCCGCCGCTTCTTCCGCGGCCTGTGGAACACGCTGAACTTCACGCGCAGGCTCGTCCTCAATCTGGTCTTCGTGGCGATCCTGCTCGCGTTGTTCATGGCATTGCTGCGTCGCGAGCCGACGATCGAACCGCGCACCGCGCTCGTGCTCGATCCGAAAGGCAGCATCGTCGAACAGTACACCGGCGATGCGGCGACGCGCGCACGCGAGGAACTGATGGGCGGCGACAACGCCGAGATCGAGCTGCGCGATGTCCTGCGCACGATCGAACTGGCGGGCCGCGACGCACGCATCGAGCGCATCGTCCTCTTGCCCGACGAGATCGGCGCCGGCCTGTCGACGCTGCGCGAACTCGGCCAGGCGCTCGACCGCTTCCGCGAGACCGGCAAGGACGTCGTCGTGATCTCCGAGGGCATGGGCCAGGGGCCCTACTACCTCGCGGCGCATGCGAACGAGATCCTGCTCGATCCGATGGGCTCGGTCGTGCTGGAAGGCCTGTCCTCGTACCGCAGCTACTTCCGCGATGCGCTCGACAAGCTCGGCGTCGACGTGCACCTGATCAAGGTCGGCGAGTACAAGTCGGCCGCCGAGCCGTTCGTGCTGAACAAGGCCTCCGATGCAGCCAAGGAGGCCGACCTGTACTGGATGAGCGGGCTGTGGAACGAGGTCCTCGACGAGATCGCCGCGCTGCGCCGGATCGAGCCGGCCACGCTGCGCGCCGACATCGCCGACATCGACCGCCAGATCGAGGCCTATCACGGCGACCTCGCCAAGCTCGCGCTCGAGCGCAAGCTCGTCGACAAGCTCGCCACGCGCGCCGAGGCGCGCGAGCTGCTGAAGGGCATGGGCGAACCGAGCGCGGACGGCGAGACATTCCGCCAGATCAACTGGAGGAGCTACCTCGGCATGCAGGTCGCGCTGCCGGATGCGCGCCCGCAGGTCGGCGTGATCGTCGCCCAGGGCGAGATCGTGCCCGGCGAGCAACCGCAGGGCACGGTCGGCGCGGCGTCGACCGCGCAGCTGATCCGCGAGGCGCGCCAGGACAATGCGATCAAGGCGCTCGTGCTGCGCGTCGACTCGCCCGGCGGCGACGTGTACGCCTCGGAAGTGATCCGCCGCGAAGTCGAACTGACCCGCGCGGCCGGCAAGCCGGTGTTCGTCTCGATGGGCGATGTGGCGGCCAGCGGCGGCTACTGGATCTCGATGAATGCCGACGAGATCTGGGCACAACCGACCACGATCACCGGCTCGATCGGCATCTTCGGCATGTTCGTGACGATCCCCGAGGCCCTCGACAAGCTCGGCATCCATACCGACGGTGTCGGCACCACGCCGATCGCCGGCGCGTTCGACATTCGCAGGCCGTTCGACCCGAAGGTCGAGTCGATCATCACGCGGGTGATCGAGAAGGGCTATCGCGATTTCATCGGCGGCGTGGCCGAGGCGCGCGGCAAGTCGGTCGACGAGATCGACGCGGTCGCGCGCGGGCGGGTCTGGAGCGGCGCGCAGGCGAAGGAGCGCGGCCTCGTCGACAGGCTGGGCGGCCTCGGCCAGACGATCGCGGCCGTCGCGGGTCGCGCCGGACTCGGCGACGACTACGCCACGCGCTACGTCGAGAAGCCGCTGTCCGCCTGGGAAAACCTCGCCCTGAGCCTCAGCCGGTCGCAGGCCGCGGCTTCGATCGGGCGCTGGACCGGCTATGACCTGCCGCTCGCGCTGCTGCCGAAGACCGAGCTCGAACAGACCCTGCGCCTGCTGCACACGCTCGGCGGCAACCGCTACGGCGTCGTCGCGCATTGCTTCTGCGAGCTGGATTGAATCGGCGCGACGACGTGACCGCGGCTTCCGAAACTTCCGGGGAAAGTTCCGATCAACCCGGATCGCGGCTGAAGCCGCTCCCACGAGTCGCTGATTCTGTGGGAGCTTCGGCCGCGATGACGCCATGTCCGACCTTCCCTATCCGCCGGCGTCGTCGAGCGCCTTGCGTCGGTCCGCATCGGCCTGGTCAAGCGTGGCCTGCACGGCCTTGGCCTTGTCGAGTGCCTTGAGCGGGTCGTCGAACACGGTCGGCGTGCGCGCTTCGGGCGCTGCATCCGCGGCCGGTGCGGGCGGCGCTTCACTGCGTCCCGAGCAGGCGCCGATGCCGAGGCAGGCGACGAACGTCGCGACGGACCACTGACGTACCATGGCAGGCCTCGCGCGGGCGCGGCATCGTCGATGCCGCTTCGCCGCGCAGTCTGCGCGCCGCGCGCGCAGCGGGCAAGGCGGAGGACACACCGATGAGCGCGTCACGCTGGCGACTCGACGATCGTCTCGCTCTCGTCACCGGCGCGAGCCGCGGCATCGGCCTCGCCACGGTGCGCGAACTGGCCGCGCTCGGCGCCGACGTCCTGCTCGTCGCGCGCGACGAGGTTCATCTCGACCAGGTCGTCGCCGAACTGGCCGACGAGTTCCCGCAGCGTACCCTGCGCGCGTTCGCCGCGGACCTCGGCGATGCCGAGCAGCGCCTCGAGCTGTTCGACTGGATCGCCGATCTCGATGCCGGCCCGTCGCTGCTCGTCAACAACGTCGGCGAGAATGTGTCGAGGGCCGCACTCGCGTACGCCACCGACGAAGTGCAGGCGCTGATCACGACGAACGTGCTGGCGGCGTTCGAGATGTGCCGCCTCGCGCATCCGCACCTGGCCGAGCACGGCAATGCGGCCATCGTCAACGTCGGCTCGGTATCGGGCCTCGTGCACGTGCGCACCGGCGCGCCGTACGGCATGACCAAGGCCGCGTTGCACCAGCTCACGCGCAACCTGGCCTGCGAGTGGGCCGGCGACGGCATCCGCGTGAACTCGGTGGCCCCGTGGTACATCCGCACGCGGCGCACCGAGGACGCGCTGGCCGACGCCGACTATCTGGAGGAAGTGCTCGCTCGCACGCCGATGGATCGCATCGGCGAACCGGAGGAAGTCGCCGCGGCCATCGCCTTCCTGTGCCTGCCGGCGGCCTCGTACATCACCGGCGAATGCATCGCCGTCGACGGCGGGTTCCTGCGCTGCGGGTTCTGACCCGTCCGGCTTCCATGTCCGGAAACGGCGAGTCGAGACCGCACGCGCCTGCTAGATTGGCAGCATGGAATCCGCCGGCACCCTGCCCTACACGAACGCCGTCTGCGAGCAGGCCCGGCTGACGCGCGACGCGCGCTTCGATGGCCTGTTCTACACCGCGGTGACCTCGACCGGCATCTACTGCCGTCCGGTATGCCCGGCGCCGACGCCGCATGCGCGCAACGTGCGCTACTACGCCAGTGCGGCCGCGGCCGCCGCGGCGGGATTCCGGCCGTGCCTGCGCTGCCGTCCGGAGGCGGCACCCGGTTCACCGCTGCATCGCGCACGCAGCGGGCTCGTGCGCGCTGCGTTGCGCCTGATCGAGGACGGTGCGCTCGACGGCGCGCCGCTCGCCGC
>JAFLDX010000206.1 GCA_017302215.1 Lysobacterales bacterium
GCGAGCACGCTGGCCTGGCAGTCCGGCGCACTGCTGGCGACTGTCGCCGACGATGGCGGCAGTACCCTCTGGCGACTCGATGGCGCGCGCGCATGGACGCCGGTCGGTCCGCCGCTCGCGGCAGGCGTGCCGAGCGCCGCGCACGCGATCGGCCAGGCGCATGTCCTCTATCTCGTTCCGGGCGGCACAGGCCAGCCAGCGCAGGCGATCACCTACAACACGATCACCGCGAGCTGGTCGCCGACGGACGCGCTCAAGATTCCGCCCGGGGTGGTCGTCGCGCTGCGACACGATGGCCTGGCCTGGACCGGTGCCGGGGAAACGGCGCAGGCCGGCTTCCGCGCGGGCAAGCTGCTGCTGACCTGGCCGGACTGGACCGTGCTCGCGGTGTATCTCTCGTCGATGGCGGGCGTCGGTGCGTGGTTCTGGCTGCGCGAGAAGCGCGCCAGCACCGACTCGTTCTTCGTCGGCAGCCGCGCGATCCCGTTCTGGGCGGCCGGCGTGAGCCTGTACGCGACCAATGTCAGTTCGATCAGCTTCATCGCCATCCCGGCCAAGGCGTTCGAGAGCAACTGGACCTACCTCGCCAACAACCTGATCGCGGTCCTCGGCCTCGTCTTCGTCGCGATCTGGATCGTGCCGCTGCTGCGCAGGCTGAACCTCGTGTCGGTGTTCTCGTATCTCGAAACGCGCTTCCATCCCGGCATCCGCATGCTCGCCAGCGCGATGTGCATCGCCACCCAGGTCGGCAGCCGCATGAGCGTGATCCTCTACCTGCCGGCGCTGGCGATCGCGTCGATCACCGGCGTCGACGTGGTCTGGAGCATTCTCATGATGGGCGTGTTCACGATCCTCTACACCACGCTCGGCGGCATGAAGGCGGTGATCTGGACCGACTTCGCGCAGGTGTTCGTCATGTTCGGCGGCGCCCTGTTCGCGATCGTGTTCATCCTCGCCGGCGTCGACGGCAGCGCGCTCGACGCGGTCTCGCACGCGCTTGCCGAAGGCAAGCTGAAGACCTTCGACCTCGACTTCGACCTCGCCAAGGCGACCGTCTGGGGTTTCGTGTTCCTGGTCCTGTTCGACGTCGTGCTGACGTTCCCGAAGGACCAGGTGCTGATGCAACGCGTGCTGTCGACGCCGTCGGACCGCGCGGCCGGGCGCTCGGTGTGGATCTTCGCCGCGATGATGATTCCCGGCGGCCTGCTGTTCTACGGCATCGGCACGGCGCTGTGGCTCTACTACCGAGACCATCCCGAACGCATGAACCCGGTGCTGCCGATCGATGCCACGTTCCCGCTGTTCATCGCGGCCGAGCTGCCGGCCGGCGTCACCGGCCTCATCATCGCCGGCATCTTCGCTGCAGCGATGTCTACCCTGTCAAGCATCATCAACAGCGTGGCCACGATGGCCACCGTCGACTTCCACGATCGCCTCGTGCGCGAGCGTTCGCCGCAGCGCAGCGTGCGCTTCGCCGAATGGACCGGGGTCGTCGTCGGCCTGGTCGGCATCGGCCTGGCCCTCGTGCTGTCGCGCTTCGACATCCGCTCGCTGTTCGATGTCTCGATCGAGCTGCTCGGCCTGCTCGGCGGCGGCTTCGCCGGCGCCTACACGCTCGGCATGTTCACCCGGCGCGCGAACTCGGCCGGCGTGGCGATCGGCATCTGCGTCAGCCTGGCCGTGACGTTCGCGATCTGGACGCTGCGGATCGTGCACCCGTACTACTACCTTGCGATCTCTATCGCGATCTGCATCGTGGTCGGCTACGTCGCCAGCCTGTTCTTCCCGCCGCCGCAGCGTTCGCTGGAAGGGTTGACGATCCACACGCGCGGCAAGCAGGCCGCGCCGCACTGAGGTAGCCTGCGCCACGGCGCGATCTCGGATGGGCCGGTGGAAACGCAGTTCCTCAATACGTTCGTGGCGGTCGTCGACCACGGTTCGATGGCCGCCGCGGCGCGCAAGCTCAACATCACGCCGGCCGCGGTCGCGCAGCAGCTGCGCACGCTCGAGCGCGAGATCGGTGCACCGCTGATCGCGCGTGTCGGGCGCACGGTGAGCGTGACCGGGGCCGGCGCGCGCATCCTCGAGCGCTCGCGCGAACTGCTGCGCGGCATCGCCGACCTGCGCAGCATCGCCGCCGACGTCGACGTCGCCGGCGAACTGCGGCTCGGCGCATGCCCGACCGCACTGGCCGGCATGCTGCCGGACGTGCTGGCGCGCATGGTCGAATCGTTCCCGGCCATCAACGTCTTCATCCAACCCGGCTACTCGGCCGAGCTGTACCGGCAGGTCGAAGCCAATGATCTCGATGCGGCGATCGTGCTGCAGGCGCCGTTCGCGCTGCCGAAGACCTGCGAATGGCATCTGCTGCGCGAAGAGCCGCTGGTCGTTCTCGCGCCGCTGGCATTCGCCGGACGCGATCCGCACGAGTTGCTCGCGAGCGAGCCGCTGATCCGCTACGACCGCCATCAGTGGGGTGGTCGCCAGGCCGACGAGTACCTGCGCAACGCGGGCATCGTGCCGCGCGAGCGGTTCGAGCTCAACGCGCTCAATGCGATCGCGGTGATGGTCGACCGCGGACTCGGGGTGTCGCTGGTGCCCGACTGGGCGCGCCCGTGGCCGGAGGGCCTGCGGCTGGTGCGCATGCCGTTGCCGCTGCCGGCCGAACCACGGCGCATCGGCATCGTCTGGTCGCGCTCGAGCGTGCGCGTGCGGCTGTTGAACGTGCTGCTCCAAGAAAGCCTGCGGGTGGCGCCGTCGCATTGAACCGACGGCGGCGCACGCCGCGCTGCGCCATGCCCCCGGATGCGGTCGAACGCGGCGCGCTCCTTCGCTGCAAAGCAGCATCGGAGCGGCCCTGCGAAGCAATACAAAAACTAGCCTCTGAACATACTTGGCACGCGTTTGACGCCACCGGGGCTGCGCATAGGCTGCCGGCGCGACAACGAACATCGGTGGTCCTGACGCCGGGGAGGGCGTCGCAGAGTGCCGGAGCGTCCTTCGCTGCGGCATCGCGTCGATCGTCGGGGCCGTCCGCGCGGGCGTGCTCCTCACCACACAGCACACGGAGACCCGTCATGATCAAGCCGCTGACCGCCGCGATCGCGTGCGTTCTGCTCGCCTCCTTTCCGCTCGCCGACGCGTTCGCGCAGGACACCGCCGACGACGCCGCCGCGAGCGACGAAACCGCCACCGCTGCGGCGGCTGTCGGAGGCGCCACCGCCGCCGCGACCGCCGCGGCAGCCGACGATGCGGACGATGCGCCAGTCGACGAGCTCGAAGGCGTGATCGTCACCGGCACGCGTGCGCCGAAGGCAATCGACAAGATCCCCGGCGCGATCAACATCGTCTCGGAGGCCGAGGTCAAGCGCACGCTGACCCTGACCGAGGATGCGACCGCAGTGCTCTCGCGCACCGTGCCGGGCTATGCCGAATCGTCACAGGCGATGAGCAACACCGGCGAGAACCTGCGCGGGCGCATCGCCCTGCGCCTGTTCGACGGCGTCCCGCAGGGCTCGCCGCTGCGCGAAGGCACGCGCAACGCGACCTTCACCGACATGGGCATCGTCGGCCGCATCGAGGTCATCAACGGCCCGTCCGCCTCGGAAGGCATCGGTGCCGCGGGCGGCATCATCAACTACATCTCGGCGGTGCCGCGCGACGAGGGCAACGAGGTCACGCTGACCAACCGCTACACGACCCAGTTCAAGGACGACAGCGCCGGCTGGAAGACCGGCGTCACGTTCACGCGCAAGGATGGCGACTTCGACATGATCGCCGCGGCCTCGGTGATCAACCGCGGCATCACCTACGACGGCAACGGCCGTCGCATCGGCATGAACACGAGCGGCTCGCTGGCCGATTCGCGTTCGCAGAACCTGTTCCTCAAGATGGGCTACAACTTCGGCGAAGGCGGCATGCAGCGCATCGAGGGTTCGGTCAGCCATTTCGAGGTCGAGGGGCAGGCCAACTACATCCAGGTGCTCGGCTGCCGGCCGGAGGAAGTCGGCGTCGTCGCGGGTTGCGACTCGGTGCGCACCAACACGTCGGAGCGCGGGCAGATCTACGGTTCGAAGGACGCGTTCAACGACTTCAAGCAGTACCAGCTCACCTACAGCAATGCCGACCTCGGTGGCGGCACCCTCGTCGTCAATGCCTACAAGGCCGACCAGGCGATGCGCTACCTGCCCGAGAACGGCAACGACCGCCAGCTCATATGGCCGCTGCCGCCCGGCGAGCCGCGCATCTTCGACCAGTCCGAGATCGTCACCGAGAAGGAAGGCCTGCGCACGTCGTGGGCGAGGCCGTCGCTGTTCTCGGTCGACGGACTCGAGCTGCGCGTCGGTCTCGACCTGGTCGGCGACACCGCCCA
The DNA here is from genome assembly GCA_017302215.1 of Lysobacterales bacterium. Lineage (GTDB taxonomy): Bacteria > Pseudomonadota > Gammaproteobacteria > Xanthomonadales > Rhodanobacteraceae > Dokdonella. Next base: position 4,373 of record JAFLDX010000206.1, read on the forward strand.
GCAGCGCCTCGCGCTGACCGATCGCGTGTGGGTGCCGCCGATGGAGTACACGAGCAAGGCGCCGTGGGCGCAGCTGTCGTGGGACATCGGGCCGGTGACGCTCAGCGCCGGTGCGCGTCGCGAGGATGGCGAGCTGCACGTCGACAGCTACACGACAACCGCGTTCCGCAACAGCGTCTTCGTCGAGGGCGGAACGCTGGACTACAAGGAGAACCTGTTCAACGCCGGCCTGATCTGGCGGATCGCCGGTGGCTGGTCGGCGTTTGCCTCGTACGGCGAGGGCTTCACCCTGCCCAACGTCGGCATCCCGCTGCGCAACATCAGCGTTCCGGGCCAGAGCGTCGCCGGCATCCTCGACCTGCAGGCGATCGTCGTCGAGAACAAGGAAGTCGGCTTCAACTGGCGCGGCGACTTCGGCGGCTTCGGCGGTTCGTACTACGATTCGAGGTCCGACTTCGGCCAGTCGCTGTCGATCGACCCGACCACCAACGATTTCGTGCTGCTGCGCGCGCCCACGCGCATCAAGGGCTACGAGCTGTCCGGCGACTTCCGCTTCAGCGACGCCTGGCGTCTCAACGCGGTCTATTCGCACACGCGCGGCAAGACCGCGTTCTGGGGCGCCGACGTGCGCGGGCGTTACGGCGCGGGCGAACTCAACCGGCCGATGGGCGTCAACGACATCAGCCCGGACAAGTTCGCGTGGACGCTGGTGTGGAACTTCGTGCCGCAGGGCGAAATCACGCTCGGTGCGACCACGCTGTTCGATCGCGACCTGTCCGGTCGCGACGTGCGCGCCTTCGACAACACGGCGTTCACGTTCGAGGAGCACACCAACGGCTACACGCTGTTCGATCTCGGCGCGACCTACGAGTTCGAGCGGTTCGGTCGCCTCGCGCTCGGCATCGAGAACCTGCTCGACAAGCAGTACATCCTGAGCTGGTCGCAGCCGCCCGGCGGCTTCCAGAACTACTGGGCCGGTCGCGGACGGGTGTGGTCGCTGACGCACACGATCAAGTTCTGAGCGTGACGGCAGCGGCGACGCGACGGGTCGGCAAGGCATCGCGCACACTCGCGTTGGCGCTGTGGGGGATGGTGGTGGTCGGCCCGGCGGCCGCCACCGGCGATTCGACGCCTTCGCCGCATGGACCGGCGAAGGCGCCGGGATTGACGGCCGTGCACGCGCGTCTTCGCGATGCGGTCGGTCCGCGTGGATACCTCGGCGGCGTCGTCCTCGCGATCGATGACGGTCGCGTCGTCGACGTGCATGCCGACGGTCACGCCGACCTGGCGCGCAAGCGGCCGATGCGCCGCGACGCGATCTTCCGCGTCTATTCGATGACCAAGCCGCTCGCCTCGGTCGCGGTGCTGCAACTGGTCGAGTCGGGCCGGATCGGCCTCGACGAACCGGTGGCCCGCTACCTGCCCGAGTTCGCCGGCCTGCGCGTGCTGGCCGGCGGCGACGTCGACGCACCGATGCTGCGCGCCCCGGCGCGCGCGCCGACGATC
>JAFLDX010000207.1 GCA_017302215.1 Lysobacterales bacterium
GGTCTTGCTCGGGAACAGGAACAGGTCGGCACTGGCGTAGTGGCGGGCGAGGTCGGTGCCGTGGCGCAGGCCGGCGAACACGAGGTCCGGATGCGCGGCCGCGAGGCGCGCGCGCTCGGGTCCGTCGCCGACGATGACGAGGCGCGCGCTTGGCTGGCGCTTCTGGATCGCGCGGAAGGCGCGCACGAGCAGGTCGAGGTTCTTCTCGGCGGCGAGGCGGCCGACGTGGACGATCGCCGGAGCTTCGGCGTCGACGCCCCAGTCGGCGCGCAGGGCCTCGTCGCGATGACGCGGGTGGAACGCGCTCGTGTCGACCGCGCGGGCGAGCTGGCGCACGTGGCGGAAGCCGCGCGCGGAAAGGAAGTCGGCCAGTTCGCGTGTCGGCACGAGGGTCGCCGCGGCACGGTTGTGGAAGCGGCGCATGCCGGCGAACACGAGCGGGGTCAGCCAGCCGACCCCGTAGTGGCGCGCGAAGTCGTCGAAGCGCGTGTGGAAACCCGTGCAGGCGGGGATGCCGAGCTTTCGCGAGGCGGCCAGCGCGCTGTGCCCGAGCGGGCCTTCGGTGGCGATGTAGAGCGCGTCGGGACGCCGCGCGCGCCAGTGCGCGCTCAGGCGCGCAGCGGCCGGCAGGCCGAAACGCAGGCCCGGGTAGCGCGGCAGCGCCGCGCTCGTGACGAGCAGTTCGTCGAACGCGTCGACCGTCGCGGCGTCGTCCTCGGGTCGGCGCGGTCGAACAACTTCGACTGCGTGGCCGAGCGCGCGCAGGCCGCGCGCGAGCGATTGCACGGTCAGCGCGACGCCGTTGACCTCGGGTGGCCAGGTTTCGGTGACGATCGCGACCTGCATGGCGACCTCCGCCTCGGATGGCCGGCAGGTTGCGCGTGCGATTTGAAGCGCGCGTGTCGGCGCGATGACGCTGCGGTTACGCGAGAGCGGCGGCCGCCTCGGCGCGGATCCGCGCGAGCATCGCGGCGAGGCCGTTCGAGCGCGTCGGCGAGAGGTGTTTCGCCAGCCCGATGGCTTCGACGAAGCGCGGCTCGGTGGCGAGGATCTCGGCCGCGCCGCGGCCCGAGTAGACGCGCAGCAGCAGGGCGATCAGGCCGGACACGATCGCCGAATCGCTGGCCGCGCGGAATTCGAGGCGGTCGGCCCCGCCGTCGGCGACGAGCCAGACCTGCGACTGGCAGCCGCTGACCTTGTGTTCGTCGATCCGCAGGTCGTCCGGCAGTGCCGGCAGCTTGCGGCCGAGATCGATCAGGTACTGGTAGCGCTCGGTCCAGTCGCCGAAGAAAGCGAATTCCTCGGCGATCGCGTCCTGCGTGGCTTCGGCGGTGACCGTTGCGTCCATCGCTCAGTTCGCCGCGGCCGCGGCGGCGACCTTCCAGCGCGTGCCCTGCGCGCCGTCCTCGATGACGATGTGGCGCGCGGCGAGTTCCTCGCGAATTGCATCGGCACGCGCGAAGTCCTTCGCCTTGCGCGCCGCGACGCGCTCGTCGAGCAGCCCCTGCACCCACGCCGCGTCGATCGCATCACCGGCGGTCGACTGCTGGAACCAGGCCTCGGGATCCTGCTGCAGCAGGCCGAGCAGGCGGCCGGCGCCGAGCAGCGCGGCCTTGGTCGCTCGCCGATCGTCGGGCGTGCTCGCGCGGCGCGCGGCGTCGGCGAGGCCGGCGACCACGGCGAAGGCTTCGGGTGTGTTGAGGTCGTCGCACAGGGCCGCTTCGACGGCGGTCGGAACGTCGGGTTCGGACGAGCCGATGTCGACGTCCGCGCGGTCGCGCAGCACGCCGTACCATCCGTCGAGCGTGGCGCGGGCCTGGGCCAGGGTCGATTCCGACCAGTCGAGCGGCTGGCGGTAGTGCGCGCGCAGCAGCAGGAATCGCAGCACCTCGGCCGGATGGCGTTCGAGCAGGTCATGCAGGACGAGCACGTTGCCGAGCGACTTCGACATCTTGCGCCCGTCGAAGGTCAGCATGCCGTTGTGCAGCCAGAACCGCGCGAACGTCCTGCCGCCGTGCGCGCACGTGCTCTGCGCGACCTCGTTCTCGTGGTGCGGGAACATGAGGTCGTTGCCGCCGGCATGGATGTCGATCGTCTCGCCGAGGTGCGCCGCGGCCATCGCCGAGCACTCGATGTGCCAGCCCGGGCGACCGCGGCCCCACGGGCTGTCCCAGCCCGGCAGCTCGTCGCTCGACGGCTTCCACAGCACGAAATCGGCCGGGTTGCGCTTGTACGGGGCCACCTCGACGCGCGCACCGGCGATCATGTCCTCGGTCGAGCGGCCGGACAGGCGGCCGTAGTCGGGGAAGCTCGCGACGTCGAACAGCACGTGGCCCTCGGCCGCATAGGCATGGCCGCGCTCGATCAGGCGTACGCACATCGCGACGATCTCGCCGATGTGGGCAGTCGCATAGGGGATGACATCGGGCGGATCGACGCCAAGCCGCGCGACGTCGTCGAAGTACGCCTCGGCGTAGCGCGTCGTGATCTCGCCGATCGGCACGCCGGCGGCCTGCGCCGCGGCATTGATCTTGTCGTCGACGTCGGTGATGTTGCGCGCGTAGACGACCTGGGGGTACAGCCGCCGCAGCAGCCGCGCGAGCAGGCCGAACACGACGGCCGGGCGCGCGTTGCCGATGTGGATGTAGTTGTAGACGGTCGGGCCGCACACGTACATCGTCACGCGCTTGGGGTCGTCCGGCGCGAAGTCCTCGATCCCGCGGTTGAGGGTGTTGTACAGGCGAAGGCTCATCGGCGGGTGCGGCGGCGGTCGAAGCGCTCGATCATATCAGGCAGGTGCCGGACGGATGCCGGCGTGGCGCCGGTGTGCCGGGCAGGACGCCGCGCCTGGGCCGATTTCTTTGGCCGGCATTCAGTCTGCTCCTGCTGTAATTGCGCCCAAATGCTGTGTTTGCGCACCGCCAGCGGGCGGCGAACCGACCCCATGCAGGCCGGGCGCGCGAGGCACGAACCCCGAACCGAGGAGAGTCGCGATGTTCAAGTTTTCCGTCCTTGCCCTGGCCCTCGCGGCGGTGGCGGGCACGGTGCAGGCGCAGGACCGTGGCTATGCCGACGACGTCGACAACGTCCGCGTCGGCTGGGCCGACGTGCTGCGCGTCGATCCGGTCTATGACGAAGTGCAGGTCAGCCGCCCGCGCGAGGAGTGCTACGAGGCCGATGTCGGTCGCTACGACGACTCGCGCGGCAACAATGCGGCCGGCACGGTCATCGGCGCGATCGTCGGCGGTGCGCTCGGCAACACGGTCGGCAAGGGCGATGGGCGCAAGGCGGCGACGGTTGCCGGTGCCCTCGTCGGTGGCGCGATCGGCAACAACGCGGCGCGCCGCGACGACCGCTACTACGGCTCGACCGAGACGCGCTGCCGCACGGTCGACGAGCGCAGCAGCGAGCGCCGCATCATCGGCTACGACGTGCAGTACCGCTATCGCGGCGATGTCTACATGTCGCACCTCGACTACGACCCCGGAGAACGCATGCGCGTGCGCGTGAGCGTCACGCCGGCCGAGTGATTTCCTGCTGCTCTGCGCGTGATGGAGAGCAGCCCCTCATCCGGCGTTGCCGCGCCACCTTCTCCCCGTTGGCACGGGGAGAAGGGACGGCCGGCGCCGATTGCTCTTGACGTCTCTTCTCCTCGTTCGCACGGGGAGAAGGGAAGGTTGGCTTCGATTGCTCTTGATGTCTCTTCTCCTCGTTCGCACGGGGAGACGGGAAGGCTGGCGTCGATTGCTCTTGATGTCTCTTCTCCCCGTTCGCACGGCGAAGGAGCGGCCGGTGCGGTACTGCTCACGCTTTCCCTTCTCCCCGTGTCAACGGGGAGAAGGTGGCGCGGCAGCGCCGGATGAGGGGCGCGCCGGTTCCCCGCTGTTGCGCCGCCGCACGATTGCCGGTAACGTCCGCAACCGCATGAACGCCCACGTCTCCGCAACCGAGTTCCTGTCCAGCGCGCACCTCGCCGCCGGCATGACCTCGCGCGCGCGCCGACCGTCGCCGTAGCGGCCGGTCGGGGGCAGCCATCGCATACGCAGCTCGTATGCATCGCTCGAAACCCGGCCCTCGTGCCGGGTTTTTTCGTTTCCGGGGATTTCGATGACACCGAAGCATTTTCTGACTACCCAGGACTGGAGTCGCGCCGAGCTCGACGCGCTGCTCGCGCAGGCGGCCGCATTCAAGCGCACGCGCCTCGGCAACGAGTTGGCCGGCAAGTCGATCGCGCTGATGTTCTTCAATCCGTCGATGCGCACGCGCACGAGCTTCGAACTCGGCGCGCACCAGCTCGGCGGCAAGGCGATCGTGCTCGCGCCGGGCAAGGACGCGTGGCCGATCGAGTTCGAGGTCGGCACGGTCATGGACGGCGAAGCCGAGGAACACGTCAGCGAAGTCGCGCGCGTGCTGAGCCGCTACGTCGACCTCATCGCGGTGCGCGCGTTCCCGAAGTTCCAGGACTGGTCGGTCGACCGCGAGGACCGCGTCATCAAGGCCTTCGCGAAGCATGCGACGGTGCCCGTCATCAACATGGAGACGATCACGCACCCGTGCCAGGAACTCGCCCACGTGATGGCGCTGCAGGAGCACTTCGGCCGGATCGATCCGGGATCGAGTCCCGAGCAGATCCTGCGCGGCAAGAAGTACGTGCTGACCTGGACGTATCACCCCAAGCCGCTCAACACGGCCGTGGCCAACTCGGCCCTGCTGATCGCCACGCGCTACGGCATGGACGTGACCCTGCTGTGCCCGAACGAGGACTACCTGCTCGATCCGCGCTACATGGAGCACGGCCGCGCCAACGCCGCCGAGAACGGCGGCTCGCTGACGGTCAGCCACGACATCGAGTCCGCCTATCGTGGCGCCGACGTCGTCTACGCCAAGAGCTGGGGCGCGATTCCGTACTTCGGCCGCTGGGAGGCCGAGAAGCCGATGCGCGAGGCGAGCCGGCACTTCATCGTCGACGAGGCGAAAATGGCGTTGACCCGCAACGGCGTGTTCAGCCATTGCCTGCCGCTGCGGCGGAACATCAAGGCCACCGACGCGGTGATGGACTCGCCGGCCTGCATCGCGATCGACGAGGCCGAGAACCGCCTGCATGTACAGAAGGCGATCATGGCCGCTTTGGCAGGGGCCAGGGGTTAGGTCGGGGGCGAGGGGCGAGGGCGCGAGGGCGCGAGAACCGCATCCCGCGCCATCCGGAAATCGCCTCCACTGCCGACGTTCCCGACCTCTCCCGGTCCTCGATCCTTGCGCCCTCGCCCCTAACCTCTACTCCACCTTTCGCTGCAAAGGCACCCGTCATGACCTCTCCGGCCACTCCGATCGTCCTCGCCTTCTCGGGCGGACTCGACACGAGCTTCTGCGTACCGTACCTGCAGGAGCAGGGCTATGCCGTGCACACCGTGTTCGCCGACACCGGCGGCGTCGATGCCGAGGAGCGCGCATTCATTGAGGGACGTGCGAAGGAGCTCGGCGTGGCCAGCCACGTGACCGTCGACGGCGGTCCGGCGATCTGGAACGGCTTCGTCAAGCCGTTCGTGCGTGCCGGCGAGGGTTACCAGGGCCAGTACCCGCTGCTCGTCTCCGACCGTTACCTCATCGTCGAGGCGATGCTCGCGCGCGCCGACGAACTCGGCACGAAGCACGTCGCGCACGGCTGCACCGGCATGGGCAACGACCAGGTGCGCTTCGACCTCGCGATCAAGGCGCTCGGTGACTATGTGATCGTCGCGCCGATCCGCGAGATCCAGAAGGAACACACGCACACGCGCGCGTACGAACAGGAATACCTCGAGGCGCGCGGCTTCGGCGTGCGCGCCAAGCAGAAGAGCTACACGATCAACGAGAACCTGCTCGGCGTGACGATGTCGGGCGGGGAGATCGACCGCTGGGAAGCGCCCGGCAGCGGCGCGCGCGGCTGGTGCGCGCCGCGCGCCGAATGGC
>JAFLDX010000208.1 GCA_017302215.1 Lysobacterales bacterium
CGTCGCGGCGCGCCGCGGGCGCGTGATCGCCCCGACCACCGTCAGCGCGTGTCGAGCAGTACGAGCACGGCGCCGGTCCCGCCCAGCGCCGGCAGCGCAGACGAGAACGCGACGACGTCGCCGCGGCGGCGCAGGATCTGCTCGGTCAATCCCTTGAGCACGGGACCTCGCGCCGACGAGCCGAGGCCCTTGCCGTGCACGATGCGTACGCAGGCCTCGCCATGGCGGATGGCCTCGTCGAGGAACAGACGGATCGCCTCGCGTGCAACGGGCGCCGTCATCTGGTGCAGGTCGAGCTCGGCGCGCACGCTGTACTGGCCGCGCCGCAATCGCTTCAGCACGCGCGCCGGCTGATCCGGCTTGAGGTAGTGGATCTCTTCGCCGACCTCGATCGAAGCCGGATCGAAGGCGTGGTAGAGCAACTCCGCGCGCACCGCGGCTTCGTCACGTTCGAACTGGAGCGCTTCGGCCGGCGGCGGCGTTGGCGCCGGTGCTTGCGCCGTGCGTGCCATCTCGCGCACGGGTCCCACGAGGCGCCGGAACAGCGCGGCGTCGTCGAGATCGGCACCGGCGGCATCATCGACGCTGCCGGCAGGGCGCGGCCGCGGGATCCTCATCTTCATCTCTGTCGGTCCGAAGCCGTCACCTGGCCCAGCGGGCCGCGCCGACGGCGAGCGTACCGGCAGTCGCTGCGCTCAACCAGCCGACGTCGCGGGTCGCGATTCCCTGCACGGCACGGCGCGCGAGCCGGTCGGTTCCCGATCACGAGCGCGGCGGCGCGCGCGCGGGGGTTCCCCATGCATCGATGTCGCGCACGTCGATCGGCTCCGACGGACGTCCCACCGCGTCGAGCGGGATCACGGCCGGAAAGCTGCGCACGCCGAATCGTCGAAACAGGCGGCCGTCGGCGTCGAACACCACGGGCGCCGTGAAGCCGGTACGTTGCAGGTAAGCGCGAACGTCGTCCGCCGTGGCCGACAGCCCCGACGCGATGCCGATCACCTCCACCCCACGCCTGGACGCGCGGGTCAGCGCCTTGCGCGTGTCGATGCACGCCTGAGCCACGCTCGGGCGTGATTGCGCGAGATAGCCCTCGCACCAGGGCGAAAGGAAATAGACCAGTCTCGGGGCCGCAGCGCCCGGCCCGTCGATGTGAACCTCGTCGCCCTGTACCGAGAGGAATGTGCCGGCGAACTCCGCGGCTTGCGGTTCGGTGCGCGGCATCGGCCCGGACTGCACGGACGGCGCGGCAGCCGCTGGACCGCCGTCGATCGCGGCCTGCAGCTCTCCCTGCAATCGCTCGTCGCCGAGATGCCCCATGTAGCGGACGATTCCGTCACGCCCGATGACCACATGCTGCGGCGTGACCTTGAGGTGGAACGCGGCGCCGAGCTGCCCGTCGTCGATCGCGACCGGCATCGGCAGCACGACCTCACGCAGGTAGGCCGCGACGGCCGCCGGGTCATCGTTCACGCCGGTGTTGACCGCGATGAAATCGACGCGGGCGCCGAACCGGGCGTGGTCGGCCCTGAACGCGTCCATCTGTTCGAGGCAGGTCGTGCACCACGTCGCCCAGAACTTCAGGTAGACCGGCCGCACGGTCTCGTCGCCGAGCGTGACCGTGCGGCCGTCCAGGGTCGCGAACGCGAGGTGCGGCGCGCGCGTCCCGATCAGCCCGCGACCGGCTTCGACGGCCATCGTCTGGAACTCGTCCACGGCGGGCGCCGCGGCGGTCGGTGCCACAGGTGCAGGCTGGCCGGACGCGGACTGCAATGGCCGCTCGCAGGCGGCCAGCAGGGCAAGCGGCAACAGCCATGCGAGGCGCCGCGGAACGGTTTGAACGGAATGCGCGTGCATGGACGCTACGATGTCGGCTCGGCGCCGGGCGCGGAAGCGCCAATCGGCCGATTCTTGCCAGTCCACTCCTGTCAGTCCGCCGAGGGGTACGCCATTGCTTTTCCCGATCGACGTGAAGGTCAATCCCGGGCGCGGCGCCTCGCAGAGTCTGCATCGGCAACTGCGCGAGGCGATCCTCCAGGGTCGGCTCGCCGCGGGCTTGCGCATGCCGGCCACGCGCGAGGTCGCGAAGGCGCTCGGCGTGGCGCGCACCACGGTCGTATCCGCCTATGACGTGCTGGCGGCCGAGGGTCACCTGCGTGCACGTCGCGGCGACGGAACCTTCGTCGAGCCGGCGCGACGGAGCGCGCGCGGCAACGCGCCTGAGGCGCACCTCGCCCGCCTCGGCGCGCCGGCTTGCAGCTCGCCCGCGCTGCGCTTCGACCTGCGACCAGGGCTGCCCGATGTTTCGCTTTTCCCGTTCGACGCATGGCGGCGCCTCGAGTCGCGGGCATGGCGCTCGATCGCGAACGCCGGTCATGCGCAGGCCGATCCCGCCGGCGTGGCGCGCCTGCGTGCAGCGATCGTCGGCCATGTGTCGTTCGCCCGGGCGGTGTCGTGCACCGTCGACGATCTCGTCGTCACGGCCGGCGCGCAGCAGGCCTTCGATCTGCTGGCGCGAACGCTGGTCGATGCGCCTGGCACGCTGGTGGCTGTCGAAGATCCATGCTATGCGCCGATGCGCGATGTCTGGCTCCACGCCGGCGCACGCATCGTCAGCGTGCCGGTCGACGAGCACGGCATCGACGTGGCGCGGATCCCGCCGAGGGCGAGGGTCATCTGCGTCACGCCATCGCACCAGTTCCCGCTCGGGGTGGCGCTGTCGGCGTCGCGGCGCGCTCGGTTGCTCGAGCACGCGCGGCGCACGGGTGCCTACGTCGTCGAGGACGACTACGACAGCGAGTACCGTTACGACGACCAGCCGCTCGACGCCTTGCATGCGCATGCGCCCGACCGCGTCTGCTACGTCGGCACGTTCTCCAAGACCCTGTTCCCGGCCTTGCGCCTCGGCTACGCGGTCGTGCCGGCCGCGCTGCGCGCCCGGCTGCTGGCGATCCGTCGCGCTGCCGACGGTTTCGGCGCGCCCGCGCCGCAACTTGCCCTGGCCGAGTTCATCGAGGCCGGACACCTGCGTCAACACGTGCGCCGCATGCAGGCCCGCTACGCGCAGCGTCGCACCCGCCTGATCGAGGGACTGCAGGCCGCCTTGAGCGACCGCATCGCGATCCTGCCCGCCAAGGCCGGCCTGCATTTCTCGCTGCGTGTTTCGGGGGCGGTCGACTGGGCGCGTCTGCGTGAGCGTGCGGACTCCCGCGGGCTCGCTTTCGCACGCTGTGCGCGTTACGCGGCGGGCCATGGTTACGACGACTGCTGCGCGATCGGCTTCGGTGCGCTCGACGACCGACGGCTCGCGAGCGTCGTCGAGCATGTGTCCGAGCTCCTCGCGTGACTACGGCGACGTGCGTTCGATCGCGCGCGAATGCCCATCGGTCCGGTCGGCACGTGCCGGATGCCGTGCGTTGAAGCGACCGCGGTCGATGGCGGGCGACACTTCGGACGCCGGCTCGGCGATCGCTGCACGCACGGCGCGCCCGCTCGCGAGGGTGATGCCGGATCGGGGCGCCGCGGACATCCTTCGCGTGCGGTCCGTCCGAGCGTGGCGAATCCGGTATCATTTGCGCATCCAGCCTGCCCTTGGCGGAGTGCGGTGGCGCCACGCGCCGCGTCGGCGCGCGGCGGCGAATGCAAGGGTTCCGATGCGCGTACTGGTAAGCAACGACGACGGGGTCGACGCACCCGGCATCCATGTGCTGGCGCGCCACCTGGCCACGGTCGGTGAGGTCGTCGTCGTCGCTCCCGATCGCGACCGCTCCGGCGCGAGCAACTCGCTGACGCTCGACCAGCCGATCCGGGTCAGTCGGCTCGGCGACAACCGCTATCGTGTCGCCGGCACGCCGACCGACTGCGTGCACCTCGCCCTCTCGGGCCTGCTCGACGTCGAACCCGACATTGTCGTTTCCGGCATCAACAACGCCGCCAACCTCGGTGACGACGTCATCTACTCGGGCACCGTTTCGGCGGCGATGGAGGGGCGCTTCCTCGGCTTGCCGGCGATTGCCGTCTCGCTCGTCACGCGCGACCACAAGGGCGAGCACTTCGAGTCGGCCGCGCTCGCCGTGATGCTGCTGATGCGCAAGCTCATCGTCGATCCGCTGCCGGCCGACACGATCCTCAACGTCAACGTGCCCGACCTGCCGTGGGAGCAGATCCGCGGGCTGTCGGTCGCGCGGCTCGGACGTCGCCATCGCTCGGCGCCGTGCATCGCGCAGCACGACCCGCGTGGCCGGCCGATCTGGTGGATCGGCCCGGCCGGCGAGGCCGAGGACGACGGACCCGGCACCGATTTCCACGCCGTGCGCGAAGGCTACGTATCGATCACGCCGATCCACGTGGACCTCACGCGCTACCAGGCTCTCGACAAGGTGAGCGGCTGGGTCGGCTCGCTGAACATGACCGGTGACGCGGCTTGAACCGGCGTGCGTTCGTGATCGCGATCCGGGTGCGCCGATGACGACCTTCCAGCGCCCGCTGCCCGAGGCACGTGGCCTCGGCATGACCTCGCAGCGTGCGCGTGATCGGCTCGTCGAGCGCCTCGCCGCCAAGGGCATCGCCGATCGCCGCGTGCTCGACGTGCTGCGCCAGTTGCCGCGGCACCTGTTCGTCGACGAAGCGCTGGCCACGCGCGCGTACGAGGACGATGCGCTGCCGATCGGGCAGGGGCAGACGATATCGCAGCCGTACATCGTCGCACGCATGACCGAACTCGTGCTCGAGCATGGCCGCCCGCGGCGCGTGCTCGAGGTCGGCACCGGTTCGGGTTACCAGTGCGCCGTGCTCGCCAGCCTGGTCGAACAGGTCTGCACCGTCGAGCGCATCGAGGAACTCCTGCGAACTGCGCGCCGCCGGTTCCGCAAGCTCGGTCTCGCCAACATCCGTTCGCGCCACGACGATGGCCGGCTCGGTTGGCCCGACCAGGCGCCGTTCGACGCGATCATCGTCACCGCGGCCGGAACCGACCTCGAGGAGGCCCTGCTCACGCAGCTCGCGCCGACGGGCGTGCTGGTCGCGCCGGTCGGCCCGAGTGGCCTGCAGCGGCTGGTCCGCGTGCGAGCCGGCGAAGACGGCTGGATCCGCGAGATGATCGCGGAGGTCAGCTTCGTGCCGTTGCTCGGCGGAGTCGGTTGACGATGCGCCTCGCGCACGGAGTCGTCGCGTGAAGCTGTTCCGGCCGCTTTACGAGAAGGCACTGGCCTGGGCCGCGCATCCGCGCGCGGAGCCGTTGCTGGCCGGACTGAGCTTCTTCGAGGCGATCGTCTTCCCGGTCATGCCCGAAGTCATGCTGGGCCCCATGGTGCTGGCGAAGCCGCAACGCTGGGCGCGCTACGCGACGGTCAGCCTCGTGTTCTCGCTCGTCGGCGCGCTGGCAGGCTACGCCCTTGGCCACTACGCGTTCGAGGCGGTGCGGCCGCTGCTCGGCGCGCTCGGCTGGCTCGAGGGCATCGACGCCCAGGTCGCCGATCTGCGCGTGACCGTGCAGCAGAGTCCGTGGATGGCGTTCTGGGCGCTGGTCGTGGCCGGCTTCCTGCCGATTCCGCTCAAGATCTTCACCTGGGCGTCCGGCATCGTCGGCGTGCCGCTGCTGCCGTTCATCGCGAGCATGTTCGTCGGTCGCGGCAAGCGCGTGTACCTCCTGGCCGGCGTCATCCGCATCGCCGGCCCGCGTGCCGAAGCCATGCTGCACCGCTGGATCGAGTGGGTCGGCTGGGCCCTGGTCGCCCTGGTCGTGGCGGTCGTGGTCTACTTCAAGTTCCTGCACGCATGAAAGCCCTGGTCGTGAGCACGAGTCGATCCGTCCGGTGCCTGCAGGTGATGCTCGCGATCCTGCTCGTTTCCGGCTGTGCCTCGACGCCGCCGGCCCCGGTCGAGGACCGCAGCTTCGGTGCGCCGCGCACGCGCGCGCAGCCGGCCGAGCGCGCTCCGGCCCGGGTC
>JAFLDX010000209.1 GCA_017302215.1 Lysobacterales bacterium
AGGCGGGCCTGCGCAGACGCCGGTTCGTGCGCGCGCACACCGACCAGTTGGCGACGAATGTCGGCGAGCGCGGGCAACGGCGCGAAGGTCTGCGCGGGATCGAGCGGCTGCACATACGGGTAGTCCGTCTCGGCGACCCACGGCTGCGAGTCGAGCGGCAGGCGATAGCCGAGCGGCGAGTCGCCCGGCACGAGCAGGCAGCGTTCGCTGCGCAGGAACCACGGTCCGCTCTGCCAGGCGCCATGCGCGCGCGCGATCGGCAGCACGTGGCCGACGACGGCACCGAGCCCGCGCTCGAACACGCGCATGACGCGTGCGCGCTCGAGCGGGTCGGCGAGACGCGGATCGGACGGATCGACGTTGGCCGGCAGGCGCCGCTCGCGCCACATGAACCAGAACAGATCCTCGTACGCCGCGAACACGTGCGCCGCATCGAGGCCGAGGCGCCCGGCGACCCCGGCGAGAAACCGTTCGGCCAGCGCGGCGTCGGCGCGACCCGGCACGGCCTCGTCGCCGAGCAGCGACGGTTCGCTCCAGATCGCCTCCCCGTCACGGCGCCAGAAGCAGTTGAACGACCAGCGCGGCAACTGCTCGCCCGGATACCACTTGCCCTGGCCGAAATGGGCGAGACCACGCGGTGCGTACTTCGCCTTGAGGCGCCGGAACAGCTCGGCCGCGCGCACGCGCTTGGTCGGGCCGAGCGCCTCGGTGTTCCACTCGGCTCCGTCGGGATCGTCGCTCGCGACGAAGGTCGGTTCGCCGCCCATGGTCAGGCGCACGTCGAAGCGCTCGAGATCGGCATCCACGCGGTGGCCGAGGGCCTCAATCGCGGCCCACTGCCCGTCCGTGTACGGTCGTGTCACGCGCGGCGATTCGCGCAGGCGCGAGACCGACATCGCATGCTCGAACGCGACCTCGCACGTGTCGACCGCGCCGGTGATCGGCGCCGCCGATCCCGGTTCCGGCGAGCAGGCGAGCGGGATGTGGCCTTCGCCGGCGAGCAGGCCCGAGGTCGGGTCGAGCCCGATCCAGCCGGCGCCCGGCAGGTAAACCTCGCACCAGGCGTGCAGGTCGGTGAAATCCCTGTCGGTGCCGGCCGGACCGTCGATCGGCTTGACGTCGGCGACGAGCTGGATCAGGTAACCCGAAACGAAGCGCGCGGCGAGGCCGAGGTGACGCAGGACCTGCACGAGCAGCCAGGCCGAATCGCGGCACGAACCCGAACCGAGTTCGAGCGTCTGCTCGGGCGCCTGCACGCCGGGCTCCATGCGGATCAGATAGCGGATGTCGCGACCGATGCGCTGGTTGAGCTCGACCAGGAAATCGATCGTCGCGCGCGGCGTGCGCGGCACCGAATCGAGCCAGGCCTGCAGGCGCGGCGTGGCCGCTTGCTTGACGAGGAACGACGTCAGCTCGCGCCGCAGCTCGTTCGAGTAGCCGAACGGGAATTTTTCGGCACCGGGCTCGAGGAAGAAATCGAACGGGTTCTGCACGGCCATCTCGGCGACCAGATCGACCTCGACGCGGAACTCGCGGGTCGGCTCCGGGAACACGAGTCGCGCCAGCCAGTTCGACTGCGGATCCTGCTGCCAGTTGATGAAATGCCCGGCTGGTTCGACCTTGAGCGAATAGGCGAGCACGCGCGTGCGGCTGTGCGGCGCCGGACGCAGGCGCACGACCTGCGGCGCGAGATGCACGAGGCGGTCGTAGCGGTAGTGGGTGACATGGTTGAGGGCGACGTGGATCGACACGACCGGCTCCCGCGGCAGGAAACGGGGGGCGACGGAGCCGACGCGTCTTGCGCACTGCACGACCCGCCCGCGAACGAGGGACGAGTGCGATTCCGCGCGTTGCACGGCCTTTCCGACACCGACGCGGTCACCATAGCAAACCGCTTGACGCAGTGCCGCACAAAAATCGAACGCCGGCATGAAACAAGCGTTTGACCCGAGCTCCGGTTTGCCACTAGGTTCGCCGCGCACGCGCGGATTCCGGGGAGGGAGTCGCCGCCGCGTCGCCGATCGAGGACCTACTCGCTGCGCCCGCGGATGCGTCGGCACGGAGGCCGGCTTCCGTGCCGCGCGGCCCAGCCGCGGCCCGCGCTCGCACGGCGGCCGCATCGGGAGGGAAACATGATCCGCCACGCCATCGCACTGATGCTCTTGCTCGGCACGACCACGACCCTGGCCGCGACGAGCGGCACGGGTGTCGCCTTCGTCCACGGGACCGGTTCGCAGACCAATGCCTATGACGACTACTGGCAGCCGGCCATCATCAACACGGTGCGCCAGGGCCTCGTCAACCAGGCCAACTACACGGTCATCAACTGCGACTTCACCCAGTACATGTGGGACAGCCGTGCCGCCGGCTGCCTCGCCACGCAGCTGACGAACTTCATCAACAGCCGCAACATCACCGATCTCGTCGTCATCACGCATTCGAACGGCGGCAACGTGATGCGCTGGATCCTGTCGAACCCGACCTGGGACAGCCGCTATCCGAACATCATCGCGAAGGTCCGCTGGGTCAATGCGCTGGCGCCGTCGAGCGCCGGCACGCCGCTCGCCGATGCGGTCACCGCCGGCAACGTGTTCGAGTCGGCGCTGGGCTGGCTGCTCGGCTACAAGAACGACGCAGTGCGCATGCAGCAGGTCAGCTGGATGGCCCAGTACAACCAGAACAACCTGTACGGAACGAGCGGGCGTCCGGCGCTGGCGAAAGGGTTCTGGAGCGTGGTCGGGACCGACGTCGCCTCCGGCATCTTCAGTTCCAACGCCTACTGCGGCGGGTACGCGCAGAGCGTCGGCCTCGAGATCACGCAGAACTGGCTGTCGGGTTGTTCCGACGGATTCCTCAACTGCACGAGCCAGCAGGCCGCGGGATCGCTGTGGTTCCGCGACACCACGCGCACCGGCGGCAAGGTGCTGAACCACAACCAGAGCCGGCGCGACTGCTTCGGCCTGCAGAACATCCTGCGCGACGACCTGTGAGGAGAGCACCGATGACCATTCGATCGCACATCCTGGCGGCCACCCTCCTGCTCGCCTCGCCGCTCGCAGCCGATGCGCAGACGCGCCTGCTCGACGCCGACACCCATGACCAGGTGCCGACCCGCCTGCAGGCGATGACCGGCGCACGCGCCGCTGCCGCCTCGCTCGAGCGCGCACCCCTCGCGATGTCGTGGGCACTCGCCGTCGACGCACCGCTCGATGCGCGCCCGCAGGTGCACGTCGCCGAAAGCCGCGAGTACTGGATTGATGCCAGTGCCGGCGAACTGCAGGGCGGGCTCGTGCTCACGACCACGGCGAACGGTGCGCTCGTGCGCCTCAGCCCGCACCGCGGCGACGCCGCGATGGCAATCGCGCCGGCCGACATCACGGTCCGCGCGAACGCGCGCACGTTCGCCGGCAAGGACGCGATCGAACAGGTCGCCGATGCCGACGAACTCGCGGCCGCCGGCATGGACGTGCCGGGCGGCACGCTCGTTTTCCGGCTCGCCGACGCGGTCGGTGCCGGTCGCATCGAACTCGTCGTCGCTCGGGCGCGCGGCGCATTCCTCGTGCATGTGTTCGAACCGGCCAGCCCGGTCGTGCTCGAACTCGGCGCCGAACGCGACGGCACGCTTGCCGGCCAGGCGATCCGCTTCCACGCGCGCCTGCCCGCCGGCGGCACGATCGACCAGCTGGCCGGCAGCGTGCGCGCGCCGGGAGGCGACGTGATCGACGTGGCGTTCACGCGCGAAGCCGATGGCCGCTTCGTCGCCAGCGTGACGCCCGATGCGGCTCTGGCCGGCACGCCGGGACTGTGGGAACTGCATGCATTCGGCCAGGTCCGCCACGCCGGACTCGAAGTGCAGCGCGACGCACGCACGGCGTTCGCCGTCGCGGTCGCCTCGGCGCGCCTCGACGGCCGCATCGAGCGGGGCGCCGAAAGCGGACGCAAGTCCGGCGGCATGACCGTCCGGGTCGGCATCGAAGTCGCCGATGCGAGTCGCTACCAGCTCGCCGGCGTGCTCTACGGCACAGGCACCGATGGCCGCCTGCAACCGGTCGCGATCGCGCATGCCGCCCGCTGGATCGAGGCAGGCAGCGGCACGATCGAGCTCGCTTTCGATGCCGCCGCGCTCCGGTCGGCCACGGCGCGCGCGCCGTACGAACTGCGCGACTTGCGCCTCGTCAACCAGGCCGACATGAGCCTGATCGAGCGCCGCGAGCGCGCAGCGATCCTGCGCTGAGTCGACGCCGCCGCACCACGGTCATGCGCGGTGCGGCGGCAACGCTTCGCGTCACATGCCGACGCGCGCAGCGGGAAGCCGCTGTGCGCGCCGGATTGACGAAACCTGCGTGACGAGCGGGCCGATGCACTGCGACGCGCGGACGATCGAACGACGTTTCGGCGCGCGGTCGTGACGACGCGTTCGGTGGATTCCGGCCTGCATCACGAAACCTCCTCGCGGCTTGCACCACGCTGGCGACCGGACCGATGGAGTTCCGCCATGCGTCAGCCGCCCCGTGCCGCGTGCATCCTTTTCGTCGCCGCGGCGTCGCTCGCGCGGGCGCAACCGTCGTTCGATTGCGTGGCGCCGGCGACGCCGGTTCCGGCCAATCCGCTCGTGCTCGGCAACGGCACCGCCGGCAGCGTGACCACGGCCATGCTGCAGTCGGCCCTCGATGCGGGCGGGCCGATCCGCCTCGCGATCGGCAACTCGACCCTCGTCGTCGCCAGCGAGCTGCGCGTGACGCGCGCCACCGAGCTCGATGCCGGCGGCGCGACACTGTCAGGCGGCAACGCGCGGCGCGTGCTGCGCGTCGACAATCCGGCCAATGCCGGCTACACGTTCGACCTCGTCAACGCGACGGTCGCCAACGGCGCCACGCCGACCGGCTCCGGCGCGGGATTGTGGAAGCCGACCGGAGGACCCTGGCAGGCCGTGACGATCCGCGTGTTCCATTCGCGCTTCACCGGCAACCACGCGATCGCGAGCGCGCAGGACGACGGCGGCGGCGGCATCTACGCGGTCGGCGCGCAGGCCGTCGTGCTCGTCGACGTGGCCATGGACGCCAACGAGGGCGCCAACGGCGGCGCGATCTATTCGCTCGGCTCCAAGCGCATCGACCTGTTCGACAGCACGCTCGCCGGCAATCGCGCGACCGGAACCGGGGGCAACCCGGGCAATGGCGGCAATGCCGGTGCGCTCGGCGTCGATGGTGCCGACCGTTACCTCAACCTGTGCCGCACGCGCATCCTCGACAACAGCGCGAACGCCTATGGTGGCGGCGTCTTCACGACGGTCTACGACGTCACGAGCTTCACGCGCATCCTAGATTCGACGATCGCCGGCAATGCGAGCAGCGGCAGCTCGAACGCGCACACCGGCGGCGTCTACCTGCAGGGCGGCGCTTTCACGATCCGCAACTCGACCTTCTCCGGCAATTCGGCCGCCGGCTACGGCGGTCTTTCGATCTTCGACCACCAGACCGCGACGCTCGTGCGCGCCTCGGGAGACATCACCAACAGCACGTTCCACGGCAACATCGCGCGCACCGGCCTCGGCGGCGCGATGAACCTGCAGGGCAGCGGCGGCCTCGTCCTGCAGAACCTGACGATCGCCGGCAACCGGGCCCTGTGCGACGTCTGCTTCGCCGCCGGCATCGCCAACGGCAGCGGCCTGCCGATCACGCTGCGCAACTCGATCTTCCTCGACAACACGGCCGGCAACGCGTGGAATCCGTGGGCGATGCTGCATCCGGTCACGGGCAGCAACAACCTGCAGTGGCCGCCGCTGCGCCCGGTGTCGAACCAGGCCGAAGCCGCGGTCACGCCGGGCGCTGTGTTCGCCGACGCGCTGCTCGACCCGCTCTCGGCCAACGGCGGACCCACCGCGACGATGCCGATCGCTGCGACTTCGCCCGCGCGCGATGCCGGCAGCGCGACCG
>JAFLDX010000210.1 GCA_017302215.1 Lysobacterales bacterium
ATAAAGAAGGGAAGATAGTTGCCATGGGACTTGAACCGGATGCGTTGGCTGAAAAACTGGATTTGCTTTTTAATAAGAAATAGTTTCCATTCATTCCAGTTTGTAGGAAACTTATCTCCTGCCTCGGGCATTTCGAGGCCCATCCGGCCGATGTGCTGGCCGAGCGCTACCTGCCGTGGAGCACGCTGTTCTGGCTCGGGCTCGCGCTGTATGCGATCGCCGCGCCGCGCGTGCGTTCGGTGCGGCGGGAACTCGCCGCTGCCGCGCTCGCGATCGCCCTCGCCGTTGCGCTGTATCCGAGCCAGTGCTGGTGGGCCGGATGGGCGGCCGCCGTGTACCGCAGCAACCAGGCTTCGGCTGTCGCGGCGCAGATGGACATCCACGACCCGGCGCGCTTTCCCGACGGGCTTGATGCGAGCGCGGACGATGTGCGGCGTACGCTCGCGATGATGCGCGAGCGCCGGCTGTCGATGTTCGGCGAGCCGGGCCACGCGCTGTGGGCCTCGGGTTGGCGGCCGCCGGTGACGCTCATGCCGCCGCAACCGGGGCTGTGGCTGCGCATGGACGAGGGTTTCCGCGATGACGCGGGTCGGCGCGTCGTGCGCGTCGAGGGCGTGCTGCCGCGACGGTCGGCGATGCACCACGACCGCCTGATCGTGTTCGTCGACGCCGCGCGCACGTTGCGCGGCATGGCCAAGCCGACGTTCGATGATGGGGAGAACGGTTCCTTGCACTTCGGCGCGTCGCAGCGTCGCGGCTTCGATGGTTACCTGGTCGAGCCGAAGCGCGGCGAATCGTTCGACCTGCTGCTCGTCGATCCCGCCACGCGGGCCGTGCTCGCGCGCTATCCGCTGCCCGCCGCGGACGTGCCGTGATGCTCCGGTTCGACCGGAGTCGCCCGGCGGCGCTACACTGCGCGCTGGAGTCGGCCAGGCAGTCGCGTCACGCTTCGGCGTGCCGAGGAAAGTCCGGGCTCCACAGGGCAAGGTGCCAGGTAACGCCTGGGCGGCGCGAGCCGACGGACAGTGCAACAGAGAACAGACAGCCGAACGGTGCCGCAAGGCATGCGTGGTGATGGTGAAACGGTGCGGTAAGAGCGCACCGCGTGCGGGGCCAACGCCGCACGGCACGGCAAACCCCACCTGGAGCAAGACCGAATAGGGGAGTCATGACGTTGCCCGCGTCGCTCCCGGGTTGGTTGCTCGAGTCCCGTCGCGAGGCGGGACCTAGAGGAATGACTGTCCACGACAGAACCCGGCTTATCGGCCGACTCCTTCTTTCCCTTTCCGCGCACCCGCGACGGATGTCCGAGCCGTTGCGCCGCCACGGGTGCGCGGCCGCTTGCGCATTCGAGGTTCGCAGCTTCTACAATCGGGCGGATTACCGCGGACCGCCTGCATGCCCGATCGCCTGTACCTTCGCCTCGCCGCCGACGGCCGCCTCGAATGGCTGCCGGTTGCCGAAGGCCAACGCGCGAGCGGCGCAGCGCGTGCCGGCGAACCGCCGGCGCCCGTGCTCGAGCGCGCGGGCTCGATCATCGTTTTCGTGCCGGCCGAGGATGTCCTGCTGACCGAGGCGAGGATCGGCGCGCGCAACCGCGCGCAACGGCTGCAGGCGATCCCGTTCGCCGTCGAGGACAACCTGCTCGGTGCGGTCGAGGACCAGCATTTCGCCGCGGCCGAGGCCGGCGGCGACGCGGTCGGAGTCGCCGTGGTGGCCAAGGCGCGACTGCGCGAATGGATCGCGCGCCTGGCCGCGGCCGGCGTGCGCGCCGATGTGCTTGTGCCGGAATCGCTGGCCGTGCCGCTGGCCGAGGGCCGTGCCGCCGCGCTCGTCGACGGGTCACGCGTGATCGCCCGCTTCACGCCGTGGTCGGCATTCACTTGCGCCGGCGACGCCTTCGCGGCATGGCTCGCGCAGGCCCGCGCCGCCGGCATCGAGCAGCCGCTGGACCTGCATGTCGCGAGCGGCGGCACGCCACCTCGCTTGACGTCGGAAGCGCGCGTGGCGGTCCACGCCGAGGTTGCCGACGGCCTGGCCTTTCTCGCCTCGCACCTCGGCGCCGCGCCGTTGAACCTGCTCGACGGCGAGTTCGCCAGCCGGCACCGCGAGGCCGGCAGCACGCGCTGGTGGCGGCGTGCTGCGGTCATGGCGGCTGCGGTCATCGTGCTCGCCGTGCTCGGACGCGGGCTCGAGGTCATCCGGCTCGCACGCGATCTCGAGCACACCGAGGCGCAGACGACGGCGAGTCTCGAGCGCGCCTTCCCGGACCTGAGCGCCGTCGAGCGCGACCGCGCGCCGGAGGCGGTCATGCGCGCACGCCTCGAGCGCCTGCGCGGCGGCAACGAAGCGACCGGCGCGCTCGGACTGCTCGGCCGCATTGCACCGATCCTCGGCACGACCACGCGCGTGCAGTTGCGTGGCCTCGAGTACCGCGCCGAGAATCTCGAACTCAGCCTGCGCGCACCCGACGTGCAGACGCTCGACAACATCCGCGAGCAGATCGCGGCGATTCCGGGCCTCGCTTCCGAGTTGACCGCGACGAACCCGGTCGACAACGCGACCGACGGCCGCATCCGCATCCGCTCGGTGGCGCCATGATCGCGGCCTGGTGGAACGCGCAGGGCGCGCGCGACCAGCGCATCCTCAAGGTCGGCGCGCTCGTCGTCGCCGCCGTGCTGGCGTGGGCCTTCGTCTGGCATCCGCTCGGCCAGCACCGCGATGCGCTGCGCGACCGCCTCGACGGCGCGCGCCGCGACCTCGCGTTCGTGCAGGTCTCGGGCGCCGAGATCGAGCGCCTGCGCAACGCCGGCACGCAGACCCGCGCCGACCGCCAAGGCAAGTCGCTGCTCGCGCTCGCCGACGCCAGTGCGCGCGAGGCGGGCCTCGGCGCACTGCTCAAGCGCGTCGAGCCGGTCGGTCCGCGCAGCGTGCGTGCGAGCTTCGAATTCGTCGCTTTCGATCCGCTGATCGAGTGGGTCGAACGGCTCGGCCGCGAGTACGGCATCAAGGTGTCCGATCTGTCGGTCGACCGCGTCGATGCGACCGGCCTCGTCAACGCGCGCATAACGCTCGAGGACGTACCCTGAGCCTTCGCCGTCGTTCCGTCCCATTCACGCCGCCCGCGCTTTCCTGCAAGATTCGCCGATGAAACTGATCAAATGGTTGTTCGTGCTGCTCGTGCTGGCCGTCGTGGTCGGTGGTGTCGTCGCCTGGACGATGCCGGCCGAGGTGGCCTGGCGCTACGCGGCGCCCCGCTTCGGGCCAGTCAGCCTGGTCGGCGTGCGCGGCACGGTATGGGAAGGGCATGCGGACGGCGTGAGCGTGTTCGGACGCGACCTCGGCGAGCTCGACTGGCGCATCGCCAAGGCGCCGCTGCTGCGCCGCGTGGTCACGGCCGACCTGCGCATCAAGGGCGCCGACATCGACGGATCGGGTCTGCTCGAACGCGGCGGCGACGGCCGCATCAGCGTGCGCGATGCGCGCTTCCGCGTGCCGGCGACCCTGTTTGCGCCGGCGCTCGACATTCCGTCGCTGACCCTGCTCGGTTCGGTCACCGGTACGCTCAGCCAGGCCACGCTGGCCGATGGCCGCGTCGTCGACGCCGCCGGCACGGCGCGCTGGAGCGAGGCCGGCGTGAGTGGCCAGGCCGAGGCGCGCTTCTCCGACATCCTCGCCGACTTCGCCTCGAAGCCGGACGGCAGCATCGCCGGCACGATCGCCGACGACGGCAAGGGCAACCTCGAAGCGAGCGGTCGCTTCAGCGTTTCGCCGGCCGGCTACGACGCCGAGGCATTCCTGTCCGCGCGCAACGACGACGCGCGCCTGCGCGACGCCCTGCAGTACATCGGCCAGCCGCAACCCGACGGGTCCTCGCACCTGGTCATCCGCGGCGAATTGTTCAAGCTGTTCTGATGGCCCTCGGGCGCGCCTTCCTCGAGCGCGCGCTGGTCGCCGCACACGCCGCCGCGGACGCGGCCGAAGCCGGCATCCGCGCGCGCTACCGGGCGCGCGATTTCGCCGTCGAGACGAAGGCCGACGCGACGCCGGTGACCGAGGCCGACCGCGAGGCCGAGGTCGCGATCAAGCGCGTGCTGCGCGCGGCATTCCCGGATCACGCCTGCTACGGCGAAGAGGAGGGGCGCGAGGGCGACAGCCCGTTCCTCTGGCTGATCGACCCGATCGACGGCACGAAGTCGTTCGTTCGCGGCTATCCGTTCTTCTCGACCCAGATCGCACTGATGCATGAAGGCGAGCTCGTGCTCGGCGTGTCCGCGGCCGGCGAGTACGGCGAGCGGGCGTGGGCGATCGAAGGCGGTGGCGCCTTCCTCGGCACGAACGCCGCGGACGGCAAGTCGATCCGCGTGGCCGCGACGGACGGATTCGGTCCGGCCTCGGCGATCTCGACCGGCAACCTGAAGTCGCTCGCGCGCGATGCGGGGCGCTGGAACGCGCTCGCCGGCCTCGTCGCGCGCACGGGCCGCATCCGCGGCTACGGCGATTTCCTGCACTACCACCTGCTCGCGCGCGGTGCGATCGACCTCGTCATCGAGTCCGACCTCAACATCCTCGACGTCGCCCCACTCGTCGTCGTCGTGCGCGAAGCCGGCGGCGTGTTCACCACCCTCGACGGTGGCCCGATAGGCCTCGACCTCGGAAGCGCGCTGGCCGGCACGCCGGCGCTGCATGCCCTGGCCCTCGATGCGCTGGCCGCCGGTCCCGACCCGACCCCTCGTCAAGACCTGCGGCCCGCCGATCGCGGCTGAAGCCGCTCCCGCAGGCTTCGGTCGAGGTTGCGGTAGCTGCCTGTGGGAGCGACTTCAGTCGCGATGCTTCGAAAGGGGGTTGCGCGTGACCGGAGCAGATCGCGGCTGATGCCGCTACCACAGGTCGCCCAATGGCACCTGAGGCGACTCGCGCGGGGCAAGCGGCCACGAGCCGCGCGGAATGCCCCCCGATCGGCAGTAAGATGCGCCGCAAACCGGTGACGGAAGGCTGGCATGGTCGATGTGGCGAAACCTCCGCTGCGCTACGCGGACATCCCCGAGCGCAACACGGCCGACAACGTGCTGCGCACGGCCCAGCAGCACCACGTGCAACTGTCGACGATGGCCGACACCAAGGCCAACATCATCATCACCGTGTCGTCGATCGTGCTGACGCTCTCGCTCGGCCGCCTCAACGATCCGGAACTTCGCACCGGCGTGCTGATCCTCGCCGGATTCACCCTCGTCGCGCTGCTGCTGGCAATCCTTGCCGTGCTGCCGAAGTACCGGCCGATCCGCCTGCGCGACGAGGCCCTGCCGCCGCACTTCAACCTGCTGTTCTTCGGCCATTTCGCCGAACTGCCGCGCGAGCGCTACCTCGCCGAGATGAACCGCGTGCTGATGCCGGACGGTACGCCGTACGCGATCTGGGCCGCCGACATCTATTCGCTCGGCACCTATCTCGCACATCACAAGTACCGTTACCTGCGCTACAGCTACCTGTTCTTCCTCGCCGGCTTCGTGCTGGCCTGCATCGAACAGGGCTGGCGCCTGCTGAGCCACTGAGCGAACCCCGGCGGCGGCATCGCCGCGTTGCATTGCTCTCGTCGACCCACCGGAGGGAATCCCATGCGGGCCTGGCTGCTGATCGCGTTGCTGTTGTCGTCCCTCGCGGCCCGGGCCGCCGAACCGTCGGTGCCGGCTGCGCTCGAGCCCTGGCGCGGGTGGGTGCTGAAGGACCAGGAATTCCGCGCCTGCCCGCTGATCGCCGGACGCAACGCGGCCGGCCGCGACGACTTCGTCTGCAGCTGGCCCGGCGTGCTCGATCTGTCGGCCGACGCCGGTGGCGTGACGGTCGCGCAGCGCTGGCAACTCGGCGCCGAAGGCTGGGTGCCGCTGCCCGGCGATGCGCGCTTCTGGCCGCAGCGCGTCATGGTCGATGGCCGAC
>JAFLDX010000022.1 GCA_017302215.1 Lysobacterales bacterium
AGGCGCCGCCCGCGCGCACCGAAGCCGAGCTGCCCGCCCTGGTCGAGGCCGCCGGGGGCGAGGGACTTTTCCTCGTCCTCGACGGCGTGACCGATCCGCACAACCTCGGCGCCTGCCTGCGCAGTGCCGAAGCCGCCGGCGTCAACGCCGTCATCGTGCCGAAGGATCGGGCGGTCGGCATGACCGCGACCGTGCGCCGCGCGTCGGCCGGCGCCGCCGATCGCGTGCCGTTCGTCGCGGCTACGAACCTCGCGCGCGCGTTGCGTGTGCTCAAGGACGCCGGCGTCTGGCTGACCGGCCTGGCCGGCGACGGCGGGACGTCCCTGCATGCGCTCGACTTCAGCGGCCCGGTGGCGATCGTCATGGGCAGCGAGGGCGAGGGCATGCGCCGGCTCACGCGCGAGGCCTGCGATCATCTCGCCCACATTCCGATGCGTGGCCGCATCGAGAGCCTCAACGTCTCGGTCGCTACCGGCATCGCCCTGTTCGAGGTGCTGCGCCAGCGGGCGATCGTCCGATGACGATCGCATGGCACGACATCGCCGGACTGGCCGGTGTCGCCCTCGTGCTCGTTGCCTACCTGTTCGTGCAGACGCGCCATCTCGACGCGCGCCGGCCCACCTACCTGGTGGTCAATGCGGTCGGCGCCGTGCTCGTGCTGGTCTCGCTCGCGTATGCCTTCAACCTCAGCGCCTTCGTGATCCAGTGCGCCTGGATCGTCATCAGCGTCTACGGGCTCGTGCGCTGGTGGCGCGATCGTCGCTGACGGACATAGCCGGCCGATCCGCACCGCATGAGCGTTCCCGCACTCCGCCGCGAGCAGCCCGCGATCGTCGACGCCCGGCGCCTGGCCGGGCTCGACCTGCTGCGCGTCGTGGCGGGCGGCGCGTTGATGGTCTGCCACGCCGGGTTCTGGCTCGCGCCGTTCGGCTGGCCCGATGCGCTCTGGTTCATGCTCGGCCACGTCGGCGTCGAGGCGTTCCTCGTCTGCACGACGTTCCTCGCCGCGCATCAGTTCCTCTGCACGGGATCGGGGCCGGGTCGCGCGGTCCTGCACGGCGCCCTGCGGCTGTGGCCGCTGTATGCGCTGCTCCTCGGCATCAATGCGCTGCTCGGACCGGTCGGGACGACCCTGCCGCCCTCGCTGGCCGCCTACGCTGCGCTGATGCAGAACCTCGTCACGCCGCATCCGCCGTTTTTCGGCGAAGCATGGATCGTGGCAGCGGCGATGCTGCTCGCGGTGGTCGTGCCGCTGCTCTGCGCGCTGCTGCGGCGCCTAGCGTTTGCGCCCGGTCTGGTGGTCCTTGCCGTGGGCATCGTAGCCGGGTGGGGTGTGCGCGCGCTTGCGGTCGCGGCGCTTGACCCCGCATTCGACGAGGGCGTGCGCAAAGTGCTTGCGATGCGTCTCGATCTTCCGTTCTACGGCGTCGCGCTGGCCTGGCTCGCAGTGCAGCGTCCGCATGCGTTCGCACGTCGGCCCGGAGCCCTTGCGCTGCTCGGCGTGATCACGCTGGCCGGTGTCGCGGTCGCGCATTTCGCGCTGCCGCTGGATCGATCCTTTGCAGCCAGGGTGGCACTGCCCGCACTGTGCGACGTCGGCTGGTGCCTGCTCGTCCCATGGGCAACGAAACGCGATCTCGCCACATGGCTCGGACGTCCGCTTGCCGTCGGTGCGGACGCCGCCTACGCCGGCTTGCTGACCCACATGACGCTGCTGCGCGTGCTGATCCTGGCCGGCGTGCCCGCCACGGCAGCATCGCGTTCGGAGGGCGTGTTGCGGCTGGTCGCCTACGTCGCCGCCGCGACGATCCTCGCGCTCGTCCTCAGTCGGTGGGTCGATCGTCCGTGGCGTCGCTGGCTCGGTCGCCGCGCAGGGCTCTCCACCAGTCGCGGAACGGCGAGAACACCGCACGCATCGGACCATTGAGATCCTCGCGAGAATGCAGGCCGGTCGCCGGGTATTCGTCGCGCCCGGGATGCACGTAGGTGCCGAACAGCTTGTCGTAGATCGGGAAGAACGCCGCGAAGTTGCGGTCGGTGTGCTGTGGTTCGATCGAGTGGTGGATGCGGTGCCACTGCGGCCCAGCGACCAGCATCGACAGCGGGCCTAGCGGCAAGCGCAGGTTCGCATGGACGAAATAGCCCCACAGCGTGATCGCGGTCGAGATCCAGGCCAGCGTGACCGGCTTCTGGTCGAACAGCAGGCCGATCGGCAGCAGCACGACCCACACGCGGATCGGCTCCTCGAGCCAGTGGTGGCGCATGGTCGTGGTCACGTTCACCGAGCGTTCGGAGTGGTGCAGCTTGTGCAGTGGCCACAGCCACGGCAGGGTGTGCTGCGCGCGATGCAACCAGTAGTAGAAGAAGTCGAAGATGGCGAAGAAGACGAGGGCCTGCACGACCTGCCAACCGACGCCATCGGGAAACGCGATCGGGACGTGCAGCCCGTAGTCGCGCGCGATCGGCTGCATGAGTGCCATCAGCGGCGGGATTAGCAGGCCGTTGAGGATGATGATGAAGGTGACGTAGGCGAGATTGAAGCCGATGTCGCGCCAGGGTTGGTGCCGTTCGGCCGGCCGCAGGCGCTCGATCAGCAGTCCGACGGCCAGGATGACGGCAACCGTCTTGAGCGGGACCAGGGTTGCGGCCAACGTCTCGGTGAGCAGGGACATCGTGGTTCGGCGGCGCTTGAGCGACGCCGGAGTGTAGCAGCGCGGCCCGCAGGCCGCGCCCGGCGCGACATCACGTCGCGCGTGCCGTGCCGACCACGTTGTGCGACTGGTCGCCCTTGCGACGCGTCTGCGCGATCTCGGTGCCGTGCACCAGGAAGTAGATGTTCTCGGCGATGTTGGTCGCGTGGTCGCCGATGCGCTCGATGTTCTTGGCCATGAACAACAGGTGGGTGCAGGCGGTGATGTTGCGCGGATCTTCCATCATGTAGGTCAGGAGTTCGCGGAACAGGCCCGTGTACATGCCATCGAGCTCCTCGTCGCGCGCCCACGCGAGCAGGGCGCGGTCGGCATCGCGGTCGCGGTACGCAAGCAGTACCTCGGAGACGAGTTCGCCGGCCAGTTCGGCCAGTCGCGGCAAGGCGAACACGGGTCGCACGAGGTCGACCCGGTTCAGCGCGATCGCCCGCTTGCCGACGTTCGCCGCGTAGTCGCCGATGCGCTCGATGTCGGACGCGATGCGCAGCGCAGCCATGACCTCGCGCAGGTCGCGCGCCATCGGCTGGCGCAGTGCGAGCAGTCGGATCACGTCGTGGCTGACCTCGCGCTCGAGCGCGTCGATCGTCGCGTCGCTGTCGACGACGCGCTGTGCCGAATCACTGTCGCGCTCGATCACCGCCGCGATCGCTGCCTCGAGTTCGCGCAGGGCAAGGTCGCCCATGCGCTGGATCTCGCCGGTCAGCCGCAGCAGCTCTTCGTCGTAGCTTTTCACGATGTGTTCGCCTGTTGCGTTGTTCATGGGGTTCCTCAGCCGAAACGGCCGGTGATGTAGTCCTCGGTCTGCTGCTTCGCCGGTTTGGTGAACAGTTGTTCGGTCTGGCCGAACTCGACCAGCTCGCCGAGGTACATGAAGGCGGTGTAGTCGGAGCAGCGCGCCGCCTGCTGCATGTTGTGGGTCACGATCGCGATCGTGAAGTGCTCCTTGAGCTCGGCGATGAGCTGCTCGATCTTGCCGGTCGCGATCGGGTCGAGCGCCGAGGTCGGTTCGTCGAGCAGCAGCACGTCGGGCTTCAGCGCCACCGCGCGCGCGATGCAAAGGCGCTGCTGCTGGCCGCCGGACAGGCCGAGCGCGCTCTGCTTGAGCTTGTCCTTGACCTCGTCCCACAGCGCACCCTGGCGCAGGGCCAGCTCGACCCGCGCATCGAGATCGGCCTTCGAGAGCTTCTCGAAGTGACGGATCGCATAGGCGATGTTCTCGTGGATCGACATCGGGAACGGCACCGGCTTCTGGAACACCATGCCGACCTTGCTGCGCAGGCGGTTGAGCGGGTACTTCGGGTCGAGGATGTTGTCGCCGTCGAGCAGCACCTCGCCGCGCGCCTCGAGCTTCGGGTAGATCGAGTAGATGCGGTTGAAGATGCGCAGCAGGGTCGACTTGCCGCAGCCGGACGGACCGATCAGCGCGGTGACGCGCTTGTCGGCGATGTCGAGGTTGACGTTCTTGAGCGCGTGGAAGCCGTCATAGTAGAAGTCGAGCTTGCGCGCGCTCATCTTCGGCGGCGTGTTCGCCGCCGCGGCGCGACCGGCGCCGACCGTGGGCGCGGACATGGCGAAGCCGAGGTCAGTCATGGCTGATCTTGTTCCTGAGGATGATGGCACGGGCGGCGAGGCTGAGCAGCAGCACGAACACGGTGAGCACGAGCGCACCGGACCAGGCCAGGGTCTGCCATGTCTCGTAGGGACTTGCGGCGAACTGGTTCATGACGACCGGAACGCTCGCCATCGGCCCGCCGATGTCGGCGCTCCAGTACTGGTTGCCGAACGCGGTGAACAGCAGCGGGGCGGTCTCGCCGCTGATGCGCGCGAGCGCGAGGATGATGCCGGTGACGATGCCGGCCGAGGCGCCGCGATAGAGCACCTGCACGATGACCTTCCACTGCGGGATGCCGAGCGAGAGCGCGGCCTCGCGCATCTGCGAGGGCACCAGGCGCAACATCTCGTCGGTCGTGCGCACGACCACCGGCAGCACGATGAAGGCGAGCGCGAGCGCACCGGCGAAGGCCGAGAAGCCGCCGCCCATCTGCGCGACGACGAGGGTGTAGACGAACAGGCCGAGCACGATCGACGGCGCCGACAGCAGGATGTCGTTGACGAAGCGGATCACCGTGCCGATCCTGCGCGCGCCGGAGTATTCGGCCAGCCAGGTGCCTGCGGCGATGCCGAGCGGCGTGCCGATCAGGATCGCGAGCAGGCACATGATCATGCTGCCGAAGAACGCATTGGCGAGGCCGCCGCCTTCTTCCATCGGAGGCGGCGTGATCTGCGTGAACAGCGCCCAGTTGATGCCGCCGATGCCCTTGCTGATCGTCGTCCACAGGATCCAGGCGAGGAAGAACAGCCCGAACAGCGCGGCCGCGCACGACAGCACGATGGCCAGGCGATTGACGAGGGTGCGCCGGCGATACAGTCGCTCGGCGACGTCGTTGGCAGGTCCTGTTGCGGCGTTCATCGTCCGCCCTCGCGGCGCGACAGGCGCAGCAGCATCAGGCGGGCCACGGCCAGCACGAAGAACGTGACGATGAACAGCACGAAGCCGAGCAGCAGCAGGGCCGAGCGATAGGTGTCGGTCGCTTCGGCGAAATCGTTGGCGATCAGGGCGGCGATCGTCGTGCCGGGTTCGAGCAGCGATGCCGAGAAGCGCACCGTGTTGCCGACCACGAAGGCCACCGCCATCGTCTCGCCGAGTGCGCGGCCGAGGCCGAGGAAGATGCCGCCGATCACGGCCGAGCGGGTGTACGGCAGCACGACGTCCCAGACCACTTCCCATTTCGTCGCGCCGAGCGCGTAGGCGGACTCCTTGAGTCGCGTCGGCACGGTCAGGAACACCTCGCGCATGACCGAGGAAATGAACGGGATGACCATGATCGCGAGCACGAAGCCGGCGGTCAGCATGCCGATGCCGAGCGGCGGGCCCTGGAACAGCGCGCCGATGACCGGCAGCGTGCCGACATGGTCGTTGAGCCACGGCGTGACGTGCTCGGTCATGACCGGCACGAGCACGAACAGGCCCCACATGCCGTAGATGATCGAGGGGATGCCGGCCAGCAGTTCGATCGCCGAACCGACCGGCGTGCGCAACCAGGTCGGTGCGACCTCGGTCAGGTACAGCGCGATGCCGAAGCTGACCGGCACGGCGACGAGCATCGCGATCACGGCGGTGACGAGGGTGCCGTAGATCGGCACGAGCGCGCCGTAGCGGTTCTCGACCGGATTCCAGTCGGTCGAGAAGAAGAAGCGCCAGCCTTCGCTGGCGAGCACCTCGCGACCGCCCCACAGCATCGAGAGTGCAGCGCCGGCGAGGGCGACGAGGACGAAGAAGGCGGTGAAGGCGAGGAGCCAGCGGAACGCCTTGTCGCTGCGTTCGTCGCGTTTCGCGTGTGCGGGCAGGGCAGCGCGCTGGACGAGCGTGGTCATGGGTGGCGGCGTTCCGGGAAGGAATTCTGCGCAGCGACGAACCGGCACGAGTCCCGGTCCGTCGCTGCCTTGCGGTTGGGTTGGGCGGATCGCGGCTTACTTGATCTTCGCCGTCCAGTAGGCCTTGACCTGCTCGACCAGCGCGTCGGGCAGCGGCACGTAGTCGAGCGCCGATGCCTGCTGCTTGCCGTTGGCATAGGCCCACGAGAAGAAGTCGCGCGCGGCCTGCGAACGCGCGGCATCCTTCGGCTGGGCGTGCATGAGGATGAAGTTCGTCGCCGTGATCGGCCACGCTTCGTCGCCCGGGGCGTTGGTGATGACGAGGCTGAAATCGGTCGCGTTCTTCCAGTCGGCGCTTGCGGCCGCGGCAGCGAACGACTCGGCGCTCGGCGCGATGAACTTGCCGGCCGCGTTCTGCATCTGCGCGTAGGTCATCTTGTTCTGCAGCGCATACGACAGTTCGACGTAGCCGATCGCGTTCTTGACCTGCTTGACGTAGGCGGCGACGCCCTCGTTGCCCTTGCCGCCGAGCCCGGCCGGCCACTGCACCGAGGTGCCTTCGCCGACCCTCTCCTTCCACTCCGGGCTGACCTTCGAAAGGAAGTTGACGAAGTTGAAGGTCGTGCCCGAGCCGTCCGATCGGTGCACGATCGTGATCTTCGTGTCCGGCAGGGCGAGGCCGTCGTTGAGCACGGTGATCGCCGGGTCGTTCCACTTCGCGACCTTGCCGAGGAAGATGTCGGCGAGCACCGGGCCACTCAGCTTGAGCTTGCCCGGTTCGATGCCGGCGAGGTGGACGACCGGGACGACGCCGCCGATCACCGACGGAAACTGCACGAGGCCGGCGCTGGCAAGGTCTTCCGGCTTGAGCGGCGCGTCGGATGAACCGAAGTCGACCGTGCCGGCCTTGATCTGGGCAATGCCGCCGCTCGAACCGATCGACTGGTAGTTGACCTTGTGCTGGGTCGCGGCGTTGTAATCGCTCGACCACTTCGACATCAGCGGGAACACGAACGAGGCGCCGGCACCGGTCACTTCGGCGGCCTGGGCGGTGGGAACGCCGAGCGCGGCGGCAAGGCCGACGGCGGCGGCGCAGAGCTTGATCGAGAGGGACACGGCAACTCCTTGGTTGGCGGTGCGGGATGCGACGCCGCGCATTCTTGCCAGCCGAAGTTGCAGAAAGATGAGTGGAATATTTCAGTAATGTTTCAACGACGGCGGGCGCGCGCGCCCGGGCGGCGCGCTGTCCGACGGCGCACGCCGGGCAAGACCGGCGGTCCGGCGTCTGGCTGCGGACGGTCGCCCGTCGTCGCCCGTTCTAGTTTCCCTTGATGATGTCCGGGCCCGGTCCGGCGGTCTTTTCGTAGACACCCTTGCCGGCGCGCTGATAGCGCGTGAAGCCGTGCTTGGCGGCGTGCTTCTCGCCGAGTCGATGGGCCTGGCCCGATACGACCTGCGGTGCACTGAGCTGGCGCACGAGCACGGCGCCGCACTGCGGGCAGTGGACGGGCGCGCTGTCGCCGAGCTTCTGCAGGCGGTCGACGCCGTCGCGGCAGGCCTCGCACGCGGTTTCGGCGGGTCGATAGTGGTAGATCGGCATGGACGCAGCATGCGGCCGCGACGACGGCCGATCAAGGTTCAGCCGGTGGCGGGCACGTCGACGACCGCGCCGAACCCCTGGGCGATGGTGATGTTCTCCATCTGCTTCCAGCGGTTGACGATGCGGCAGAACAGGTCGGCCGTGCGTTCGGTGTCGTAAACGGCCGAGTGCGCCTGGTTGCCGTCCCATTCGATGCCGGCCGCGGCGACCGCGCGACCGAGTACGGTCTGGCCATAGGCGAGACCGGCCAGGGTGACCGTGTCGAAGTTGCTGAACGGATGGAATGGATTGCGCTTGTGCCCGGTGCGGCGCACGGCGGCATTGAGGAAGCCAAGGTCGAACGCCGCGTTGTGCCCGACCAGGATCGCGCGCTGGCACTCGGTCTCGCGCACGGCCTTGCGCACCGGCGCGAACACGTGTTCGAGCGCGGCGCGTTCCTCGAGCGCGTTGCGGAATGGATGGTCGGGGTCGATGCCGGTGACTTCGAGCGAGCGCGGGTCGATGTGCGCGCCGGGGAATGCGGCGACATGCGTCGAGACGATCGGCTGCGGATGAACGAAGCCTTCCTCGTCCATGCCGATCACGCAGACGGCGATTTCGAGCAGGGCGTCGCGCTCGGCATCGAAGCCGCCGGTCTCGACGTCGACCACCACCGGCAGGAAGCCGCGGAAACGTTCGGCGATGCGTGGAATGCGGATGTCCGTCATCGATCGAGCATAGCCGAGCGACCCGCATTCGCGAAGCGCGCGCAGCAGTGCACGCGTGTCTGGCGTGGCGGATCAGCGCGTCCCGAGCAGCACGTCGCGCCGGCGCAGCTGCTCGAGCAGGTGCAGGCCCGACGCGCGCAGTGCATCGTCGCGCGCGCGGCCGAGCGTGCCGAGCACGGCATCGAGACAGGCCCGCCCGCTCCGCGTCGCGTTGCCGGCGAGTTGCTCGAACAGCAGCGCCGCCATCGGTTCGACCTCGAGGAAGCCGACGGCATCGGCGCGGTCGCGCACGAGCAGGATCAGGGTCGGATTCGGCGGGGCCTTCGCAGGCTGAAAGGCGGGTCCGATGCGGTGCACCGGGAAGCGGTAGGCGAGCAGGCGCGCGAGCGGCGAGACGACCGGAATGCCGTCGATGACGTCGCCGTCGGGGTCGTGCGCGACGGCGGCGATGTCCGCCTCGTCGATGGCGAGGGCGAGCTCGCTCCACTCGTAGTGGGCGAGTTCGGCGAGGAATGGCAGATCCGGTTCCGCGCCGGCACGCGCCTCGAGGAAGCGGATGAACTCGCGTGCGATCTCCGGGAACAGCGGCGTCTGGCTGCGGTGCTCGCGCAGGAACGCGCGCACGCGCGCGCGCCACGCATCGGCATCGCCGAGTGAACGCAGGACCGGGAAATTGCCGCCGAGCAGGTCGAAGAGGTTGTCGAACACGAGATCGCGATAGACCGCCATGCGACGTGGCGCGATGTGCGCGGGTGCGGCGACGGCATCGGGATCGCGCAGGTGCGCGCCGAAGCGGAGCTGCGCCGCGCCGATGCCGCCCGACTCAGCCATGCCGGCGTCGGCCGTCTTCCGCCGTCGCGTGCCGTTCCTGCAGCGCGCGGATGCATGCCACCTCGGCGAGCAGGTCATCTAGCGGCGGAAAGTTGAAATCGCGCTCGACCAGGGTCGGCAGCGCGCCGAAACGCGCATAGGCGTGGGCGAGCAGGGTCCAGACCGGGTCGATCACGGCGGCGCCGTGCGTGTCGACGATGAGGTCGGGCGCCTCGCGGTAGTGGCCGGCGACGTGGACCCAGGCGATGCGCCCGGCCGGCAGCGCATCGATGAAGGCGCCCGCGTCGTAGCCGTGGTTCACGCTGTTGACGTAGACGTTGTTGACGTCGAGCAGGAGGTCGCAATCGGCCTCTGCGAGCACCGCGCGGATGAACGTGGCCTCGTCCAGGTTCGCCTCGGGCACCGCGTAGTACGAGGAGTTCTCCACCGCGATGCGCTGGCCGAGGATGTCCTGCGCCCGGCGGATGCGCGTGGCGACGTGGCGCACGGCCTCGTCGGTGAACGGCAGCGGCAGCAGATCGTACAGATGGCCGCCGTCGTTGCACCACGACAGATGCTCGCTGTAGGCGCGGATGCCGTGCGCATCCATGAAGCGGCGGATGCGCACGAGCAGGGTCTCGTCGAGCGGCGCCGGACCACCGAGCGAGAGCGAGAGTCCGTGGCAGGCCACGGCATGGCGTTCGGTGAACGCGCGCAGGCTGCGGCCGAGACGGCCGCCGACGCCGATCCAGTTCTCCGGCGCAAGCTCGAAGAAGTCGATCGGCGCATCGGCTCGCGACTGCAGCGGGCCGATCAGGGCCCGCCGCAGTCCAAGGCCCGCACCAGCCAGCGCGTGGCCGACGTTCATCTCGGCATCAGCCCTTCTTCTCGGGCGTTGCACCGCACTTGCCCTCGCCGCATTTGCCTTCACCGCACTTGCCTTCCTTGGCCTTGTGCGCGGCATCCCATTCGGCCTGGGTCACGTTGCCGTCGCCGTTGGCGTCGAGCGTGGCCCACTTGTCGGCCTTGTCGGGATGCGCGGCGTTCCACTCGGCCGTCGAGATGCTGCCGTCCTTGTTCGCGTCGAGCTGGGCGAAGCCGCATTTGCCTTCGCCGCACTTGCCTTCCTTGGACTTGTCGCCGGCCATCGCGACGGCGTAGCCGGAGCCGAGGTCGACGGCCTTGAAGCCGTCGCTGGCACTGGCGAGCTGGGCGAGCGAGAGCGAGCCGAGCAGGGCGGTGCCGATGGCGAGACCGGCGGGTTTGACGAGCTTGCTGGACATGGGGTGGTTCTCCGTCTGGAATGGCGGCAGGCCGCCGGGATGCCGATCTCCGGCCATGATGAGTGCGCCGGCGGCGGGCAAGGGATACAACAGGACGACCTTAGAACAAAACCGCGCCGCGCGGCGTAAACCGGACGTGAAGCGACCATCGGCGCAACACGCGTGGCGGACGGGGCGAGTTGCCGTGCCGCATGTCAACGAAGCGTCGTCACGCTGACACGGATCGGTAACACGGGCGGCCTAGGCTGCGCGCCGGCTCCCCCGTCCACGAGAACACAACAATGAACCGACTGAACCCCCGCCTGCTCGGCCTGGCCATCGCCGGCATCCTGGCCGCTCCGGCCGCCCATGCCGAGATCGCCCTCGACGTGATCTTCGGCAGCGAAGTCAGCCTCGAGGGCCTGTTCCAGGCCGAAGGCAACTGGTACGACAACGACGTGCAGGACCTCAACGGCACGGCCATCAACGGCAAGGACACCGAGTTCGAGCTGCGCCGCGCGGAAGTCATCCTCAAGGGCAAGGGCACGATGTTCGACTGGGTGCTCGGCTATGACGCCAAGGCCGACAAGTTCCTCGACGCGAACGTCAAGTGGAAGCTCGGCACGAGCTACCTCGTGGGCGGCCAGTACAAGCAGCCGAACAGCCTCGAGGAACTGACCAGCACGCGCCACAACGACTTCATCTCGAAGGCGATGGTCACGAACCTGTTCGGCGTCGCGCGTCGCGTCGGCGTCGCCTACGGCAACGACACCGGCCCATGGGGCTACCAGGCCAGTGCGTTCGGTCGCGAGCTGACGCGCAACCTCAACAAGGGCCAGGGCTTCGGCGGCCGCTTCTACTACGCGCCGATGCGCGACAACGGCCATATCCTGCATTTCGGCATCTCGGCGGTCGACTACGACACCGGCAACGACACCTCGCGCTGGCGCGTGCGTCCGGACGCCGACCTGTCGGCCGTTCGCCTGATCGACACCGGCAACATCACGAACACCGATCGCGTGCGCACCTATGGCCTCGAGGGCCTGTGGGTCGGCGGCCCGCTCAAGGTGCAGGGCGAATACATGCGTTCGACCACGGGCCGCACCGGCGCGACGAGCGCGCCGGATTTCACCGGCAACAGCTGGTACGTCTACGGCGTTTGGAACCTGACCGGCGAGACCTGGGGCTACAAGGCCGGCCTGCCGACCACCCCGCTGCCCGACAACCCGGAATCGGGCATGTGGCAGCTCGGCCTGCGCTACGACAAGACCGATCTCGACGACGGTCCGGTGCTCGGCGGCGAGCAGGACAACATCACCTTCGGCGTGAACTGGTACTGGCGCTCGAACTTCAAGCTCGCCGCGAACTACGTCCGCGTCAACAGCACGCGCCGCGACATCGACGACGATCCGAACATCGTCGAGGCGCGCGCGCAGTTCTACTGGTAAGCGCTTCCGATTGCCGTCTCTCCACGACTGATACCTCCCACGCAGTCGTCCTCGAGGCAGCCCGTAGGGCTGCCTCATTTTTTTCCGACGCCCGGTCTTTCAGTATCCTGCCGGCACGTAGCCGAAGCGCGCCATCTGTCCGCGATGCGCGGCGACCACGCGCGAGACCTGGTCGCGACCGAGCACCTCGCGCCACTCGTTGACACGACCCTTGCGGAAGAAGCGCGCGGTGCGCCCGCTTGCCTCGACGAAGCCACCGGCCTTTTCCATCGCGGCGAGGTTCTGGAAGCGCGCGTGCCGGATCGCGCGCTCGATGCGCACGCGGTCCTGGCCGGCGCCGACGAGGCGCGCGATCTTCGTGAACGCCTTCACCGGCTTCTCGACCAGGTCCTCGTAGCGCACCACGAGGAAGCGCTCGCGCTCGATCGCGGCCCAGCTGCCGACGTGCATCGACCAGGAACCGAGCACCTGGGTCACGAACAGCGCATCGTTGGCGGTGGCGACGTGCTCGTTGCCGAGGCGTTCGATCGCGGTGTCGAGATCGATGCCGAAGTGATGGGTCATGCTGACCGCGACGTCGAGTGGATTGCGCACGATGCTGATCGCGCCGGCGGTCACGTCCCAGTTGTGCAGCGGATGATCGTCGACGCTGCCGGCCATGTTGTGGGTCTTGACGAAGCGCGTGCCGCTCGCGTGCGCGGCTATCCCGGCGTGCACGCGCGGGCGCAGGACCGAGATCTCCTCGAAGCTCAGCTCGGTGCTCGGCCGGCCCGCGAGCGCGCTGAACAGTTCGGGGCGTGCCTCGTCGTCGGCGAAGCGCGGCAGGTCGTTGATCGGCACCGGTTCGCTGCGGTTGGCGACGAGGTTGGCGAGGAACGCGCGCACCCAGGTGTTGCCCGATTTCGGGTACGAGGCGAGCCAGACGATGTTGCCCATGGCGCAGTCGGCGTGTTTCGTTCGGGGCGGCGATGATACCGGCGTGGCCAGCGGCTTCAAGCCGCCGGTGTCTTGTGGCGCCAGGCGCACAGGTCGCGGATCACGCAGCGCGGGCAGTCCGGCTTGCGCGCCTTGCAGGTGTAGCGGCCGTGCAGGATCAGCCAATGGTGCGCGTGCAGGCGGAACTCGACCGGAACGACCTTGATCAGCCGGTCCTCGACCGCACGCACGGTCTTGCCGGCGGCAAGACCGGTGCGGTTGGCGACGCGGAAGATGTGCGTGTCGACCGCGATGGTCGGTTCGCCGAACACGGTGTTGAGGATCACGTTGGCGGTCTTGCGGCCGACCCCGGGCAGTGCCTCGAGCGCCGCGCGGTCACGCGGCACGTCGCCGCCGTGCGACTCGATCAGGATGCGACAGGTCGCGATGACGTTCTTCGCTTTCGCGTTGAACAGGCCGATCGTTGCGATGTGCCGCTTGAGGCCTTCCTCGCCGAGATCGAGGATTGCCTGCGGCGTGCGCGCGACCGGATAGAGGCGCCGCGTCGCCTTGTTGACGCCGACGTCGGTGGCCTGCGCCGAGAGGATCACCGCGACCAGCAGTTCGAACGGCGTCGTGTACTCGAGTTCGGTGGTCGGATGCGGATCGAGCTCGCGCAGGCGCGTGAACAGCTCGACGACGTTCTCGCGCTTCACGTGCCCGTACCGCCGTTGCCGCCGCCCGCCGCGCGCTTCGCCCTGCCGCGCGCGATCGCTTCGAGCACGGCGCTGCGCGTGATCGGCGGTTTGACATCATCGGGGACGTCGGTGGCACGAGCATCGATCTCGCGAGTCGATCGCTCGGCGACCGTCCGCTCGAGCCGGTGCGCACGCGCTTCGTAACGCCGCCGAGCCGACACGGCGCGCGCGAGCACCGCCGCGCGGGACAACGGTGCGGCCGCAATCGGCTGCATCGTGATGCAATCGACCGGGCACGGCGCAATGCACAGCTCGCAGCCCGTGCATTCGTCCGCGAGGATCGAATGCATGCGCTTCGCCGCGCCGACGATCGCATCGACCGGACAGGCCTGGATGCACTTCGTGCAGCCGATGCAGGCGGCTTCGTCGATCACCGCGACGGTCGGCGCGGCTTCGCATCCGTACGCGGGATCGACCGGCTTCGCCGCGCGCCCGAGCAAGGCCGCCAGCGCATCCGCGCCGGCATTGCCTCCGGGTGGGCAACGATCGGCTTCGGCTTCGCCTGAAGCCATCGCCTCGGCATACGGCCGGCACGCCGCATAACCGCAACGCGTGCATTGCGTCTGCGGCAACAGGGCGTCGAGGCGGTCGGCGAGGAAGTGTTCCATCCAGTGCGAGTCGTGATCAGGTTTGCGCATCGCGCTGCAGCTGCGCGAATCCCGGGCGGGCGCTTGCACGCCACCGATTCGCACAGTCGTCGCAGCGGTAGCGGCGCAGCACATGCCAACGCAACAGGCCCGGGGCCAGTTGGGCCAGCCCCGGCAAGACAAGCACTGTGACGACGACCAGCGCATTTGCGCCGGTGCCGCCGTCGACAAACATTAGCGCGTACGCGGCGACCTGGCTCAGCAGGAACGCGACGAACACCTGTCGACGAGGCCGGGGGTCGGCCACCGTGCATTCGCCACTGCAGCGCGGGCAGGCGGGATGCTCGACAGCGGCTTCGTCGATGGCCAGGCGGCCGGACCGGTACCGGGCGAGCAGATCGGCCGCGCGCGCGGCGTCCGCCGACCGTGCGAGCACGCGGAAACCGCCGAACGCGAAAACATGGAGCCAGTTCTGCCGGACAAGGTTTTCGTCCGGCAGGAACGCGTCGATGCCTTCCGAGCGCAGCAGCGCGACAAGCACGAGCGCGTCGAGGTGGTCGGCGGCCCAGTCGACGCAGGCGAGGGCGGGAGCCATGCGATGCCGGCTTCAGCGCACCGTCGCGCCCGCGACGGCGCCCGCGTCGACATCGAGCAGCTTGAGGTCGTCGCCACCGTTGCCGGCCGAGAGGATCATGCCCTCGGAGACGCCGAAGCGCATCTTGCGCGGGGCGAGATTGGCGACGAAGACGACGTGGCGACCGACGAGTTTCTCGGGCTCCGCGTACGCGGCGCGGATGCCCGAGAAGATCTGGCGCTCGCCGAGCTCGCCGGCATCGAGACGAAAGCGCAGCAGCTTGTCCGAACCGTCGACGAAGCTGCATTCGAGCACCTTGCCGATACGCAGGTCGAGGCGGACGAAGTCGTCGATCGAGATCGTCGCCGGTGCGGCCGCGGCGCTGGCGCTGGCCGGGGCAGGAGCAGGCGTCGTCGCGACCGCCGCTGAGGCGGTCGACGGGGCTGTCGGCTGCACGGGCGCAGCGCTGCCGGCAGCGCTGCCGAGCGAATCCTTGGAGGCCTCGATCATGGCCGCGAGCTGCTTCGGATCGATGCGCGTCGCAAGCGCCTGGTACGGGCGCACGGCATGGTCGGCGAGGTGCTGGCCGAGGTCGTCGAAACCTCCGAAGCCGCCGTCGAGGGCGAGGAAGGATTCGGCCTTCGCCACGGTCGCCGGCAGGATCGGCTTGAGCGCGCAGGCGAGCGCACGGAACAGGTTGATGCCGGTCGACAGCACGACGTGCAATTCGTCGCGTCGTGCCGGGTCCTTCGCCAGCGCCCACGGCGCGGCATCGGCGATGTAGGCGTTGGCACGGTCGGCCACGGCCATGATCGCGCTCGTGGCCTTGTTGAAGTCGTCGATCCCATAGTGGGCGACGGCAGCTGTCAGGTCGCGCGTCGCTGCGGCGAGGACAAGGATCGCCGCGGACTCCCAGGCCTGCGGCGGCTGCGGTGCACCGGGACTCGTGGTCCAGAACGGTGCGGCCAGGTGGTTGTCGAAATGCGTCTCGAGCAGCTTCGCGCAGCGCGAGGCGATGTTGACGAACTTGCCGACGAGGTCCGAGTTGACGCGCTGGGCGAAATCCTCGAGGTTGAGATCGAGGTCGACCACGCCGCCCGAGGATTTCGTCGCGAAATAGTAGCGCAGGTGGTCCGGGTCGAGGCCGGCGTCGAGGTAGGTGCGCGCGAGGATGAAGGTGCCGCGCGACTTCGACATCTTCTCGCCGTTGACCGTGAGGTAGCCGTTGACGTGCAGCGCGCTCGGCACGCGCAGGCCGGCACCGTGCAACATCGCCGGCCAGAACAGGCCGTGGAAGTTGACGATGTCCTTGCCGATGAAGTGGTGCATCTGCGCCGTGCTCGCCGGGCCGAGGAACTCGTCGAACGAAAGGCCTTCGCGTGCGCACAGCGCCTTGAAGCTCGCCAGGTAGCCGAGCGGCGCGTCGAGCCAGACGTAGAAGTACTTGCCCGGCGCGTCGGGTATGGCGAAGCCGAAGTACGGCGCGTCGCGCGAGATGTCCCAGTCGCGCAGGCCGCCGTCGGAATCGAGCCATTCGCGCAGCTTGGCGATGACGCCAGGATGGGCGACCGCCTGGCCACCCGTCAGCGCGCCGGCGAACCACTCGCGCAACACGGACTCGTAACGACCGACCTGGAAGAAGTGGTGCTCCGAGTCGCGCAGTTCGGGCACGGCGCCCGAGACGACCGAGCGCGGATTCTTCAGTTCGGTCGGCGCGTAGGTCGCGCCGCAGTGCTCGCAGTTGTCGCCGTACTGGTCCGGCGTGCCGCAGTTCGGGCACTCGCCCTTGATGTAGCGGTCCGGCAGGAACATCTGCCTGGCCGGGTCGTAGAGCTGCTGGATCGAGCGCTTCGCGATCGCACCGGCGTCGCGCAAGGCGCGGTACACGGTCTCGACGAGCTCGCGGTTCTCGGACGAATGGGTCGAATGGTAATGGTCGAAGGCGACGCCGAAGTCGGCGAAGTCGCGCTCGTGCGAGGCCTGCACGGGCGCGATGAACGCTTCGGGGGTCATTCCGGCCTTCTCCGCGGCGAGCATGATCGGCGTACCATGCGCGTCGTCGGCGCAGACGAAGTGGACGACCTCGCCGGTCATGCGGTGCGCGCGCACCCAGATGTCGCCCTGGATGTAGCCGACCAGATGGCCGATGTGCAGCGGACCGTTCGCGTAGGGCAGGGCGGTCGTGACGAGGTGCTTCGTCTGTGGATTCATTGAGCCATGCATGCGGCGCGCGGGAGCCCGATTATCGCATGCAGACCGCCCGCGCCGGCACAGCCGGCACGGGCGTGCGACGTGCTCAGATGTCGGTGCAGCCGAATTTCGACAGCTGGCGAGCGCTGACCGCGCGCAGGCGTTTGCAGTTCTGCTCGATGCGCGCGTGTTCGCTGCCGCCCTG
This sequence comes from Lysobacterales bacterium, assembly GCA_017302215.1. GTDB lineage: Bacteria > Pseudomonadota > Gammaproteobacteria > Xanthomonadales > Rhodanobacteraceae > Dokdonella. The sequence continues at coordinate 17,200 of JAFLDX010000022.1, forward strand.
CACGGAAGCGGTGACGAGGCGTACCGAATTGCGCAGCTCGGTGCCGATCACCTTGCGGTCATCGGGATTCATGCGCGTGTTGATGCACTGGCGCGCCTTCTCGAAGTACTCGTCGCAGACGGCGAAGCTCGTGCTGGCGAACGGCGCGACCGGCGCGTCCGTTTCGGACGCCACGATGCGCTCGCTGAGCGGCGGTGGTGCCGCCTCGACCGGTGCCGGCGATGCGGACGCGACGGGAGCGGCGGCGGGCGCGGTGGCGGGAGGTGGCGCCGGCAGTGCCGAGGGTTGTTCGCGGCTGCACGCCGCCACGGCGAGTACGGCAGCGAGGGCGGTCGCCCAACGCGTGAGGTTCATGCGAGTCTCCTTCGGAACGGAATGTTCACGGAATGCACGGCGGACTTGGACCGCGTCGGGCCGGATCGGTTCACGCAGCGCGTCGACGGCGTCCCGGGGAAGCGGGGGAGGGCCGGACGCTCAGGCATAATAGCGGCCTTTCGATACTCGGCAGGCGCGATGAATCCAGTCAGCGAGGCGCGGGTCAGGGAAATCCTCGGCGGCATCACCGATCCGCACAGCGGCCAGGACATTGTCGCCTCGGGCGCGCTGCGCGGCATCGGCGTTTCCGCGGAGAACGTGTCGATCGACCTTCAACTCGGCTACCCGGCGCTGTCCTGGCAACCGATCCTGGCCGCGCGGGTGCGCGCGGCACTCGAGGCGGAGCCCGGCATCGCCCATGCGGCGGTCGGCGTCTCGTCGCGCGTCGCCTCGCACCGCGTGCAGGAGGGCCTGACCCCGCTGCCGAACGTGCGCAACATCATCGCCGTCGCCTCGGGCAAGGGGGGGGTCGGCAAGTCGACGGTCAGCGCGAACCTCGCCCTCGCCCTGCATGCCGAGGGCGCGAGCGTCGGCCTGCTCGATGCCGACATCTACGGACCGAGCCAGCCGCGCATGCTCGGCCTGTCCGGCAAGCCCGACTCGCCGGATGGCCAGCACATCGAGCCGAAGCGCAACCACGGCATCCAGGCGATGTCGATCGGCTTCCTCATCGAAGAGGACACGCCGATGATCTGGCGCGGGCCGATGGTCACGCAGGCGCTGCAGCAACTGCTGTCCGAAACCCAGTGGGTCGACCTCGACTACCTCGTGATCGACCTGCCGCCCGGCACCGGGGACATCCAGCTGACGCTGTGCCAGCGCGTGCCGGTCTCGGCCGCAGTGATCGTCACGACGCCGCAGGACATCGCCCTGCTCGACGCGCGCAAGGCGCTCAAGATGTTCGAGAAAGTCAACGTTCCGGTGCTCGGCATCGTCGAGAACATGGCGACCCACGTGTGCACGAACTGCGGCCACGAGGAAGCCATCTTCGGCAACGGCGGGGGCTCGCGCATGGCCGAACAGTACGGCGTGCCGCTGCTCGGCAGCCTGCCGCTCGACATGCGCATCCGCGAACAGGCCGATGGCGGCACGCCGACGGTCGCGGCGATGCCCGCCTCGGACCTCGCCGAGCGCTATCGCGAGATCGCGCGCAATGCATCCGGGCGCCTGTCGGTTCGCGCGCGCAACAAGTCGATCCAGTTCCCGAAGATCGTCATCCAGAACACATGAAGTGGCTGGGCACCCGGGTGGCCGGCCTGCTGGCCGCGTTGTCGGCGAGTGCGATCCCGTCTCACGCTGCGCTCGCCGACGAACAGCGCGCGGTGCGCGTCGCCGACGTGCTCGCGGCCGCGCATGCACAGGTCGGCGTGACCCTGATCTACGACCCTGCCTGGCGGCGCATCGAGTTCCCGAACGGCGACGTGCCGGCCGAACGCGGGGTCTGCGCCGACGTCGTCGTGCGTGCCTGGCGTGCAATCGGGATCGACCTGCAGCTCGAAGTCAACCGCGACATGCGCGCGCACTTCGCGGCCTATCCGCGCATCTGGGGCCTGCGCGGGCCGGACCCGAACATCGACCATCGCCGCGTGCCGAACCTCGAGACCTTCCTCGGGCGGCACGCGGACGTGCTCGCGGCCACGAGTGTTCCCGCGGACTACCTGCCGGGTGACCTCGTCAGCTGGCGCCTCGAGCGCGGCGAACCGCACATCGGCATCGTTTCCGACCGGCGCAGCGCCGATGGCGCGCGACCGCTGGTCGTGCACAACGTCGGTGCCGGCACGCGCCTCGAGGACGCCCTTCTGCGCTGGCCACCGGTCGGTCATTTCCGGTATTTTCCCGCGTCCGCCGCGCCGCACCGCCGCGATCGCGCGCCCGCTGCGCGACCCGCACCCACTTCCCGCCGAGTCCCCGACGCATGAGCATCAAGTCCGACCACTGGATCCGCCGCATGGCCGAGCAGCAGCGCATGATCGAGCCGTTCGAACCGGGCCAGGTCAAGCGCGATGCGGCGGGCGCCCGCCTGATCTCGTACGGGACATCGAGTTACGGATACGATGTGCGCTGCGCGAACGAGTTCAAGATCTTCACCAACATCAACTCGACGATCGTCGACCCGAAGCAGTTCGACTCGGGCAACTTCGTCGATTTCACCGGGGATGTCTGCATCATCCCGCCGAATTCGTTCGCTCTCGCGCGCACCGTCGAGTACTTCCGCATTCCGCGCACGGTGCTCACCGTGTGCCTCGGCAAGTCGACCTACGCGCGCTGCGGAATCATCGTCAACGTGACCCCGCTCGAACCCGAGTGGGAGGGTCACGTGACCCTCGAGTTCTCGAACACGACGCCGTTGCCGGCACGCATCTACGCCAACGAGGGTGTTGCCCAGATGCTGTTCTTCGAGTCCGACGAGGAGTGCTCGACCAGTTACAAGGACCGCGGCGGCAAGTACATGGGCCAACTCGGCGTGACCCTGCCGCGTACCTGAGGCGCGCGGCGCGAACCGCATGACGTTCGGTGGTAGGCTTGCGGACCTGTCTTCCCGGAGGTTGCATCGATGCGGCTGCCTGTTTCCCGTTCCCTCGCGCGGCTTGTCCTGGTCGGCGCCGCGATGGCGATGCTGGCCGCCTGCGGTGGTCGCAACGCGCGCCAGGACGTGGTGCGCGGCGCGAACATCCCGGCCACGTTCGACGTGACGATCCTCGCCGAGAAGGATGGCCAGTTCGACTACAACGAGGTTCCGTTCGTCGCCCAGGACCTGCGCAGCGCGCTCAACTACCGCAAGGAACAGGGCCTGCCCATGGAGACGGTCCTGCTCAAGCGCAGCGAAAAGCAGAGCGTGAAGGACGGCCACGTCGTCGCGATCGCGCGTCTTTCCGTCGACCTCAAGTTCAAGGCCTACGTCGAGGAAGACGGCGAGATCAACGAAATCCAGACCACTACGAAGAAGAACGACTGACGGAGATGACCATGAAACACGTGCTCGGAGCGTTCCAGGCGATGCTCGTGGCCGGCTTCGTCGCCGTGCTGCTGGCGTCATCCGTCCATGCGACCGACATCAAGGACGGACGCGCAATGGTCACGCCGGTGAAGGAGGACCGCTTCGCGATCGACGCCTTCACGTTCGGCAAGGCGGAACTTTTCGGCTACATCAGCGATCTCAAGGACACCAAGAAGATCAAGGGCATCGTGCTGCGCGAGAAGAAGGGCAAGGCGATCGCGTCCGACGAGCAGAAGCGCATCATCGGCAGCATCGGCAACACCCTGCAGCTCGAGACGTTCTACCAGCAGGGCAAGGAACTCGAGCCGATCGTCTACAAGCCGTAGCGAAGGGCCGGCAAGGGCGGCGCGGTCCGGCGTGGCATTGCTCGCGCGATCGCGTCGCTGTCGAAGCCGCTCCGCAGCCACCGGTCAGGCGTCACCAGCGCCGGCAGTCCGGGGCCGGATCGGAAAATCCCGCGAAGAACCTGCAATCCGGGCGCTCGAGGCGGCAACGGGCCGCCGCCGCCGAGGCGCCACCCGCAATCGATGACACGACCAAGAATCCATTTTTACCTTTTCGCCATCCTGCTCGCCGTTCCGCTGCAGGCGGTTGCCGGCAATCCTTTCATCGAATGGAAGGAGCGCCTGTTCGGCTCGCGCAGTGCCGAACCGGACGTGCGCGATGCGCCCGAGGAGGGTGTCGTCGTGCTCGGCGTGGGGCGTCCCGAGCGGCTGCGCATCGATGAGCTCGCACCGGAGCGCGATTTCCCTCAGGGGAAAAGCCGCTATCGGGAGATCGAACTGCCGCGCGAGCTCGAACATGCCGCGTTGCGCATCCAGGTCATCGCGCGCTCGAACGACAAGGGTCGAGGCAACGCCGTCTACAAACCCGTGTTCTACCTGCTCAACGAGGACGGCAGCGTGCGCGACAGCCGCCCGGCCGACCCGCTCTATCTCGACATGCGTCCGTTCAAGCCGACCCGCCTGTTGAGCTGCATCGTGCTCGAGGACGTGCGCCGTCTGGCCGTGGCGACCACGCCCGATGCGATCGGCAGGACCTACGAGTCGAAGGCACGAGACAAGCTCACCGCGCCGGCCAAGGCCGGCTTCTACTACTCGACCGATGCGGTGAAGGTGAAGCTGCCGTACGCCGACCACGGTGAACTCGTGCTCGAACTGACCGCGGAAGACGACGCCGACAGCGGGTGTTGAGCGGCTGCGTGCGCCTGCCTGTCGACCGGCACGCGCCGGTCGGTGTCATGACGGCGGATCGCTCCGTCGCATGCGGCCGAGGCGCGTGGGGTCGCTTAGTCGCGATGAGCCGCGTTCAGTGGGTCGGGCCGGTGCCGACCGCGAGATCGGTCGTCGTGCCGAGCGCACAGGCGATCCCCGCGCGCACGCCGGCGACCATCGTTTCGATGTCCATGCTTGGCTGCAGCGGCAGATCGAGGACCTGCACGGGCAGCCACGGCAGGTGCAGGAATCCGCAGCGCATCGACGAAAGCCGGGTCGCGCGCAGGTGGCATAGCGCGTAGAAGACCTGGTTGCAGACGAAGCTGCCGGCGCTCAGTGACAGCTCGGTCGGCGCCCCCGCCGCGCGCATCGCCGCGCGCATGGCCTTGAGCGGGAGATCGCTGAAGTAGGCGTCCGGTCCGCCCGCCACGACCGCGGCATCGACCGGCCGCGCGCCCGCGTTGTCGGCGATGCGTGCATCGGCCAGGTTGATCGCGACGCGTTCGAGGCTCAGCGCCGCGCGTCCACCGGCGAGGCCGGTGGCGAGCACGAGTGCCGGCGCGTGGCGTTCGACGAGACGGGCGAGTGCCGTCGGTGCGTCGGCGAACGCGACCGGCAGCACCGCACCGACCAGCGCATGACCGGCGATCGTCTCGCCATCGAGCAGGCGCACGAGTTCGTGCGACGGATTGACTGCCTGGCCTTCGAACGGCTCGAAACCGGTGACGAGGACACTTTGCATCAGCGGAACACCACTGTCGCGAGCAGCACGATGTTGACCGCCATCAGGGCGAGTGCGCTGGCGAACTGGGCGCGGATCACGCCGTACGGATCGCGAAGTTCGAGCAGGACGGCCGGCACGATGTTGAAGTTCGCCGCCATCGGCGTCAGCAGGGTGCCGCAGTACCCGGTCAGCATGCCGATCGCGCCGAGCGCGGCGGGGTCGGCGCCGTGGCCCTCGACCAGCAGCGGCAGGCCGATGCCGGCCATCATCACCGGGAACGCGGCGAAGGCATTGCCCATGATCATCGTGAACACGACCATGCCCGCGCCGAACGCGAGCACGCAGGCGAGACGATTGTCGATCGGGATCAGCGCTTCGATCAGCGGCGCGATGGCCGTGCCGACGCCGCTTGCGGCGAACACGCTGCCGAGCGTGGCGAGCAGCATCGGCAGCAGGATCGCCCAGCCGACGCTGTCGAGCAGACGCCGGCCTTCGGCGACGGCACGGGTTGCCTTCGCACGCGTGACGATCAGCGCGATCACGAGCGCGATCACGCAGGCCGCACCGAGGGCGAGCAGGCTCTGCGCCCTCGTTTCGAACCAGACGACGCCGTGCGTTGCCGCCGCGCGACTGCCGAAGTACAACGCCGCGGTCACCACCGGAATGGCGAGCGCCGGCACGAACAGGCGCGATCCGATGCGCGTCGCTTCGACTTCGCGGGCTGCCCGCGCGGCATCGGTGTCGGCGGTGGTCTTCAGCGGATTGCGCGCGGCGAGCAGGCCGAGGGCGATGACGCCGATCCCCATCAGTTGGGCCGGCCAGATCGCCCCGGCGGCGTGCGCGCGCAGGATCGCCTCGCCGAGCGCGAACGGAAGCGCCAGGATCGCCCAGAACGCGGCCATCGACCACCGCCGCTCGCGCAGGTTGAACAGCGCGCTGGCGATGAGGAACAGGGCGACCAGCCAGTACAGGTGCTCAAGGCGGAACATCGGCCCCCCCGGCGTGACGTCGGGCGAGCGCGCGCCGTGCGAGGCGGATGCGCACGGCCTGGATGACGAACGCGGCGATCGCGCTCGGCAGTGCCCACAGGGCGATGTCCAGCGGTTCGAGCTGGATGCCGTGGCCCGCATAGAAGCCCTGGACGAGCAGTACCGCACCGAAGGCGATGAACACGTCTTCGCCGAAGAACAGACCGATGTTGTCGGTCGCCGCGGCCTGTGCGCGTACGCGTTCGCGCTGGACCCGGTCGAGGCGACCGAGCTCGCGTTCGGCAGCGGCTTCGGCCATCGGTGCAACCAGCGGGCGCACGGTCTGTGCGTGACCGGCGACGTGGGTCAGACCGCACATGCTGAGCAACTGGCGCAGGCCGAGGTAGCTGGTGAGGAAGCGCGCGAAGGTGAGCCCGCGCAGTCCGATGATCCAGTCGCGTGCGCGCTCGCGCAGGCCGTGGCGTTCGAGCAGGCCGATGACCGGCAGGGTCAGCACGAAGGCGAGCAGCATGCGGTTTTCGACGAAGGCCTTGCCGAGCACCCCGAGCAGGGTCGGAACGTCCATGCCGGCGGCGAGTCCGCTGGCCAGCCCCGCGACGATGACGACGAGCACCGGATTGCGGCGCAGCGCGAAGCCCGCGACGACGATCGCGACGCCGATCAGGGGCCAGTAGTTGATTTCGCCCGACATGAGTCCTCCACGCGTGCCGCATGCATCGTAACGCGCCAGGCCGCCGCCACGGAGCGGTTCGGGGCAGGTTCAGCGCCGTCGTATTGAATGGAGCGACCCCTCAGGAGTTGCCCGATGCCGCCGCACGAGTCGCAGGATGCCGCGTTCGTGGTCGTCATGAATGCCGGTTCCGGCCGCAATGACGCGTCCGAGGTGCGTGCGCGCATCGAGGAATTGATTCGCGCCGCCGGACGGACCTGCGCGTTCGAGATCGTCGAGGACGGGCGGCAGATGCCGGATGCGGCCCGCCGCGCAGCGCAACGCGTGCGTCGAGCCGGCGGCACGCTCGTGGCCTGCGGCGGGGACGGCACGATCAACGCCGTCGCCGCCGCGGCGCTCGCCGAGGACGTCGCCCTCGGCATCCTGCCGCAAGGCACGTTCAACTACTTCGGTCGCGCGCACGGCATTCCGTCGGATGTCGAGGCGTCGGTCGACCTGCTGCTGCGCTCGACCACGCGGGACGCGCAGGTCGGACTCGTCAACGGACACCCGTTCCTTGTCAACGCGAGCGTCGGTCTGTATCCGCAGGTGCTCGAGGATCGCGAGGCATGGAAGCAGCGTTTCGGACGCCGTCGCATCGTCGCCCTGTGGTCGGGCCTTGCGACCCTGCTCGGCCGACGCGCGCTGCTCGACATCGAGGTCGGCGACGGGACACGGCGTGCCAGCCTGCGCACCCTGACCCTGCTGGTCGGCAACAACCCGCTGCAGTTCGACCGGCTCGGGCTCGATCCCGATTCGCGCATCGGTGACGGCGAACTGGTCGCGGTCAGCCTGCGTCCGATCGGCCGCTGGGCGATGCTCGGACTCATCGTGCGTGGCGCGCTCGGCACGCTCGGCGAAGCCGATTCGGTCGACGTCCGCGCCGTGCGTCGCCTGACGGTCGACGCCGCGCGCCGGCGCAGGCGCACGCTCAAGGTCGCCGTGGACGGCGAACTGCTGCGCCTGCAGATGCCGCTGGTGTTCGAGATCGCCGAGCGACCGCTGCGCCTGCTCGCGCCGCAGGACGCGAGTGCCGAGCGCGATCCGGGATGAGCACGCTCGTCCACCTGTCCGACCTGCATTTCGGCACCGAGCGCATCGCGGTCGTCGAGGCCGTCGTCGACCTCGTCCGGCAGTTGCGGCCGCGACTCGTGCTCGTCACGGGCGACCTGACCCAGCGCGCTCGGCGCACGCAGTTCGCCGACGCGCGCGCCTTCGTCGATCGGCTCGCATCGCCATCGTGCGTGCTGGCCGGCAACCACGACATCCCGCTGTTCAATCTCGCCGCGCGCTTCCTGCACCCGTACGCGAACTTCACGCGCGCCTTCGGCGCCGAACGCGAACCGACCTTTGACGGTGCGGAATTCCATGTGACCTGCATCGACTCGACCACGCCGCGCCGACACAAGGACGGCGAGATCGATGCGGCCCGCATCGAGCGCGTCTGCGCGCGCCTGCGCAGCGCACCGGCCGATCGCCTGCGCGTCGTCGCCCTGCATCATCCCGTGCATGCGATCGTCGACAGCGATCTCGCGAACCTCGCCCACGGCCATCGCCGCGCCGTGCCGGCGTGGGTCGAGGCCGGCGCCGACCTGATCCTCGGCGGGCATATCCATCTGCCCTACGTGCGCCCGCTCCGTGACGCGTTCGCCGCGCTGCCGCGGCCTGCCTGGTGCGTGCAGGCCGGCACCGCCATCTCGCATCGCACGCGCGGCGAGGCCGTCAATTCGCTCAACGTGATCCGCTTCGAACCCCGTGCGCACGGCGGCCCGTGCGTCATCGAACAGTGGGACTACGACGCCGCTTGCGCGGCCTTCACCTGCTCCCTGGAAACGCGCGTGGCTCTCGCGCGCTGAGCGTCGCAGTGCGTTTTGGAGTCGCTGACCGCAACGATGCGCCGTCGGCGCGTCAAGCGGCTCGTGGCGCGATGCCGGCGTCGACGGCGCGACGCCCCGACCCGCTGACGTGCCCGGCGTGCAACCGTTGGCGCACTGTGCCCATCGGCACTGGTAGGGCCCGGCAGGCGGGCGGCGAGAATCACCGCGTGCCGCAACGGCGCGACAAGGAGGCGGGGCAGTGCTGACGATCCGGAATCTCGAGAAGACCTACCCGAACGGCGTGAAAGCCCTCGATCGCGTCTCGCTCGACGTGCCGCGCGGCATGTTCGGCCTGCTCGGCCCGAACGGCGCCGGCAAGTCGTCCCTGATGCGCACCCTGGCCACGCTGCAGGAAGCCGACGCCGGCAGCGCGGCACTGGAGACGCCGGACGGGGTTGTCGACGTGCTCAACGACAGGGACGCCGTGCGTCGCCGACTCGGCTACCTGCCGCAGGACTTCGGCGTCTACCCGAAGGTGAGCGCGATCGACCTGCTCGATCATTTCGCCGTGCTCAAGGGGCTTGACGACCGTGGCCAGCGTCGCGAGGTCGTCGAAGGGCTGCTCGCCCAGGTCAACCTGTGGGACGTGCGCAAGCGCAAGCTCGGCACGTTCTCGGGCGGCATGCGCCAGCGTTTCGGCATCGCCCAGGCGCTGCTCGGCAATCCGCGCCTCGTCATCGTCGACGAACCGACCGCAGGGCTCGATCCGGAGGAGCGCAACCGTTTCCTCAACCTGCTCGCCGAGATCGGCGAATCGGTGGTGGTGATCCTGTCCACGCACATCGTCGAGGACGTCACCGACCTGTGCCAGACCATGGCAATCATGAACAAGGGCCAGGTCCTGCTGGGTGGACGTCCGGCCGAGGCGATCGCCGGGCTCGCCGACCGCGTGTGGCGCAAGCAGGTGAGCAAGGCCACGCTGCCCAACTACGAGGCGAACCACGCCGTGCTGTCGACCCGCCTCGTCGCCGGCCATCCGGTGATCCACGTGTTCAGCGCGGAGCGACCGGAGGACGGATTCGAGCGCATCGCACCGGACCTCGAGGACGTCTACTTCCAGCAGTTGCGCGCGCAGCGCCAACCCGCGCAGGCGGCATGACGCCGTGGCGATGATCATCGAGTTCTTCCGCTTCGAACTGCGAGAACAATTGCGCTCGCCGTTGCTGTGGCTGCTGGCCGGCCTGTTCGCCCTGCTCGGTTTCGCGGCGGTCGCCAGCGATGCCGTGCAGCTGGGCGGCGGGATCGGCAACGTGCACCGCAACGCCCCGATCGTGACCGCGCAGTTCCTGTCGCTCTTCACGCTGCTCGGCATGCTGATCGTGCCGGTCTTCATCAGCGGTGCGCTGCTGCGCGACTTCGAGCTCGGCACGGCCGAGCTGATCTTTGCCAGCCCGGTGCGCAAGGGCGACTATCTGGCCGGACGCCTGGCTGCCGCATTCCTGGCCAGCGTCGCCGTCTTCGTCGTCATCGCCGTCGGCCTGTTCGTCGCCCAGTTCATGCCGTGGATCGAGCCGCAGCGCCTTGGTCCGGTGACGGTCGCACCCACCGCGTGGTCGTTCGTCGTCCTCGTGCTGCCGAACCTGCTGTTCACCACGGCCCTGCTCGCCCTGCTCGCGGTGACGACGCGCTCGATCCTGTGGGTCTACATCGGCGTGCTCGGCTTCTTCGTCCTCTACGGGGTCAGCGCGGCGCTGCTTCGCGACATCGACAACGTCTGGGTCGCCAGCCTGATCGAGCCGCTCGGCATCCGCGCGATGTCGCGCACCGTGCGCTACTGGTCGGCCGAGGAGCGCAACACCGGCTTGCCTTCGGTCGCCGGTTATCTCATCGCCAATCGCGCGTTGTGGGTGGCCGTGTCGCTGGCGATGCTCGCGGCGACGTTCGCCCTGTTCCGCACGCGCCGGGCCGGCACCGGCA
>JAFLDX010000211.1 GCA_017302215.1 Lysobacterales bacterium
GTGACTGCCGCGTGCAGCAACGACCGTCATTCGACCGTCGTTCCGTAGGAAAATGTTCCTCTTTGCGGTAGGAAGTGAACCTGACCCCGTTCTTGACCCCGTTCTTGGTAGGAAGTGAACCTGACCCCGTTCTTGACCCCGTTCTTGCCCTCAGCTCTTGCCGCTCCGACGCTGGCCCACGCCGGGCTGCGCGCAGATCTGCTGCATCCAGGCGACGAGCGGGTGTCGGTCGATGTCGGCAAGGCGAACGAGTTCGACACCGCGGGTCGACTTGCCCATTGCGACCGGCGTCACCGGCGGGACCGGATCGAGGGTGACGCCGTTGACGAACATCAGCTTCACGTGGCCGTCGAATCCGCCGCAACAGAAACACCAGCCGTCGCCGACGCCGTAATAGGCCATGCCCCATTTCACGCTGCGCTCGAGGCCGGGCAGGGTAGCGGCCGCGAGGCGGTCGATCCGTTCGGCGATGCCGCGCTGTGGCTGGGGCAGGCTGGCGATGTACGCGAGCGCGGGCGCGTCGCCGACGGCTGCCTTGGCGGTGCTCGCCTTGCCGGTGACCATCGATGTCGGCAGTGGCGCGGTGGCGACCCGTCGGGCGGTCGCGGCCCTCGGTGACCTCGTTGCACCTCCCGGTGCGGAATCGCCGGTCTTGCGACTTGCCATGAGGATTCTCCTGGGTCGGGTGGCACGAGGGCATTGTCGGGAACACGATGGAATGACGATTGGAGTCGTCGTCGAATGACACGCACGGTCCGCGCAGCACGCGCGCGATCCCCGACACCCGGAGAAAATCACGGCGTGGCCCGCCTCGTCGCGCGCCTGCGTGGAATCCGGGAGGAGGCCGTCCGCGCGGACGATGCAGCGATTCGGGCAGACTGGCGAAACGGCGGGATGAAGGGAAACGCCATGCGGCGTCGTCGATCGGGCAATGTCCTGCGTGCCAACGCGATCGGCGTGATCGCCGTGCTCGCGGCGGCCCTGTCCGCCGCCGCGGTCTCGCCGTCGATCCCCACGCCGCCCCCGGCGCGCGTCGAGGTCCACGTCGAGTCGGTGGCCGGCGTCGAGGTGCGCGATCCATACCGCTGGATGGAGGACACGCAAGGCGACGCGTTCACGGCGTGGGCGAAGGCCCAGCACGCCCATGCCGATGCCGTGTTCGGCGCGGTCGATCCGCCGGCGGCACTGCGCGATGCGATCGCGCAATCGATGCAGTCGCTGCCGACCGTGGGCCAGGTCGCGCCGACGCGTGGCACGGTGCTCGTCACGCGCTGGCTCGAGGCCGGTGTCGCCATCCATGCGCTCGATGACGGCAGCGACCGCGAACGCCTGCTGATCGATGCGGCGGCCCTCGAGGCCGCCGGTCGCGGCGGGCGCATCCGTCGCGTCACGCCGTCCTGGGACGGGCGCCACGCGGCGATCACGACGACCGGACGCGGCGACGACGCGCCGCAGGTGTCGGTCGTCGAGGTCCGCACCGGTCGCTTGCTGCCGGATCGCGTGACCGACCTGCTGACCACGACGAGCGGCAGTCGCTATCAGGTCACCTGGTTGCCGGACAGTTCCGGTTTCGTCTATCCACGGCTCGCCGACGGCGCGATGCAGGGGCCGTCCGGGGCACGCTACGCGCGCGGACGCCAGGTCCTGCATCGGCTCGGTACGAAAAATGTGGCCGATGTCGCCGTGTTCGGCCATGGCGTCGATGCCGCGATTGCCTTCGAGGATGACGACCTGCCGTCGGCCATCGTGACGGCGCCCGGTTCGTCGTGGATCGTCGCGCGGCTCGCGCGCGTCCGTGCGGACCGCGCCGAGCTGTGGGCGGCACGCATCGACGCGGTGCTGGCCGGAGAGGCGAACTGGCAGCGCGTGTCCGACGACGGGCACGGCGCGCCGGCGCTGGACGGCGATCGTCTGTTCGCATTGACGAACGAGGCGGCCGATCGCAAGCGCCTCGTCGCACGTGACCTGCGCCGCGCGCGCGCACCATGGAAGACCGTCGTCGCCGAGCGCGCCGGCGTGCTGCGCGATTTCCGCCTCGATCGCGGGCGCATCCATTTCACCGAGTTCCGCGACCTGCAGGATCGTCTCTACCGCGTCGACCGCACCGGGGCGAAGCCGAGGGAAATCGCACTGCCGCTGGCCGGCAGCATCGCGTTCGCGAATCCTTCGATGCGCACCGACGGCGTGTGGTTCGAAGCGGCCGGTTGGGTGGATCCGGGCGGCTGGTACCGCGTCGCGCGCGGTGCCAAGGCCGCGGGCGCCGCGCCGATCGTGCCGGGTGGCGCGTACCGGCCGCCGCAGGATGTGCTCGTCGAGACGCTCGTCGTACCGGCCGAGGACGGCGTCGGCATCCCGGTCACGATCCTGCGCCCGCGCGGACATGCGCTCGACGGGAGGCTGCCGCTGCTGCTCGAGACCTACGGCAGTTTCGGCCAGATCACCGCGCCGTCGTTCAATCCGATGCTCGCGACCTGGGTACGCCAGGGCGCGGCGTTCGCGTTCGCGCACGCGCGCGGCGGTGGCGAACTCGGCGAGGCCTGGCATCGCGCGGCCTTGCGCGAGACCAAGGACCGCACGGCCGCCGACGTCGTCGCCGTCGCGCGCGGTCTCGTCGAACGCGGTGTCACGCGTGCCGACCGCACGATCCTGCTCGGCACGTCGAACGGCGCGCAGCCGGCCGGCATGGCCCTCGTCGCGGCGCCGCGCCAGTTCGGCGTGGTCGTCTACAACGTCGGCCAACCCGACGACCTGCGCGGTGCGCGGCTCGATCCGACCTCGGCGCGCAACCTCGTCGAACTGGGCGATACGCACACGCCCGACGGCGTGCGCCTGCTCGTGCACAACGCGCCGTACTACCGCCTGCCCGATGCGATCGACCTGCCGACCGTGATCGTGAAGAGCGCGCCGGACGACTACAACTACGGCTCGTCGGCGACGACGGCCAAGTATGTCGCCCGCCTGCAGGCGGCGAACCGATCCGCGAACCCGATCGTCTGGCTCGAACAACCGGGCGGCCACACGTGGCTGTTCGACGGCAAGCCGGACGCCGACGCGCGCCTGATGGCGTGGTTGCTGCGGCAGGTCGCGAGCCCGGTGAAGTCGTCGGGAAAGCATGGCAGCTGATGGCTGCCCAGGATCGAAGTGTCGGGGAATGCCGGGCAGATTGAGTCGGGGTTGGCGGGCCACGCGCTCAGCATGGGTGCATGTCGCTTGCAGCAACGACGTCATTCGACCGTCGTAGCGCATGAGAATCTTCCTCGTTGCGGCAGGAAATGACCTCGTTCTCATGGCTTCATGAACGTCGGCGGCGGGAACGTCGCAATCTTCGCCTCTTCGCGTGCCGCGCGCTCGGCGGTCCATCCCGTCTGCAGGTACGTGTGGATCGATGCGATCTCGCCGTCGGTGAGGTGGGCCAGTTGTTCGCGCGCTACGATGCCCATCACGCTGCCCTGCGCGAACATGTCGCGACCCGCGCGCGTGACGCCGGCGCGCAGCAAGGTGGTGAACTCGGGCAGCGAGTACGCTTGGACGATGAGCAACGGCGGGGGTTGAGGATCTCCTTCGGCGTCTGGTGGTGGCAGTTCCCGCAGCCGACGATGATCGCGAGGCGCTCGCCGGTGATCGATCCGGCCGCCGTGGCGGGCGGTGGCGGAATGGAGGTCGAACACGCGACGACAGCCAAGGCGATGCGGGCCACGAATCCCGCGATGCCGTAGCGCATGTTCGAACAGTCCCCTCGTGCATGATGGAAAGGCGACCGCTGTCGTCGAAAGCATGGCACGACGAACAGTTCCGGTTGGGGCCGAGCGGGCGACATCGGCATCGACGTTTCAATCCCCGGCGTCGGACAGAGTCACGGACGAGCGCGCCTCGCCTCCTGCCGTTGCGTGAGGCGCCCGCTCGGGCAGGCGCCGCGGGAAGTGAGGCTGACCTCGTTTCGGCTCAGCGGCTATGATCGCCGTTCCACGTTGCGGGAAGTCATCATGCGTCGATTGGTTTCATTCGCGCTGTGCGCGTCGTTGTCCTGTACCGCCGTTGCGGCCGAGAACATGGTGCTGGTGCTCGATGCATCGGGCTCGATGTGGGGCCAGGTTTCCGGCAAGACCAAGGTCGAGATCGCTCGCGCGACGGTGGCCGACGTGCTCGCCCGCTGGAAGCCCGAGAACACCCTCGGCCTCGTCGCCTACGGCCACCGGCGCAAGGGCGACTGCAGCGACATCGAGACGTTGATCGAACCGGCCGTCGTCGACACGGCGACGTTCCAGGCCACTGTCGATGGCCTTGGTGCCAAGGGCATGACGCCGTTGTCGGCTGCGGTCAAGCATGCCGCCGGCGTGCTCCGGTCGAGCGAACGCAAGGCGACCGTGATCCTCGTTTCCGATGGCGAGGAAACCTGCAACCTCGATCCCTGCGCGGTCGGCGCGGAACTCGAGAAGAACGGTGTCGACTTCACCGCGCACGTGATCGGCTTCGATGTCGGCAACCCGCTGCACCAGGCGCAGTTGCGTTGCCTCGCGGAAAACACCGGCGGCCGCTATTTCAACGCGCGCAACGCCGTCGAACTCGGCGCTGCGCTCGATGGCGCCGTGACAGCGAGCACCGAGCCGCCACCGCCGCCGGCATCGGCCACCGTGGCCGCGGCCGGCGCGTTGACGATCACCGAAGCGGTCGAGGTCCGCTGGAGCGGGCCGGCCGATCGCGGTGACTACGTGACGTTCGCGCCGGTCGGGTCGAAGGACGGCGCCTATCTCGACTACGCGCTGGTCGGCACGAAGGAATCGCCCGGCCCATCGGGCGTGGTCACGCTGCGCGCGCCGGCTGCGGCCGGTCCGACCGAGTTGCGTTACGTCAGCCCGATCCGCAAGGCCAGCGTGCTCGCGCGCGTCGTGCTTGAGGTGGCCGATGCGCAGGCGAGCATCGAGGCGCCGGATACGGCAACGGCCGGCTCGACGGTCCGCATCACGGCGCGCGGACCGGCCGGAAACGGCCACTGGATCGGCTTCGCGCCGAAGGGCAGCCCGATCACGGCGTACCGCGATTACCGTCGGCCGACCGGGCCGGTCAGCGCGTTCGAGCTGGCCGCGCCGGCCGAGCCGGGTGAATACGAGCTGCGCTACGTGCTCAACGAGTACGATCGGATCATTGCCGTGCGTCCCGTCACCGTGGTGGCGAGCGCCACGCGCGTCAGCGGACCCGCGACGGTGATGGCCGGCGACACGGTCAGCATCACGGCCAACGGACCGGAGGGCGGCACGCACTGGATCGGGTTCGCGCCAGCCGGCAGCAATGCCGGAACCTATCGCGACTACGTGCGCCCGCAGGGTGCCACCACGCAGGCCACGCTGATGGCCCCGGTCGAAGCCGGCGATTACGAGCTGCGCTACGTGCTCAACGAGAGCGAGAAGGTCGTTGCGTCACAGCCGGTGAGGGTGACCCCAGCCGTGGCCAGCCTCGAGGCGCCGTCGAGCATGGCGACGAACGCGCCGGTCAGCGTGCGCTTCAAGGGGCCGAGGCACGCACGCCACTGGATCGGATTCGTCCGCCGCGGCACGCTGGAGTATCGCGACTACGCGGCCGTTCCGGCCGAAGGCGATGCGGTCGAACTGCGCGCACCCGAGGAAGCCGGCGACTACGACCTCGTCTTCGTGATCGACAACGACGCGATCGTGCGCACGCCGGTCAGCGTGCGCTGAGGGAGCGCCAACGGGTCAGGTTTATTTGTTCGCGTCAACGGGGGTCAGGTTCACTTTTTCTCGGCGCGGGCACGCACGTCGCGTCGGAATGGATGAAGAGAGGAACCTGACCCTGAGGTTTCCCCACGAATTCACGCGGACACGATCATCTGATCGAGCGTGGCGGCGGGCAGCGTTCGCAATCGTTCCAGCCACGACGGTGTTCGATCCATGGGCCAGCCTCTGACAA
>JAFLDX010000212.1 GCA_017302215.1 Lysobacterales bacterium
GCGGCGGCGCAGGCGCGTGAGCGGAAAGCGTGCATGGGCAACCCCTGCTGCGGGCGCGGCCCGGCGGGGTCGCGCGGATCTTCGTGTCACGTGCCGGCCGTCGATCGACGGCCGGCGACGCGGGCAGGGTGGCGCCCTACTGGATGCCGCGCTGGCGCAGCGACTGCGGCGAGAACGCGTCCGGCGTGGTCTGGTACGAGAAGTCGTACATCTTGTCCTCGTTGTCGAGGCCGACCGCGATGTAGCGGCCCGACTTGAGGTCGTGATGCGTCTCGAGCGTCGACCAGAACACCGGCACCTCGTAGTAGTTGACGCTCGGCGCCTCCGAGTAGCGCCACAGCTTGCCCTGCGCGTCGTAATGGTCGACGACGAGGATCTGCCAGCTGTCCTCGTCGAGGAAGAACACGCGCTTCGGGTTGATGTGGCGCTGGCCGGCCTTGAGGTTCGCCTCGACGACATGCACGCGGTGCAGCTCGTAGCGCAGCAGGTCCGGATTGACGTAACCCGGCTTGATCAGGTCGGCCACCTTGACGTCGCCGCTGTGCGCCTTGTACGAGTTGTACGGGACGTACATCTCCTTCTTGCCGACGTATTTCCAGTCGTAGCGGTCGAGCGCGCCGTTGAACATGTCGGTCATGTCGGTCGTGCGCAGGTTGTCGGCCGCCGTGCCGGGGTTGTCGTAGGCGATGTTCGGCGCGCGACGCACGCGGCGCTGGCCCGGGTTGTAGACCCAGGCCTGGCGCGGGCCGATCTGCGAATTGAGCGTCTCGTGCACGAGCAGCACCTGGCCGGCGAGGCGCGGCGGCGAAACGACTTCCTGGTAGAAGTAGACGAGCACGTTGTTGATGTCGGCGAGGGTCGCGCCCTGCTTGTAGTACAAGCCGAGCAGGTCTTCCTTGATCCGCACCGGCACGAACTGGCCGCTCGCCGTGACCGGGGCCTGGTTGGCCCAGCGCTGCAGCGAGACGCCCTTGTACTTGAGCTTGTGGTTCCAGATCGCCTCGGCGCCGGCAGCGGCCGGATCCTTGTCGAGGATCGGGAACGGAATGCCCTCGGCGACATTGGCGACGCCGTCACCGGCACCGACGAGCTCGCCGGTCGCGGCATTCCGAATGCTCGCCTCGTAGGTGCGAGCCGGGTTCGAGGCAGACCGACGCGTCGGGTAGACGAGCATCTTCCAGTCCGGGTACTTCTCGAACATCGCGATCTGGCCGACCGTGAGCTGGTCGGCGTACTGCTTGTGGTTCGCGGCGGTGATCGTCAGCGTCGACTTGTCGGACGCGAACGGGTCGGGATGATGCATGCCGACCTTGTAGCCGCTCGGCGGCTGCGTGATGCCGCCGGTCCACGCCGGAATCGTGCCGGCCGCGTTGCCGGCGCGTTCGGCGCCGAGCGGGGTCAGCGGCGTGCCGTTGACGCCGAGCTTCTTCACCTCGTCGGCGGCGACCTTGGCCATGGCTGCATGGCCGAGCATCGTCGCGGCGATCACGGCGGCGAGTGCCGCCTTCTTCAACATCTTCATGGTTTCGTCCCCCTCAGAACGAATAGCGCGCGGCGATCTGCACGAAATCGCGGTCATGGATCAGATTGTACGACCCGCCCCCGAAGAAATTCGTGTAGGCGATGTCGAACACCCAGCGGCTGAGGTAGTTCGCCTCGGCACCGAGCGTCACCGACTTGCGCCCGTCGAGGAAGCTGCCACCCGGCCCCGGCGTGGTGCCGTTGACGTCGTGGTTGAAGGCGATGCGTGGCGACAGGTTGATCGGCGTGCCCCACAGGTTGTTGTAGTCGGCACGCATGGCGAGACGGTAGCCCCAGGAGAAACGCGTCGGGAAACCACCGGGCTGGGTGATCGGGTTGCGACCACTGCCGGTGTTGACGTCCGGGCCGCCGCCGGTGTCGGTGCCATCGCCGTTGAAGCGCAGGTTGTCCGGCAGGTCGACGTGGGTGAAGCCGACTTCGCCGACCAGCGCGAGCTGGTCGGAGCCGAGCCAGTTGCCGGGGCCGAACACCTTGGTGCCGGTGAACTGCAGCTGGGCGATCTTGTGGCGCTCGTAGCCGCGGATCTCCTCGCCGGGCCCGTACGAGCCGAGCTGGCTGACGAAGCGCAGGTACGGCTGCGGGATCAGCACGTTGAGCGGCGACAGGCCCGCGAACAGCAGTTCGACGTCGTCGACCTGGAACGGCTGGTTCGGGCGGTAGCTCAGTTCACCCTGCAGGGCGATGCCGGTGGCCTCGAGCTGCGAGTTGAAGCTGATGCCGAACAGGTGGATGTTCTCCGGATACTCGGTGAAATACGAGCCCGTGTTCGGTGCCTGGCCGGTGACCGAGATGCCGCTGATCAGCGGCACGCGGCTGTGGTAGTTGAGGGCATAGAAGCCGAACTCGGTGTTGTTGAGGCCTTCGGCGAGGTAGCGCAGCGCGAAGCCGCCCTGGCCGCTGTCCTTCGGATCGCGCGTCTTCGAGCGCGGGAAGGCCGCCGAGCAGCCGGCCGCGACGAGGTTGGCCGGCAGGCCGGTGTCGCTCGCGCCGTAATTGGCGCCGCGGCAGACCTCTTCGTAGAGATCCGGATTGATGACCGGCTGCGGCACCGTGCCGAAGTTCAGCATCACGTAGCGACCGCCGATGACGGCGAAGTCGTTGGTCGAGAAGTACGTGCCGACCGGATCGGGATCGGTGCGGCGGAAATCGAACAGGTAGACGAACTCGGCCGAGAACGTGTCGCTGAAGTTGTACGACGTCCACAGCATGTTGACCGGCAGGAACGCGTTCTTGAGTTCCGCGCCGGCGACGCGCAGCTTCGACACGTCGACCGGGTTGATCGCGTTGATGCCGCCCTGGATGAACGTGCTCTCGCCCCAGCTCACGACCTGCTGGCCGACGCGCACGTTGCCTTCGCGCTCGGCGATGCTGAAGTTGTGGAACACGAACGCGTCGAGGATGCGCGACTGCGTGCCGACGCGGTTCTTGGCCGCCTTCGACAGGTTGTCGCGGTCGTTGTTCTCGAAGTCGTAGAAGCCGTAGCCGCGCACGAAGGCACCCCAGTCGGCGCCGTAGTTGAGGCTGAGTTCGACCGTCGCGTTGACCGCGTTCGAGATCGGCGACCACTTGTCGTAGGCGAGATCACCGTCGTCGCCGTTGACCGAGTAGCGGCCGGTGGCGGCGCGCTGGGCCGCGCTGCCGAGGCCGAGTGCGCTGACCGTCGGGTTGAACTGCGCCTTGCCGATCAGGTCGTCGTCGGCGTCCTCGGTGCGCCAGCCGATGCCGTAGCCGATCGTCGTGTTGACGTTGCCGTGGAAGCCGTCCTGGTCGCCGAACTCGAACGCCGCCGCCTGGCCGCCGATCGCGGCGAGCGCGAACGCGGTCGAAACGGCGAGGAGGTTGCGGGCCGGACCGCGCGTGCGCCGGCCGGTCGGGATGTGCTTGTTGCGTGTCATGTGGATTCCCCTGGCCGGACTCATTGCGTACGGATGACGGACGGATTGGCGATCTGCACGACGGTGCCGCCGCTGACCAGCAGGCTGGCCATCTCGCCCTGCATTTCGGCGGTGGCGGCAGGCGACGCGGCCGGGCTCAGCAGCGAGCCGTGGTCGCCGACGATGAAGCGCACCGCGCCGCGGATGCCGCTGGCCGACTGCGTCGTCGCGGTGATCGAGCTGAGACCGAGGATGCGGATCAGCGGCTCGGTGCCGGACAGCGGCGCGCCGGCGACGCTGTTCGGGATGACCTGGTCGGGCAGCACGCTGCCGCCACCGACGACTTCCTGCAGCAGCAGGCGCTTCGAAGGCAGCAGGGTGTTGTTCGCGGCGAGCGCGAAGTTGATCGGGTCGGCCGAGTCGATGACGGTCTGCGCGGCACCGAAGAACGAGTCGTAATCCGGCGTGCCGGGCTGCAGGCCGGCGCTCGCGGCGAGGCCGGCGCGGATGCGCGGACCGAAGGTCGGCGAAGCCTCGAGCATGCGCGCGATGCCGCCGCCCGGCACGTTGAGCAGGGCGGTCTGCACGTCCGGCTGCACACCCATGAACACGGTGCCGATGATGCCGCCGAGCGACTGGCCGACGAAGCCGATGCGCGCGCCGTCGAAATCGGTGCCGGACTGCGTGTAGCGCATCGACGGGATCGCCTTGGCCAGCACGAGCAGGTCGGCGACGGCCTGGCGGATGTTGTCGCGCGAGGTCAGCAGGCTCGACAGGTTGATGAAGTGCGTGCCCGAGCTGTCGACGACGCCGTCCGGACCGGCCGCGCCGGTCGTGTTGTTGACGTAGTCGACGTTGAACGTGCGCTCGCGCGCGCCGGCCGCCGCGAACGGCGTGTTGGCGATGTTGAGCGGATTCGACGCACTCGTGATGCCGTGCAGCGGCGCATCGATCGCGATGACCGCGAAGCCCTGCGCGGCGAGCGTGCCGGCGACCGCGAACATGTCGGTGCGGTCACGCGTGATGCCGTGCTGGTAGATCACGATCGGCCAGCCGGCAGCCGGACGCGTGCGTCCCGAAGCGGCATTCGGAACGGTCAGCAGCACCGGCACCTTCTGGGTCGAGGTCGACACCGGCAGCGGATTGGCGAACGTCACGAAGGTCGAGGTCGGATCGAGCCCATACGCGTTGAACGGCGGCACGTAGGCGCCCGGCGCGGCGCGCCAGAACGCGGTCAGCGGCGCGGTCGGCGCCGATGCGGTCGGTGCCGACAGGTAGTACGGCAGGTCGATCGTGCCGATGTAGACGTCCGCGACCGGCGGCAGCGCCGGGTTGATCTGGGCCAGGGTCAGGCCGGTCGGCGCGATCGCGGTGGCCGCGACCGGCGACTGCGCGGTGCGCGCCTGCACCGCGCCGATCACCGGCGTGATGCTCTGCGTGGTCGCAACCCAGGTCAGCACGATGCGCTCGCGCGGCACGCCGGCCGCGTTGGCGGCGACGAGCTGCGAATTGGTCAGCTGGCGCAGCGGTTCGAGCGCGCAGGCCGTCGCGTTCGGCAGCAGCGGCTCCTGCGAGACGCCGTTGACGCACAGCGGCGTCGTGCGCTTGGCGAGGAAATAGGTCTGGTCCGGCGTGGCGTCGTTGCCGGCGCCGTCGGTGATGCCGTTGGTCAGCACGACCATGTACGAGCTGAGCTGCTTGAGCGGCTTGGTCGGGATGATCGCGAGCGTGCGGCCGCTCGTGTCGGACGGCGCGAGCGCGATCACGAAGTCGGTGTTCGGCTGCAGCTCGCCGACGATGCCGGTGACGCCGCCGCCGGGGCCGCTCAGGCTGACCTGGAACACGCGCACGCTGCTGCCGGCGACGATGCTCGTCGCACGCGGCGGCGCCGAGAACGTGGTCGTCATCGGTGCCACCGTGCTCCAGCCGTCGAGCGCATTGATCGCCACGCGCGGGTTGCTGTAATCGCTCGGGTTCGGCACCGGGATGTTGAGGGTCAGGTCGGTCGTGCCCGAGAGCAGCAGGTTGTTCGGGAACGGGATGACGCTGTTGGTCGGGTCGAAGCGCGCGGTGATGATCGCGGTGACCGGCGAGCCGTCGTTGTTCGTCGCCGGTGGCGTGGCGGTCGCGCGCGGACTGTTGCTGCCGCCGCCGCAGGCGGCAAGCAGCAGGGAAGGCAGCAACGCTGCCGCGATCAAACGGGCCTGCATGGGAATCCCCTTCGTATGGGTGTACTGGCGCCGGCATCTTAGGCGGTTCAAACGGCCGTTGGCAACGTCCGCTTAACGCAAAATCCCGAGTAAACTCAGAATGTTGCGGCGCACCATACGGCTGTGAATGGTGTACCCGTCAGTACTCGGGCAAGCCCGGCGCGGACCATGTCGACGGCCCGGGATCGAAGCCGCGCGGCGACCAGCCGAGATCGCGGCGCGCCGGGCCGTCATCGGCGACGAGGTTCTCGCGCAGACGCGCGAACGCGCCCGCACCGGGTGCCGGAAGACCGAG
>JAFLDX010000213.1 GCA_017302215.1 Lysobacterales bacterium
GCAGCGCCTGCGCGTCCTCAAGGACAGCGCGGCCAACGAGATCGACGCCGGCGACGCCGCCCTGGCCGACCTCCATCTCGCCGCCGCGCTCGCCGTGCTCGCCGTGCCGGCGCGTGCGCCCGACATGCGCACGGCCTACGCCGAGGGCGTCGCCGCGATGAGCCTGTCGAGCCTGTCGCGCCCGGCCGAGGCACAGGTCCACTACGAGCACATCGCGGCGTTGCGCCCGGCCCTGTTCGACCGCGATCCGCGCTTCTTCGCCGAGATGCTGCTGTTGCGTGCCGACAACGAGCAGATCCAGCTCCACCCCGCCCGCGCCGAGGAACGCGCGCGCGAAGCGGTCGAGGTGTACCGCACGACATTCGGTGAACACGATGCCGACCACGCGCTGGCCACGGCCCTGCTCGCCGACACGCTGACCGACCTGCATCGCTACGACGAGGCCGAGGCGAACTACCGCGCCGCGATCGCCGGCCTGCGCAGCGTGCTCGGGCCGCGCCATCGCGAGGTCGGCATCAAGCTCAGCAACCTCGGCCTGATGTATCTGCGCCTCGGCCGATTCGGCGAGGCGCGCCAGGCGCTCGACGAGGCGCTCGGGATCATGTCGGAGGTATTCGGGCCCGATCACTACTACGTTTCGTCGCCCCTGATCTACCTTGCCTGGGTCGATGTCGAGGAGGGCAGGCCGCAGCCGGCGGCCGAGCTTCTTGCGCGCGCGCGGCGAATCGTCGAGGCGGCCGGCAGCGAAGCGTTTCTCGCGCGGGTCATGCACGTGCAGGCCCGAGTGGACTGCGACGAGGGCAGGGTCGATGCCGCGCTGGCGGGCTTCGAGCGCGCGGCGCGCATCTACGCGGCGAACGAAGACCCGTTTCGCGGGCCGGCACTCGACCTGCACCGTGCGCAATGCCTGGTCGGCATCGGCCGCGCCGCGGAAGTCCGCGCCGGCCTGCCGCAGACGATTGCCGCGCTCGAGCGTGGCCTCGGCGCGCAGGCCTGGGACACGCGTGCGGCGATCCGCCTGGCCGAGTCGATCGGGTCGGCGCCGGCCACGCGCTGACGGTCAGCGCGCGTGGCGTGGTCCGAACAGCTGGCTGCCGATGCGCACCATCGTCGCGCCTTCGCGAATGGCGAGTTCGAAGTCGTCCGACATGCCCATCGACAGGGTGTCGATGCCCGGATGATCGAGGCGCAGCGCATCGAACGCGTGACGCATGCGCGCGAACGCGCGCTGGCGCAGGGCGCGATCCGGATGCGGCGCCGGAATCGCCATCAGGCCGCGCAGGCGCAGGCGCGTGGTTGCGGCGACGGTATCGGCCAGCGACCCGATGTCGCGCGGGCGACACCCCGACTTGCTCGCCTCGTCGTCGATGTTGACCTGCACGAGCACCTCGAGCGTCGGCCCCGTCGGCGGACGCGCCTGCGCGAGCAGCGGCACGAGCTTGGCGCGGTCAAGGGTCTGCAGCCAGTCGAAGCGGCGCGCGACATCGCCGCACTTGTTCGACTGCAGCGGGCCGATCAGGTGCCACTCGAGCCCGAGGTCGGCGAGCGCAAGCTGCTTGGCCCGGGCTTCCTGCACGTAGTTCTCGCCGAACGCGCGCTGGCCGAGGGCCGCCATCGCGCGCAACTCCGCGGCCGGACGCGTCTTGCCGACCGCGAGCACGTGCAGCGGCCTGCCGCCGGCGGCCGCTTCCGCGCGTGCGGTCACATCCCGCCACGCGGCTTCGAGGGAACTCGTCGATTCTTCTTGCATCGCCTTGATTTTGCCGAGCTATACTCGCGCGGACCGCAGCCTCGGCTGCCGCGCACGATCGTGGGGAAGATTGTCATGGATATCGCCGAGCTGCTGGCCTTTTCGGTCAAGAACAAGGCCTCCGACCTGCACCTGTCGGCCGGCC
The DNA here is from genome assembly GCA_017302215.1 of Lysobacterales bacterium. Classification (GTDB taxonomy): domain Bacteria; phylum Pseudomonadota; class Gammaproteobacteria; order Xanthomonadales; family Rhodanobacteraceae; genus Dokdonella. Next base: position 1,896 of record JAFLDX010000213.1, read on the forward strand.
TGCCGCCGATGATCCGCGTCGACGGCGACGTCCGTCGCATCAACATCCCGGCGCTCGACCACAAGCAGATCCATTCGCTGATCTACGACATCATGTCGGACAAGCAGCGGCGCGACTACGAGGAATTCCTCGAGGTCGACTTCTCGTTCGAGATACCGGGGCTCGCGCGCTTCCGCGTCAACGCGTTCAACCAGAATCGCGGCGCCGGCGCGGTGTTCCGCACGATCCCGTCCGAAGTGCTGACCCTCGAGGATCTCGGCGCGCCGAAGATCTTCAAGGAGCTGATCGAGCAGCCGCAGGGCCTCATCCTCGTCACCGGCCCGACCGGGTCGGGCAAGTCGACCACGCTGGCGGCCATGGTCGATCACGTCAACAAGCACGAGTACGGCCACATCCTCTCGGTCGAGGACCCGATCGAGTTCGTGCACACCTCGCAGAAATGCCTGATCAACCAGCGCGAAGTACACCGCGACACGCACGGTTTCAACGAAGCCCTGCGTTCGGCGCTGCGTGAGGATCCCGACTACATCCTGGTCGGCGAGCTGCGCGACCTCGAGACGATCCGCCTCGCCCTGACCGCCGCCGAAACCGGCCACCTCGTGTTCGCGACCCTGCACACGAGCTCGGCGGCCAAGACGATCGACCGCATCATCGACGTGTTCCCGGCCGGCGAGAAGCCGATGGTGCGTTCGATGCTGTCCGAGTCGCTGCGTGCGGTGATCTCGCAGTCGCTGCTGAAGAAGGTCGGCGGTGGACGCATCGCGGCGCACGAGATCATGGTCGGCATCCCGGCCATCCGCAACCTGATCCGCGAGGACAAGGTCGCGCAGATGTACTCGGCGATCCAGACTGGCGCGCAGTACGGCATGCAGACGCTCGACCAGTGCCTGCAGGACCTCGTCAAGCGCGGCCTCGTCACGCGCCAGCAGGCGATCAGCTACGCGAAGAACAAGGAAATCTTCAAGTAGCAGCGGTCATGCGCGCACTCGCCGTGGAGCGCGCGCAGTGCCGTCATTCCAGTCCGTCCACGAAGATCGCATCGTTCGGGGGCTCGGCAAGGAGTACGCGGAGCAATCCACCGTCGCCGCCAGCAGTTACTCGTACCGAGTGCGGCGCATCAGCCGATTCGATCGTCCATCGGTTGCCGGTTGCAAACGACGAACCTACGGGTGCGGATACGCCGATCTGAGCACCTGATACCGGCGACAGCCAGCGCAAGCGGTCGCGCGTCGCCACTAGGATCGGGCCGCCCGGCCGCAGTTGCCGGACGGCCTGGACTGGATGGTAGCTCCCGTTTTCCCAGCGAACGGAACGGTCCTCTTCGAGCGATAGCACAATCCCGGATTCCGCGGCGACAAGCCAGCCATCATCGCTTGCGCGGGTCGAGCCATTCGCCGGGACCGGCACGTTCCAGAGGGCCTGCCCACTTCCGGGCGCGAATGCGAAAGCTGATACACCGAAGGTCCCCGATACCAGCGCAACCGGGTCAGCGGTGCTCGAATCTTCAATCTGGATGTCCCTGACGTGCGCAAAGTAACCCCCCAATGCTTCCGAGCGCCAAAGCTCTAGGCCATCGCGACCATCGATGATGGTGAGTCGGGCGCCGAGCTGCGCACTCGACCACATGCCGACGCCAACGAGAATGTCCTTGATTCCGTCACGATTGAAATCGACGGCAGCAAGTCTCTCCGGCGTATGCGTCAGGAAAAGATCCGGGCCGTTGGGCGGGTCGAGGCTCCACGCGCTCGACCAATCGGATGGATCAACCAACGTCAGTGCGACAGGATTGCGCTCTCCGGCAATTGCGACGCGTCGTGTGCCAGAGGGTGAATCACTCAGAGTCATTATGTCAGTTGCTTGGCGGATGTTGATCGCTCCGGGCGCATACGGCATCGGGCTGACTCCGAGCTCGGTCCAGGAAGTCGCGTCGAGGACATGGACCCGCAGCGAACGCAACATCGAGTAGGCATTGGTGAACACCACGCGTCCAGGCTCCGATGGCGCGACTGGCAGCAGCGCAAAAGCGGTGAAAGGCCCGCGCTCCGCATACTCGGCGCTCGCGGAATCGGGTGACCCGAGAGGGTAGGAACGAAACGCCGTATCCTGTTCGAGCAACACATCAAAGCCGGGTGCGCCCGCCTTCGGGACGATAGCCAGGCCCGCAATGTCAAAGGGGGCTGTCACGGCGTCGGTCTGGCGAACCGTGCGCGACAGCATGTCGAATACGCGAATGCCGCGTGGTGTGGAGGTTGGGCTAGCGACGTATGATCCAGCGACAAACAGTTCGTCGCGAGCGTCTCCGTCTATATCGCGCACCGCTAGTACCTGCTGTCCCCGCGTGGAAATCGCCCACGCTTGTGAATAGGGGTGGGTCTCGAAAACGTTGACGGCTCCAGTACCGCTTGAGTTCGCTAGAAAGCTCGCGAACCCGACTTCGCCGGCCGGTCCGAAGTTTCCGGTCACGAGCGGAGTCTCGAAGCCAGGAGCGAACTCCCACTCGACCGCGCCCGACAACGAGTCGACCACGCGCCCCGGTGTTCGCACGAGAACGGCTTCGATAGGGTCGTCGTCGTCGAGTTGCGCGAGGACAAAGCCAGCGCCGCCACCCGACGCGAGCGTGCGGATCGGCTGCAAGTCCGGCAATGCGTGGATGACCATCGATGTCGCGTTCTGAAGATAGACCTCGTGACTGCCCGGGTCGCTTGCAGGCGCGACGGCAGCGGCGATCGCCACGAAATCGACATCGCAGCGGCGGATGCTTTTCCAGGTGGGCCCGTCGATGACCCGGATGCGTGTCACCGCTTCGTGCTTAGCGCGCGTAACGAGAATGACGACATTTCCATCAACGCCGAACTCCGCGCCTGGAATAGCTGTGGCGACCACCGGATATTCGCCTTCGAACTTCAAGGAAGCTCGCGTTCGGAACATTTGCCCCGGAAGACGTTCTCGTGCATTGACGACAGTGATCGCCGGATCATGCTCCAGGTCGTCCGTGCCGCGTTGAAGTCCGCCTTGGACGAGTTCCAAGGTGCCCTTGCCCTGTAGATCCGCGAATTCGAATCCCAGGATGGCTGGCGCGAGAGCCGGAGGCGCATAAAAGTGCGCGAGCTCAGTTGCGACCGAGCCGGGCGGTTCATCGCGGCAGTGGGCCGACGCGTTCCACGAGTAGGCTGCAGCCATCAGCAGGAGCCATCGACTCGGATGGGTCATGTCCGACTCCCTGGAATCGTTCGGATTCAACTGCGCCGGATTGTCTTCCGGTTGTGATGCTACATCACAGTCATGAGCGATTCTGCATGAAGTTCCGAGCATTCGCGGACCCGTATGGAGTGGGGTCGCGCAGATGTACTCGGCGATCCAGACCGGTGCGCAGTACGGCATGCAGACGCTCGACCAGTGCCTGCAGGACCTCGTCAAGCGCGGCCTCGTCACGCGCCAGCAGGCGATCAGCTACGCGAAGAACAAGGAAATCTTCAAGTAGGGTTTCGCCGCCCGGCATCGACGGCGCCGGTCCGCGCAGCGCCGACAGCCGGATCGCCGGAGCGCGGCCGGTGCTTCGCCGTGGAATGGATTCGGCGTGGCATGCCGATCGTCGGTCTGCAACGGCAGCGGTCCGCCGCCGGCTGCCCGGGAACGGGCCGGGTTGCGGATGGGCCTGCATCTGTGCGTCACTGCGTTCCGGAACATGGAACCGGGCCGGCCAGACGCGATGTCCGCCGGGATCGACGCACCCCAGGGGAGAACGCGATGAACCCGATTCGTTGCCTCGTGCCGGCCGCTCTTGTTCTGCTCGCGGCCTGCGCGGCCGGGCCCCGCCCCGAGCCTGCGTCGACGACGCATTCCGGGACGGTCGCGCCCGAACAACCCGCGCAGACGACGGTGCCGCCGCCACCTGCGCCGCCGCCACCGCCACCGCCACCGCCGCCCCCGGCACCGCCGACACCACCGCCACCTCC
>JAFLDX010000214.1 GCA_017302215.1 Lysobacterales bacterium
ACTGGCGCCTTGCGTGCCCGCGGCGAGGCCGCGCTTGCTGAGCTCCTGCCAGCCGCCGGCCGGCGGCCACGGCGCGCCGCAGTCGACCGTCGAGAACGAGTAGAGCTTGGTTCCAGGCGCAACACCCTGGCCGTAGCGGAAACCGTTGGCATCCGCTGCGGCATCGGTGCCATTGCCGATCGCGAGGCCGGCGAGGATGCCGGCCACGTGCGTGCCGTGGCCGCCGCCAGCGAAGTCGTTGCCGCCGGTCGTGCTGCAGCCCGTGTAGGAGTAGCCGCCGATGATGTTCGGCGCGAGGTCGGGATGGGTCAGGTCGATGCCGGTGTCGATCACGGCCCAGGTCACGCCGTTGCCGTTGTAGTTGATCGAGGCCAGCCACGGCACGTAGCCGACCTGCGGCACGTTACTCGCGTTGTAGTTTCCGGCGAGGATCTGCGCGGACATCTCGTCCTCGAGCAGCGGCCGCGGGCTCGCGTAGCCGAACCAGAGCACGTGCGGGATCGCGGCGATGCGCTCGAGCGCGCCCGCGTCGACCTCGACCCAGGCATCGAAGAACTTGCCGTCAGGCTGCGCGCGGGCGTGGCGCAGCACGCGCGCGCCGGCCGCCTCGATCGCGGCGAGGATGCCCTCGACATTGCCGTCATTGTGGAAGTGCACGTCGACGTTCTGGATCAGCCCGCTGCGCGCGGCGAGATCGTCGTCCTGCTTCCACGCGTTGAGGAACGGGCCCTGCCAGCGCACGAAGTCGAGCGCCTCGGCCGCTTCGGTGTTCGTCGACTCGGACCAGACCAGCACGGTGTTGTGCGGGTAATACTGCAGCACCTCGATGCCGCGCTGGCGCAGGCCGTCGAGCCATTCGGTCTTGGTCGGGCCGTTGAACTGGACCAGGCGCAGGCCGTAGTGCTTGGCGTCGACCGAATGCGCGGAGCCGGCCATCGGCACCGGCTCGGCCAGCGGATCGAAGCGGTAGCGGCCGAAGCGGATGCGCGTCGCATCCTCGGCCACGCCCATCTCGATGCCGGCCGCCTTCAGGCGTTCGTACTGCGCGACGTCGAGCTGCAACCAGTGGAAGCCTTCGTACTTCGTCGCGTACGCCGGCGTGACGCCGAGCGCGCGCACGGCATCGAGGTCGGTCACGCGCACCGACACCGTTTCGGCGTGGGCGACGAGCGAGGCACAGGCCAGCGCGGTGAACAGGGCCGTGCGGCCCGGCAGACGGATGAACCGATTCATGGAAACCCCAAGGGACGCAACGGAACGCCAAACCTAGCATTCCGCGCGACGATGCGCACGCACGCACGCGCTCGCGATCGACACGACAGCGATCCACGCCTCCCTGGTTCGTCCCCTCGCCTATTCCTCGACGAAGGAGCGCAGCACGCCTTCGATGTCGCGCTTGCGGGCCTCCAGCCATGCAGGATCCGATTGCATGCGGTTGCGATCCAAAGAAAACACAAGCATGACTATAGCATCCCCATCCAATCGCCGGCTGTAGAAGATGGTATGACCAAATACAGCACGTGGACTTTCTTCCACAACCCAAATCCTACCGAACTCCGTCGAAACTCTTTGGTTGACAAGCAAAGAGGATCGCATTTTCATAAAATCGACAAGGTCTTCTTCATTATCCGGAATTTCCCCGGCACTTATCGGAACGGAGACAACATCCAAAGTTATCTTGAAATCACCAAACTCATCTCCAATAGTAGTGCTTCTGCCATATTGCCTGCCGAACAGCGATCGTGGTTTGAAATTCGACGTATTAGCAGGGTGCTGAAAAAACCGCCGAAGTCGCGATGATGCACCATTCGCGCGCCGTGGATGTCGCATCCGGCGCTCCGACTTCGGATGGAGCGCGTGCCTCTTGCTGTTCGTTTCGATGCCCGGACTCGTTTCCGGGAGGGGATTCGGCGATCACGCTCGCCGCAGACGCGACTTTCCTACGTCGGCGCCTCGCGTCGCCAGCCGAGCAAGGTGCCGAGTCGCACCAGATTGTAGGCGGCGAAAGTGAAGAGCGATTGGGCAGCGACGCGGGCCTGTCCGACGAAGCGCGTCTTGCGCATGCCGCCGACGGTCTTGATCCAGCCGAAGGCTTCCTCGATCTGCTTGCGCTTGCGCAGGCTCACCGCGTAGCCGGGATGCCGCGTCGTGCGCGCGTCGATCGCGCTGCGCCGATGGGTGGTGTTCTGCGCCACGTGCGGACGAAGGCCATGGGCGCGGACCCGCGCCACGAAGTCGCGGGCGTCGTAGCCCTTGTCGGCGCCCACGGTGGCGTTGGCCTGGCGCACCGTCCGGCCGAGCATCGTGACCGCCGCATCCCGCTCGGCCGTGCCCGATGCCGGCGTCGTCTCCACATCCACGATCAGGCCGCTGCGGTTCTCCATGAGGCCGTGGGCCAGATAGCCCAGGATCGCCGGGGCCGCATCGCTCTTGCGATACAGCTTCGCATCTGGGTCGGTCGTCGAGGCATGCGTGGCGTTGCTGCGCTTCTCGCCCTTGAAGTCGACCTCGGCATTCCGGCCGCCCGGCCCGGGCGGCGGGTCCCCGCCGTCCTTGGGCTTGAAGCTCTTGTGCGAGGCCCAGGCCTGGATCAGCGTGCCGTCCACGCTGAAATGCTCGTCCGAGGTCAGGCCGCGCCACTGCGCCAAGGCGAGCACGCGCGAGAAGAACTCGCGCGCCATGTCCTGGTTCAACAGGCGCTCGCGGTTGGCCGAGAAGGTGGAGGCGTCCCACACCGGCTCGTCCATCGTCAGGCCCACGAACCAGCGATACAGCAGGTTGTAGTCCATCTGCTCCATCAACTGGCGCTCGCTGCGCACCGTGTACAGAATCTGCAGCAGCAACGCCCGGAACAGCTGCTCGGGCGGGATGGACGGGCGCCCCTTGTCCGAGTACAACGGCGCGAACTGGTCGTCCATCGAGGACAGGATCGCGTTGACCACCGTGCGCAGCTTGCGCAGCGGGTGATTCGCCGGGATCCGGGCATCGGTCGAGACGTAGCTGAACAGCTGATCCTGCCGGATATCCTCGCCGCGCATGACCTGATTCCACGTTTGGACGTTTAAGTGTCCAAATTGTATCTCAGGGCGGGCTTTTCAGCATCCTGTTAGATCTCGGGACAATCAATGGGCCCAGGTCGGTCGGGGCCGCACTCCTCCCGCCACCCGGCACGGAAATCCTGATTTTCCGCATGTTCACTTCGACCTGATAGTCGATGCGCTTCGAAGGATCGGGATTGCGTCCCCCCGCCCATCCAGCCGCCATGCACCCTCCCGTTGCGAGCATGCTCGCGAGCAATGCCGCAACACCCACCCGCCCGATCAGTCGCATGTCGCACCCGGTTTCCGACGCGGACCTGCATGCTGCCTGGAACCCAGTCGCATGAACATCCCTCGAGCGGCCGATCTCGCCGCCGCGATGGGCAAGCGGCTTGACGGCCGTGCCCCTGCACCGCAAGCGACGTCCGCAAGCCGCCTCGGTTGCCGCGCGGGTGCGGCGCGCTCCAGCGAAGCGCTGACCGCATCGCGCCTGCTACGATCCGCGCCCCACCCGAGACAAGGATCCGTCGCGCCGCCATGACCTCGACCGCCATCGCATCCGCCGACGTCGTCGTCGTCGGCAGCTACGTCCACGACCACGTCTGGCTGACCGAACGCTTTCCCGAGACCGGCGAAACGCTCGGCGCAACGGGCTTCGCCACCGGACCCGGCGGCAAGGGTTTCAACCAGTCGGTGGCCTGCCGCCGGCAGGGCGCGCGCGTGGTGTTCGTCGGCGCGGTCGGTGGCGACCATCTCGGCCAGGCCGCGCGCGAATTCGCCGCGGCCGAAGGCATCGACGGGCGCTGGCTCGTGCATGCCGACGTGCCGACCGCGGCAGCCAGCATCGCAGTCGATCCGCGCGGGCAGAACCGCATCCTCGTCAACTTCGCCGCGAACCTGCATCTCGACCCGGGCTTCGTCGCCGCGCAGGAGGCGGTCTTCGCCGGCGCACGCGTCCTGCTCGTCCAGCTCGAGAACAACCTCGACGCCGTGCGCGCCGCACTCGACCTCGGTGCGCGCCACGGCCTCACCTGCCTGCTCAATACGGCGCCGGTGCCGAAGGACATCGATGCGCTGCTGCTCGACGGCTGCGACGTGATCACGCCGAACGAGCTCGAGTTCGCCCAGCTGCTCGAACGTCTGGTCGGCGAACGCGTGAAGTCGTCCGACATCGCCCTGCTCGACCAGGCCTCGCTGCATGCGCTGTGCCGTTCGCTCGGCGCACCGACCGTCGTCATCACGCTCGGCGCGGCCGGCTGCTTCGTCTCGCACGGCGAGGACTGGCGCGGCGACGACGCGGCCTGCTACCGGCTCGCCGCCGAACGCGTCAAGGCGATCGACACGGTCGGCGCCGGCGATGCATTCAATGGCGCACTCGCCGCCGCGCTCGCGGGGAACGCCGATGCGCCGTTCCGCGAGGCGATCCGCTACGCGAACCGGGTCGCTGCCTTGAGCACCGAGAAGGTCGGGGCGTCGATTGCGATGCCGACGTTTGACGAGGTGATCGCACGGTTCGGCGCTTGATGCGAATTCGGGGAGCGTTGGCTCTTCACTCGTTCTTGGGTGTTTCGAACAAGAGATTCCGCTCGTCTCGCGGTGCGCTGCGTCAACGCGGTGAAGTAGGCCCGCGTGCGAGGTTGGCTCTTCGCTCGTTCTTCGAATCGTTGAACCGAGGGTTCCGCTCGCCTCGCGGCGCGCTGCGTCAACGCGGTGAAGTAGGCCCGCGTGCGAGGTTGGCTCTTCGCTCGCTCTTCGAATCGTTGAACCGAGGGTTCCGCTCGCCTCGCGGCGAGCGGGTTACTTCTCTTTGCTTGCCCAAGAGAAAGTAACCCAAGAGAAGAGCACCCCGATGCCGCGGTCTCCGGGCATCCCCGGATCGAGTCCGGGGCAGGCTCTGCCCTGCGACTGCGCGGGCAGGCTCCGGGGGTTCGCTGACAGCGCATCCCTGCGCTGGCAGCGAACTGGGCGCGATCCCTCGCGCCCACCCTGCGGGCCTTTCCTGCGCCTGCCCGCCGCGCCATAGGGGCCCCGGACCAGCGCGCATCCTGCGCGCAGAAAATGTAGGAGCGCACCCTGTGCGCGATCACGACACGGTCGCGCACAGGGTGCGCTCCTACGCCATCATGCCCCTGCGCAGCGCCGAGGAGCGCAGCCGACCAGCGGGGAAAGGCGAACTGTCCGAGGCCAGGGATGGCCGAGTTGTTCGCCGGCCGCTGGGCGGCGAGCACCGCAGGGTACCGATCGGGCAATGCCCGATCGGCGCGGATGCCGGGGCGCCCTTCTCTTTGGTTACTTTCTCTTGGGCAAACAAGAGAAAGTGACCCGCTCGCCGCGAGGCGAGCGGAACCGCGGATTCAACACAACCACGAGAGAGCGAAGAATCGTCGCAACCCGACAACATCCGGTTGCACACGACACCGCATTCGATCACCCGCAACGCCGGTCGCGCCTGAAGGCGCTTCCTACTGGAACCCGTTGCGGAAAATCACGTCGACATGGTCACGCCAATGGATCAGCAGGTCGCGCAGCGCGAGCGGCGCATTCTGCGCCGGCGGCGATCCGGCCTGGTTGGCCTGGTTGACGCCGTGGCAGCCGTCGCAGACGCGGATGTCGCCGGGTTGCGCGGAGATCCAGTAGCGCTCGCGCACGACCGGCGTGCCGTCGCTGGCGGTGCTCTGCCACGCCAGCGCGCGACGTGCGGGAACGAGGGCGGCGACCGAGCCGTCGGCAGCGATGC
>JAFLDX010000215.1 GCA_017302215.1 Lysobacterales bacterium
ACGGCGAGGCGCTGGCGCGTGCCGGAGTCCATGTCGGGCCAGGCCTCGAGCGCGCGGGCCAGCATCGTGTCGGCGCTTTCGTACTGGCCGAGCTGGCGGTACAGCGTGCCGAACGTGCCGAGCAGTTCTGCGCGCAGCTGCGGCGAGTCGGCGAGATCGCTGTCGATGCGCTGGCTGCCGCGGTCGAGCAGGTCGCGCGCGGTCACGCGCGCACCCGCTTCGGCATCCGGCGCGGCCGCATCGAACACGCTGGCGAGGAAGGCCTGCGCGCTGCGCGCGAGCGTCGCTTCACGCTCGGCGCGATCGGCTTGCCACAGCGCCACCGCGGCTGCACCGACCAGGCCGAGGACGGCCAACGCGGCGAACGCCACGGCGAGTTTATGTCGCGCGACGAAGCGACGCAGGCGATATCCGGCACTGTCGGCGCGCGCGAGGATCGGGCGCCCGTCGCGCCAGCGCCGCACATCCTCGGCCAGTGCTTCGACCGTGGCGTAGCGGCGCGCGGGATCGGCATCGGTCGCACGCGCGATCACCACCGCGAGGTCGCCACGCGCGACGTCGGTTCCGAACAGGTGGCGCAGCAGCAGGCCGAGCTGGTAGATGTCGGTGGCCGTGGTGACGATGCCGGAGCCGAGCTGTTCCGGCGCGGCGTAGGCGCGAGAGACCGGGCCGTGCAGGGTCCGGGTCGACTCCGCGTCGTCGTCGGCGAGGACCTTGGCGATGCCGAAATCGAGCAGACGCGGCTCGCCGTCGCGCGCGACCATGACGTTGCCGGGCTTGATGTCGCGGTGGACGACGAGCTGGTGGTGCGCGTGTGCGACGGCGGCGCACAGGGCGAGGAACAATTCGACGCGCACGGCGCCGGATGCCTGCGCGCGCTCCGACCAGGCGTCGAGCGTCTCGCCGTCGACGTACTCCATGACCAGGAACGAGCGGCCATCGGCCGCGGTGCCGCCATCGAGCAGGCGTGCGATGTTGGGGTGGTTCAGGCGCGACAGGATGCCGCGCTCGCGGCGGAAGCGCGCGACGATCTCGCCCGAATCCATGCCGCGCTTGATCAGCTTCAGTGCGCCCTGCTGCACGTAGCCGTCGCCGGCACGTTCGACGAGGTGCACGCTGCCCATGCCGCCCGAGCCGAGCGCGCGCAGCACGCGCCATGCGCCGATCGTGGCTCCGGGCGCCAGCGCATCGTCTTGCGCATCGACGAGTTCGGCGGCAAGGCCCGCGGCGTCGCGATCGAGCACGCCCGCGTCGGTGAGATCGAGCAGCTCGCGCAACTCGCCCGCGAGCACCGGGTCGACGGCGCCGTGCACGGCGAGCGCGGCCGCACGCGCGGCGGGTTCGAGATCGAGCAGCTCGCGCAGGATCGCGTAGCGGCGGCGCTGGCGCTCCTGCGTGGCCGCGTCGGTCACGTCGATCGCGTGGTCAGCGGCTGGAGCGCAGCGACGATACGGGCATCGAGGTCGTTGTAGTCGATGTCATCGAGTGCGGGGCAGCCGAGCACCGCGTCGCGCAGGATCGCCGTCTGCGTCTGGCCGCGCGCGAGCGCCTCGGCATATGGCACGCGCGTGAACGTGACCATCGCATAGCGCGGCACCCAGCGACCCGGATGGCGCTCGGCCAGGCGTCGGTCGAGCTCGCGCAGGAGCAGGTAGTCGCTGTCGTCGACGCGGTCGCGCATCTCGACGTAGTTCTCGAGCGCCATTGCCGCGATCGCGTCGCTGTTCGGCTTGCGCCGGCGCTCGAACTCGGCGAACACGCGCTCGCTGTGGTGCGGGTCGGCGTCGAGCAGTTCGGCCAGCTCGACCGCGTCCTCGAAACCGGCATTCATGCCCTGGCCGTGAAACGGCACGATCGCGTGCGCGGCATCGCCGATCAGCACGGCACGACCGTCGAGATGCCAGCGCTCGAGGTAGAGCGTGCCGAGCAGGCCGGTCGGATGACCGTCGAAGTCGGCTTCGAGGTCGGGGATCAGCGCGGACGCGTCGGCGAAGTCGCGTTCGAACAGCGCGCGCGCGTCGCGTCCGGTCGGCGTATCGGCGAAGCTCGGCGAACCTTCGTTCGGCAGGAACAGGGTGACCGTGAAACTGCCCTCGGCGTTCGGCAGGGCGATGCACATGTAACGGCCGCGTGGCCAGATGTGCAGCGCATTGGGATCGATCGCGAAGCGCTCGCCGCGCTGCGCGGCCGCGGCCAGTGTCGGGGAAAGCCAGCCGCCCGGCATCGCCGGCAAGGCCGGGATCTCGAGTTCCTTGTAGCCGTGGCCGAGCGGTTCGAAACGCTCGCCGAGGTCGATCGGGCCGGCCATCGCCGCGCGCAGGGCCGAGCCGGCGCCGTCGGCACCCACGATCAGGTCCGCGCGATGCGCCTCGGTCGTGCCGTCCTCGCCGACGAGATGCAGGGTCGACTGCGCCCAGTCGACGCGATCGAGGCGGCGGTCGAAATCGATGCGTGCGCCGGCGGCCTCGGCGGCATCGACCAGCATGATGTTGAGGGCGCCGCGATTGACCGACCAGATCACCTCGGAGTCGTCGCGGCCGTAGCGCTGCAGGTTGGTCACCCCGTCGAGGTCATGGACCCTGCGCCCACGCATCATGACCGCGAGTGGCTGCATGCGCTCCTCGAGTCCCGCAACGCGCAGGCCGTGCCAGCCGCGTTCGGCCAGGGCGAGGTTGATCGAGCGGCCGCCGATGAAGCCGGCGCGGCGTGGATCGGGTCGGCGCTCGAACACCTGCACCGCGAAGCCGCGCCGGGCGAGCAGGGTGGCGAGCAGGGCGCCGACCAGGCCGGCGCCGACGATCGTGACGGACCTCATCGATGCGCATCGCGCCAGTCGGCGATGGCGGCGACGAGGCGCCGGCAGTCGACGTGGCGGTTGTACAGCGGGGTGGGGGCGGCGCGCATGACGTCCGGCTCGCGCCAGTCGACCACGATGCCGCGCGCCTGCAGGTGTTCGAACAGCGCGCGTCCCGCCTCGCGCGGGCCGCGCACGCGCAGCGACAACTGGCAGCCGCGACGCTGCGCTTCGCGCGGCGTCGCGATCTCGACGACGTCGGCGACCTGCTCGCGCAGCAGCCACTCGAGGTATCCGGTCAGGGCCAGCGACTTCGCGCGCAGGCGCGCCATGCCGGCCTCGCGGAACAGGGCGAGCGAGACGCGCAGCGGCGCAAGGGCGAGGATCGGCGGGTTCGACAACTGCCAGCCGTCCGCGCCAGGGGTCGGCACGAACTCGGGTCCCATGCGGAAGCGTGAGCCCTTGTCGTGGCCCCACCAGCCGGCGAAACGAGGGCGCGCGGTGTGCGCGTGGCGTTCGTGCACGAACGCCCCGGCCACTGCACCGGGGCCGGAATTGAGGTACTTGTAGCTGCACCAGACGGCGAAGTCGCAACCGCTGTCGTGCAGGGCGAGGTCGAGATTGCCGGCGGCATGGGCGAGATCGAAACCGACCACGCAGCCCCTCGCTTGCGCGGCTTCGGTGATCGCGCGCAGGTCGAAGGCCTGGCCGCTGAGATACTGCACGCCGGGCAGCAGGACCAGCGCGATGCGCGCACCGTGCTCGTCGAGCGCGCGCAGGATCGTTGCCTCGGAGATCGTGCCGTCGGCCGCGTCGGCCTCGAGCTCGATCAGCGCGCTGGCAGGATCGTGGCCGTGGAAGCGGACCTGCGACTCGACCGCGTAGCGGTCCGAAGGAAACGCTCCCTTCTCGATCAGGATCGCCGGTCGTTCCGCGGTCGGCCGGTAGAAGCCGACCATCAGCAGATGCAGGTTCACGCTGAGCGAATTCATCGCCACGACTTCGCTCGGCAGCGCGCCGACGACGGCGGCGAGGTCGTCGCGAACGAACTCGTGATAGTCCATCCACGGCAACCGCCCGCGGAAGTGGGCCTCGACCGCGTGCGCGGCCCAGTCGTCGAGTTCGCCTGCGAGCGCTTCGCGCGTGCCGCGCGGCTGCAGGCCGAGCGAGTTGCCGCAGAAGTACGCGACTTCGCCGCCGCCCTGGCGCGGGATGAGGAACTGCTCGCGGAATCCGGCGAGTGGGTCGGCGGCGTCGGCGGCGAGCGCCCAGGCCTCGCCGGCGTCGAAGCGGCCCGTCGCGCTCATTGCACGGACGCGGAAATGCTGTTGCAGCCGGCGTCCCAGGCCGCCGTCCAGTCCTTCGTCGTCGCATCGAGCAGCGGTCGCTGGCAGCGCACCTGCGCGGCGATCGTGCCGATCAGCACGAAGCGGTCGCGGATCGCATAGCGCGTCTTTCCGCGCAGGACGAAGTAGCGATGCACGCCGCTGTCGGCGGCCTGCGCGTCGGACTCGTAACCGGTTTGCGCCTTGGACAGGGCGAGCTCGTTCTGCACGGCCTCGGCGAAATCGCCCGGCGACTTCAGCTGGCGCGTCTTCACCGTGATCGTCGCGGCGTCTTCGGTGCCCTGGGCGGCCGTGTCCGGCACCTGGAACACGATCGCCTGCGGATTGCCGTCGGACTTCTCCATGATCGCGCTCCACGTCGACGGCACGCGGAAGCGGATCTTGCCGTCGTTGAGCGCGTAGTCCGTGCGCTCCTGTGCCGCGACGGCACCGCTGAAACACAGCATCAGGAGGAGGATGGATCGCTTCATCGGGTCACTCCGGGTCGGGTGCGAAACGCGTTCGCGGCAGGTCGAGCCATTCCAGCGCGGTGCCGTGGTAGAGGCGGGCCTGGTCGGCGGCGGACAGGCCGAGCGCGGCGATGCCGCTGCCCGGCTCCTGTTCGCCGAGCGGAAACGGATAGTCGGTGCCGAGCATGACCGTCGATGCGCCGGCGACCTCGAGCAGGTAGCGCAGTGCCGCGTCGTCGTGCACGCACGAGTCGAAATAGATGCGTCCGAAGTACTCGCGCGGGTTGCGCGCATTGTCGGTGGCGACGAGGTCGGGGCGCATGCGGAAGCCGTGTTCGATGCGCCCGATCGAGTACGGGAACGATCCGCCGCCGTGGGCGAAGCATACGCGCAGCTTCGGCAGGCGCTCGAGCACGCCGCCGAAGATCAGGCAGCAGGCGGCGCGCGACTGCTCGGCCGGCATGCCGACCAGCCATGGCAGCCAGTACTTCGGCATCGTCTCGCGCCCCATCATGTCCCACGGATGGACGAGGATCGCCGCGCCGAGGTCGGCCGCGGCCTCGAAGAACGGGAACAGTTCCGGTGCGTCGAGGTTCCACTCCTCGATGTGCGAACCGATCTGCACGCCCTGCAGGCCGAGCTGGTCGATGCAGCGCTCGAGTTCGCGGATCGCCAGCGTCGGCGACTGCAGCGGCACCGTGCCGATGCCCGCGTAGTGGCGCGGATGGCGTCGGCACAGCTCGGCCGTGTGGTCGTTGAGGAATCGGTGCAGTTCGAGCGCCTGGGCCGGCTTGGCCCAGTACGAGAACAGCACCGGCACGGTCGAGACGACCTGCACGTCGACGCCGAACTTGGCGTAGTCGGCGATGCGCACCTCGGCGTCGAAGGCGTTCGCCCAGACCTCGCGGAAGAACTTGCCGTCCTTGTAGATGCGCCGACGGCCCTCGGCGTTGACCATGACCGGAAAGCGCTCGTCGCCGTACTTCTCGGCGAGGTTCGGCCACTGCTCGGGCAGGATGTGGGCGTGGGTGTCGATCTTCAGCATCGTCGCGGATTGTAGCGCGCCGGCCAGCGGGCGATGCGCGGCCGCGTCGCCCGGTCACGCCCGGCCTTGCCGGGCCGCCATCGCGACGGACTCGC
>JAFLDX010000216.1 GCA_017302215.1 Lysobacterales bacterium
GACGCCGCGGGCCAGGGCGGTCCGGTTGCTCCGGTCGTGGTCACGCCATGAGCGCGCGTCGCCAGCGCGGCGTCGCCCTGTTGATCGCGCTGCTCGCGGTCGCGCTCGCCGTGATGCTGATCGCCGGCCTGCTCGACCGCGGTGAACTCGCGTTCGCGCGCACGCGCAATGCCTTGCGCGCGGCGCAGGCGAATGCCTATGCCGACGGCCTCGAAGCCTATGCCGCGCAAGTGCTGGTCAAGGACCTCGATGAAGGACCGCTCGATACGCACGGCGACATCTGGGCCATGCCGCTGCCGCCGCAGGATGTCCCGGGCGGGCGCATCGTCGCGCAGATGCGCGATCTCAACGGCTGTTTCAACCTCAACAATCTTGCCGTCACCGATGCGGCGCTCGCCGCGCTCTGGCGCGAGCGCCTGCGCAACCTGCTGGCCGCGCTCGAACTCGATCCGGCGCTGGCCGCAGCGATCTTCGACTGGATCGACACGGATGCGAATGTCGATGCCGCCGGTGGCGCCGAAGACGCCGTCTATCTGGCCCAGGCCGTGCCGTACCGCGCCGGCAACCGTGTGTTCGCCCACATCTCCGAGTTGCGTCTCGTGCGCGGCGTCGGTGGCGAGGTGTATGCGCGCCTCGCTGCCGAAACCTGTGCGTTGCCGCCTGGCACGAGGATCAACCTCAACACCGCGACGACGGCGGTGCTGATGAGCCTCGAGCCGCACATCACGGCGACTCTGGCCGAGCGCATCCGCCAGGATGGCGCCGCGCGCTGGAACGACGTCGACGGTGCGCTGCGCGAACTCGAACGGCAAGGCATCGCGAACATCGATCGCCGCGGTCTCGGCGTGGTCAGTTCGTATTTTCTCGCGCGAGGCGACGTAACCCTCGACGGCGTGCCGTTCGCGTTCGCCAGCCTGCTCGAGCGGCGCACCGGTGGCGCCGATGGCGGCGTCCACGCGCTGATGCGCAGCCAGGGGGCCGACGCGGCCGACATGTCGCGCACGGCGCTGCAGGCGATCGGCGTCGGCGCATCGAGCCGCTGAGGCACCCCGCATCAGCTGCGCGGCGCATCGCGCATTTCGCGGATCGCGCGCAACTCGCGCGCGGCGATCCGGTCCTTGTCGCGGCCGGGAGCTTCCTTCGCGAGGATCAGATCGTCGAGGCTCATCGCACGCACGCTGCGGCCGAACAGTTCGATGTCGACGGCATTTCGCGCGACGCGTGCATGGTCACCCACGCCGTCGATCCTGCCCAGCACGTCGAGCGTGCCGAGATCGGTACTGAGATGAAGGTTCTGCAGGGTGACGCCCGACTCGGGGTAGTCGAGAAACGAACGTCGTGGCGTGGACAGGCGATGCACCGGATGCGCATCGCGGAACACTTCGCGCAGTTTCTCGACATTGTCCGGCGCGAGCATCGCGCAGACATCGAGGTCACGCGTCAACAGACTCGATCCGTGCAGCATCGCGGCGTAACCGCCGACCAGAACGAACCCGAGGCCGCCATCAACGGGCCCGCGCAGCAGCGTCTGCAGGTCGCTCACGCATGCGTCGTCCGGCGTCTTCGATTGCCGGTGCAAGGTCGAGGGCGTCCTGATGCTGCAGGGCACGCTGCTCGTGGCTCAAGCGCAGGTTGTCGTCGACAAGAGCGAGATCGATGCCTGCTTGGACAGCCGATTCGATGGCACCGTGGGAGTTGTCCATCGGTCAGGCACAGGTTTGCGCGCGGCGGAACCGCAACCGACCCTCGCTGCCGAGCAACCACGCCCTGCGCGGGCAGGCCGCAATGCGAGCGGACCGCGGCACGCGACCCTCCGAGCGCAACCCCGCGCGGCACCGGCCGCCGCGGACCCGGCGGCGCAACGCCACGATTCGTCATGGAAATTTCCTTGACAGTCTCATGCGGTGAGGCATAAGGTGGCTCGAAGTGGTTTTTGGTGGTGGGAAGTGGGATGTTCCAGGGAGAATCCGCCGTCACGCTCGACGACAAGGGCCGGGTCGCCATCCCGACCGCCCATCGCGAAACCGTGGCAGCGGCCTGCGGCAACCGCCTCGTCGTCACCTACAACCCGTTCGAGCACGGCTGTCTCTGGGTGTTTCCGCAAGCCGAGTGGGAGTCCCTGCGCGACGAGGTCAATGCACTGAGCAAGGCGAAGACCGTGCACCGCAACCTGCAGATGAAGCTGGTCGGTGCGGCCGCCCCCGTCGAGCCGGACGGCAACGGCCGCATCCAGCTGCCGGCCAGCCAGCGCAGTGCGGCGGGGATCGAGAAGAAGGCGGTACTCCTCGGCATGGGCAACAAGCTCGAGCTTTGGAGCGAACAGGCACACCTCGCCAAGATCCGCGAAACGATCGGCGAGGAGAACATCACGGAGGACATGCTCGAGCTGCGCTTCTAGTCGGGACCGGCCATGGCGGAATCGTTCACCCACGCGCCCGTGATGCTCGCCGAGGTGATCGAGGCGCTGCACATCCGGCCCGACGGCAGGTATCTCGATGGCACGTTCGGTCGCGGCGGGCATGCGCGCGAGGTGCTGGCGAGGTTGGGTGACGAAGGGCGCCTGCTGTTGATGGACCGCGATCCGGAAGCGGTCGCGCAAGCGAAAGAGACGTTCGGCAAGGACGCAAGGGTGCGCATCCGGCATGGCAGCTTCGCGGAACTCGCGGGCTGGCCGGACACCGCGCAGGGCCTGGATGGCGTGCTCTTTGACCTCGGTGTGTCGTCGCCGCAACTCGACGATGCCCGCCGTGGCTTCAGTTTCCAGGCGCAGGGTCCGCTCGACATGCGCATGGACCCGGGTTCCGGACCGAGCGCCGCCGAATGGCTGGCTGCTGCGCCGGAAGCGGACATCGCCATGGTGCTGCGCGAGTACGGCGAGGAACGCCTCGGCCGGCGCATCGCGAAGGCGATCGTCGAGCGTCGCGCGGCCGCACCGCTCGCGACGACCGCGGAGCTGGCCGACCTGGTGGCGCGCACGATCGGGTATCGCGAGCGCCACAAGCATCCGGCGACGCGCACGTTCCAGGCATTGCGCATCGCGGTCAACGACGAGCTCGGCGCGCTCGATCGGGGTTTGCAGGCGGCGCTCGACCGGCTGCGGCCGGGCGGGCGGCTCGTGGTGATCAGTTTCCACTCGCTGGAGGATCGTGTGGTCAAGCGCTTCATCCGCGGACAGGACGCGACGCCGCTCAACCGGCGCAACCTGCCGCCGGTGGACGTTCCGGCCAGTCCGCTCGTGGCGATCTCGAAGCGCTTTGCCGGCGACGAGGAGCTCGCGCGCAACCCGCGCGCGCGCAGCGCGGTGCTGCGCGTGGCGGAGAAGCGCTCGTGAAGCTGCGAGCGGTCGCCCTGCTGGTTCTCGTCGCGGCGGTGATCGCGAGCTCGATCGGCGTCGTCTACGCGCGCCACGAGGGCAGGCGCCACTTCATCGAACTGAACCGGCTGACCAACGAACGCGACAACCTCAACTTCGAGTTCGGGCGCCTGCAACTCGAGCAGGCGACCTGGGCCGAGAACAACCGAATAGAACAGATCGCACGCGGACGCCTCGGCATGGTTTCGCCGAGTTCCGCGGAGATGGTCGTCACAAGGCGTTGAAACGGCAGTGAGGGGGAAACTCACAGTCATGAACGGTAGCCTGGCCGCAAGGACAGTCTGTGCCGGAGTCGCCCTGCATGGGCGCGAACCGTCTCGCGTGCCTGCGCGGGACGGTGTGCGCGTGCGTGCGCCGCGGGTGACGCCATGAAGCCCGCCAACGCCGGCAAGCGCGGCAAGCCGGCCAACCTGCGCGCACGCCTCTACACCGTGCTGATGGTGCTCGTGCTCGCCTCGACCGCGCTGGTCGTGCGCGCGGTCGACCTGCAGGTTGTGCGCAAGGACTTCTACCAGGACCAGGGCGACGCGCGTTACCTGCGCGACATTCCGATCGCGGTTTCGCGCGGCACGATCTTCGACCGCAACGGCGAGCCGCTGGCGGTGTCGACGCCGGTCGAATCGATCTGGGGAAACCCGCAGGAGCTGCTCGCCAACCCGGACCGGCTGCCCGGCCTCGCCAAGGCGCTCGGTGTCAGCACCGACGTCCTGACCGAGCGCCTGCTGCAGCGGCGCGACAAGGAATTCCTCTACCTCAAGCGACCGGTCGATCCCGATGCGGCGAAGGAGATCCTGGCCCTGCAGATCCCCGGCGTGGCCAGCGAACGCGCGTTCCGCCGCTACTACCCGAGCGGCGAAATCCTCGCCCACACGCTCGGCTTCACCAACATCGACGACCGTGGCCAGGAGGGCCTCGAACTGGCTTTCGACGACTGGCTGGCCGGCAAGCCCGGGGTCAAGCGCGTGATCCGCGATCGCCTCGGCCATGTCGTCGAGAACGTCGAGATGGTGCGCGAGGCACAGCCGGGGCGCGATCTCACGCTGTCGATCGACCGGCGCATCCAGTACGTCGCCTACCGCGAGCTCAAGGCGGCCATCCTCGAGCACAACGCATCGTCGGGTTCGATGGTCATCCTCGACGTCAGCAACGGCGAAGTGCTGGCCATGGTCAACCAGCCGTCGTTCAACCCGAACGCGAAGGGCAGCGCGGAGCCGGCGTTCCGGCGCAACCGCGGCGTCACCGACGTGCTCGAGCCGGGCTCGACGATGAAGCCGTTCACGGTCGTCGCTGCGCTCGAAAGCGGGCGCTGGAAACCCGACACGCCGATCGACACGACACCCGGCAAGATGACCCTGCCCGGCGGCTACACGATCGGCGACATCCGCAATTTCGGCCCGATCAACGTCACCCGCGTCATCACCAAGTCGAGCAACGTCGGCGCGGCGAAGATGGCGATGTCGATGACCGCCGACCACATGTACGACGTGTTCCACCGCTTCGGCTTCGGCGAGGTCAGCGGTTGCGGCTTTCCCGGCGAGTCGCCCGGCCTGCTGCCCGTCGCGAAGGTCTGGGGGCCGACCGAGAAGGCGACGATCTCGTACGGCTACGGCCTCAGCGTCACGCCGATGCAGCTGGCCCAGGCCTACGCCGCGCTCGCCAATGGCGGGCGCCTGCGCCAGCCCGGGTTCGTCAGGGGCGCGACCAATCCGGACAGCGCGGTCGTCGACCCGCACATCGCCGGACAGGTCATCGCGATGCTCGAGACGGTGGTCGGCCCCGAGGGCGGCGGCCTCAAGGCGGCCGTTGCCAACTATCGCGTCGCCGGCAAGACCGGCACCTCGCGCCGGGCCGTCGGCGGCGGCTACGAGAAGCGCTATGCCTCGCTGTTCGCCGGCATGGTGCCGGCCAGCCAGCCGCGCCTCGTCGGTGTCGTCGTCATCCACGATCCGGGTGGCGGTCGCGGCGGCGTCTACTACGGCGGCCTGATCTCGGCGCCGGTCTTCAGCAAGGTCATGAACGAAGCGATGCGCCTGCTCGATGTCGCGCCCGACAACGTGCAGCGCTGGTATGCCGGATCGCCCGACATGGGCCACACGCTCGGCCCGATGAGCCCGCCGCCGGACTATCCGCCCGATCAGCCGAACTACGAGGAGGCCGTGCCGCAATGACCGCCAGCCTGCCCCTGCGCGACCTCGTCGCCGCTGCCGCGCTGCCCGCGGCGGCCGGCGATCTCATCGTGCGCGGCCTCTGCCTCGACTCGCGCCAGGCGCGCGTCGGCGATGCGTTCTTCGCGCTGCGCGGGACGCGCGCGCACGGCATCGCGTTCGCGCCG
>JAFLDX010000217.1 GCA_017302215.1 Lysobacterales bacterium
CGCCGGCCGCCGCCGGCGCGACGCGCGACGCCACGGTGGTGACGGCCGCCGCACCGAGCTATCCGCCGCAGGCCGCGCGCAACCGCACCGAAGGCTGGGTCGAGGTCGAGTTCACGGTCACCGCCGAAGGCACCGTGGCGAATGCGCGCGTGGTCAATTCCGACCCGCCGCGCGTGTTCGATCGCGAGGCGATCCGTTCGATCGAGCGCGCGACCTACCGGCCGCGCCTCGAGAATGGCAATCCGGTCAGCTCGACCCTGCGCCGCCGCATCGAGTTCAAGCTCAACGGCTGAGCGGCGATCGCAGCTGCGTCAGTCGAGCAGGCTGTCGCGCAGACTGGCCAGCAGGCGTGCATCGACACTGTCGCCTTCGTGCACGAAGGTCAGGTCGTTCAATCGCGAGGTCGCCGCTTCGTGGGCGGTGCCGTCGAGGATGGAGGCGAGGCGACCGCCCACCTCGACGAGCAGCAGCAGTCCGGTGCCGCGCAAGGTCATCGGCACGGGACGGGTCGCGGCCTCGACGCGCGCGATCGCCTCGTTGCGCGCCTGCAGCGAACGCATCGGATAGCGGCGCGCGGCTCCTGGCCACCAGCCTGCGCGCACGCGATGCAGGATGTCGCGGCGAAACAGGCTTTCGAACAGCTGGTTCGCTACGCCCGGCATGCGCGAGACGATCAGGTCGATCGCGGCCTCGAGCCCGAGCGTGTGGCCGGCGAGCGCCTGCGACACCGCCGTCAACTGCATGTGGCTGACCGGAAGGTCGGTTTCGATCGCGACGAAGCCGGCATTGAAGCGCAGGCGGCGATGCTCGGCGAGATCGAGCAGAAGCGCGGCAGCGGCGAGGCTATCGATGTCGAGATGACTGCGCGAGGCCTCGAATCCGCCGCTGGCGGGATCGATGCACAACAGCATCAATTGTTCGGCGATCAGCAAGCGAATCGCTCCCGGGCCCGTGTCTCGCGTTCCTGAACGCGCATGCTACGGCATCGGGCGGTCGCAGCGGGATGGACAAAAGGCAAAAAAAGGCGACTTGGCGAAGTTTTAGCCGCCGCCCGCGCCGGCCTCCGGGTCGTCGCCGCCGAGGTCGGCCCAGTCAATGCGCGGCAGACCGAGATAGCGGTCGAGCAGCATCGGCAGCAGGCCATGCGGTGCCGCCGATTCGCAGTTCCACAGCATGACGAGGCCGAGGCGGTGGCGCGGCAGGAAGCCGATCACGGCCCGGTAGCCCTGGACCGCGCCCGCGTGGAACACGAGCGGTTCACCCCCGTAGTCGAACACGCGCCAGCCGAGCGCGTAGCTCGCATCGAGGAGGCGCGCGCGTCGCCACGGCGTCGAGCCGACGTCGTTCGGCGTGCGCACGAGCGGCCCCTGCAGTTCGGCGAGCAGGCTGGCCGGCAGCACGTCCGGACGGCCGCCCATCTGCGCGACGAGCCACTGCTCCATGTCACGCAGGCTGGCATTGGCGCCGGCCGCGGGGGGCATGTGGTAGTAGGTCTCGTTCGGCAGGAACGATTTCCAGTTCTTGCCGACGCGGCGGTGCGGCCGGGCCCAGGCCGGAGATCCCTCGAGCGCATCGCGCCCGTAGGTCGCGGTCGTCATGCCGAGCGGGTGGAACAGGCGCTTCTCGACCTGGTGGTAGAAGAAGTCGCCCGTGGTCGCATAGGTGACGTCGCCGATCAGGCTGAAGGCGATGTTCTGGTAGCCGTAGCAGTCGCCCACGGAGCAGGTCAGCGGCACGTCGCGCAGGCGCTCGACCAGCAGCGGGTAAGGCTCGTCCTGTTCGATGAGGCGGTCGTAGGTGTTGTGTGGAAGGCCGACGCGATGGCTCAGGATGTCGCGCACGGTGAGCTTCAGGCTGCCTTCGAGGTCGGCCAGGGCAAACGTCGGCAGCACGCCCGACACGCGCGTGTCCCAGCCGAGCACGCCGTCCTCGACGAGCAGGCCGGTCAACGTCGTCGCGAATGCCTTCGACAACGAGGCAAGCCGGAACACCGTGGTCGCGGTGACCGGTTCGCGTGTCGCCCAATCGGCATGGCCGATGGCACGCTCGTACACCACGGCATCGTCCTTGACGATGGCGACGGCAAGGCCGGCGACCTGCCCGGACTGATCGAGGTTCTCGACCCAGCGCGCGAAGTCGGCGGCCACCGGCGCGGTGTCGCGTGCGATGGCCTGCGCATCGACGCGTGGCGGCTCGGGCCGCGGCGCGCTGGCGGCCGGACGCAGGGTCGCCTGCTTCTTCTTGCGGGTCGCGGCTTCACTGTCGCCGGCGGCGGCAGAGATGACGATTGCGGAAAGGGCGAAACAGGCGAGAAAGCGTTTCAAAAGCGGGTCCATCGGTGTTCGCGAACGCGTGCTATCCTCGAAATCATACGTCGAAAACACGTTCGAAAGGCAGCGCACGGAGGGGTGCAATGATCCTGATCATCGTTCTGGCCATCCTCGTTGTTCTCGCGTTCATCGCGATCGGGATCTACAACGGACTCGTCACCGCACGCAATGGCTACAAGAATGCCTTTGCGCAGATCGACGTCCAGCTGACGCGCCGCCACGACCTCATCCCGAACCTCGTCGAGACGGCCAAGGGTTACATGAAGCACGAGCGCGACACGCTCGAAGCCGTCATCCAGGCGCGCAACTCGGCCATGTCCGGCCTGTCCGCGGCGAAGGCGAACCCGGGTGATGCAGCCGCGATGCAGCAGCTCGCCGGCGCCGAGAACGCGCTCTCGCAGACACTCGGCCGCCTGTTCGCCCTGTCCGAGGCCTATCCGGACCTCAAGGCGAACCAGAACATGATGCAGCTCAGCGAAGAGCTGACCTCGACCGAGAACAAGGTCGCGTTCGCGCGCCAGGCCTACAACGACGCCGTGATGGGCTACAACAACCGGCGCGAGGTGTTCCCGAACTCGATCGTCGCCGGCATGTTCCACTTCCAGGCGGCCGAGCTGCTCGAGATCGAGTCGCCCGAGAAGCGCCAGCCGGTGAAGGTGTCCTTCGGCTGAGCCGGCCGCTGCGCCACCGGCGTCGAGCCGTGGCGCGATGGCCCGCAGGCATCCGGCGATGAACTTCTTCGCCCACCAGGAAAGCGCGCGCAGGCAGACGCGGCGCATGGTCGTGCTGTTCACGCTCGCCGTGCTCTGCATCGTCGTCGCGGTCGATGCCGTCGTCGCCCTCGCCTTCGGCTTCGCCGGTGATGCACGCACGGGTCGCCACCTTCCCGGAATGGGCGTGATCGCCCTGGCCAGTGCCGGCGTTCTCGTCGTGATCGGCTGCGCGACCCTGTATCGCATCGCCTCGCTGCGCGGAGGCGGCAGCGCCGTCGCACTGCAGCTCGGCGCGATTCCGGTGACTCCGGATACCGCGAACTTCGCCTATCGGCGCCTGCGCAACATCGTCGAGGAGATCGCGATCGCCTCGGGCGTGCCGGTGCCGGGGGTCTTCGTGCTCGAGGACGAGGCGGCGATCAACGCGTTCGCTTCGGGCTACACGCCGGCCGATGCCGCGGTGACCGTGACGCGCGGCTGCCTCGACAAGCTGACCCGCGACGAACTGCAGGGCGTGATCGCCCACGAGTTCAGCCACGTGCTCAACGGCGACATGCGCCTCAACATCCGCCTGCTCGGCGTGGCCTTCGGCATCCTCGTCATCGCGATCGTCGGGCGCAAGATCGCCGAAACCGGCGGGCGCGGTCGCGACGGTGCGGCGATCGCCGTGCTCGGCATCGCGCTGGTCATCGTCGGCTACATCGGCGTGTTCTTCGCGCGCATCATCAAGGCTTCGATCTCGCGCCAGCGCGAATACCTCGCCGACGCCTCGGCCGTGCAGTTCACCCGCCAGGCCGACGGCATCGCCGGCGCGTTGAAGAAGATCGGCGGCCTCGCCGACGGTTCGAAGCTCGCTTCCGGCAACGGCGAGGAAGTCGCGCACATGCTGTTCGGCGATGGCGTCGGCTATTCGACCCTGTTCGCCACGCATCCGACCCTGGTCGATCGCATCCGTCGCCTGCAGCCGGACTTCGACGCCGCCGAGTTCGCCGCGATCGCCGCCGACTGGGAACAGCCGCGACGCGTCGGCGAAGCCGAGGGTGACGATGTGTCGCTGGCCGGCTTCGCGCCGGCGCGATCGGGTCGCGGCGCCTCGCCGGTCGAGACGGTGGCCCATCTCCCGAACGCCGATGCGCAGCTTGCGATCGGTCCCGGTCAGGTCGTCGCCCAGGTCGGCCACCCCGATACGGCCGACTTCCACACGGCGTCCGCCCTCAACCTGACGATCCCGCCGCTGCTCGCGGCCGCCGCTGCCGCGCAGGACCATGCCATGCCCCTCGTGTTCGCGCTCGTCGTCGACCGCGACGTAGGCGTGCGCGGGCGCCAGCGCGAGCTGATCGCCCACTATCACGATGCGGGAACCGCAGCCCGGGTGGATGAACTCGCCGCGCACGTCGCGCGCCTGCATCCGATGCAGCGGCTGCCGCTGGCCGCGCTCGCGTTCCCTGCATTGCGACGCCGGCCGCGCGCGCAGCTCGAGGTGTTCGTGATCACCCTGCGCCAGCTGATCGAGGCCGATGGTCGCGTCGGGCTCGACGAATACTGTCTCGCGCGTCTGGTCGGCGTGCTCGTGGTCGATGCGCTCGCGCCCGCGAAGACGCGCGTGATGGGGCGGCTGAAGCCGGCGCACGTGCGTGCGGAGCTCTGCGACGTGTTCGCGATCGTGGCCGCACACGGCCACGAGGACAGCGAAGGCGCACGCCGCGCCTATGCGCTCGGCCTGCACGAGGTGCTGCCCGACGTGAAGCCCGAGTACGCACCGCCTGGCGACTGGTCGCTCGTCCTCGACCGCGCACTGCCGTGCCTCGACCAGCTCGCGCCGGCCGGCAAGGAAATGGCCGTGCGCGGCCTGACCCGCGCGATCAGCGCCGACGGCATGGTCAGCGTCGCCGAAGCCGAACTGCTGCGCACGATCTGCGCGTCGCTGCACTGTCCTCTGCCGCCGCTGCTGCAGCAGGGCGGTTGACGGCGCGAACGCGCAATACCGGTCACGCGCGTGCACGAGTGCGGCAACACGCGAGGTCGGCGTCGGTGCGACGATGCAGGTGCCCGGCAGTACGGGCATTCGGAAGCGTTGCGACGCGCTCGACACCGCCACCCCCCACGTGGCGGTGTTTTTTTGCGCCCGTCGAGCGCGTCGCGGCGCGCGGGTCGTGTTCGCTGCCGCGCACACGGACACTTCGTGCCGAGCTTGCGGAGTGGATCGGAGCATCCCTAGCATGCCGGCATGTCGGCCCCATCCCCGCCCGCGACTCCCGGCTCGACGCGCCTGCAGGCGATGGCCCATCGCCGCCTGCGCATCGGCGAGCACGTGCTCGACATCGGTTCGCTGCGCCTGCTCGATGCACCGGAAAGCCAGCGCCTGACGCCGAAGGCGGCGGCCGTGCTGATCGAACTGGCGACGAGGGCAGGGCAGACGGTCGGTCGCAATGAACTGCTCGATGCCGTCTGGGCCGGCACCTGCCCCACGCCGGACGTGCTGACCCAGGCGATCACCGACCTGCGTCGCGTGCTCGGCGACGAGTCGCAGGCGCCGCGCTACATCGAGACGGTGCCGAAGCTCGGCTATCGGCTCGTGGCCGAGGTCGCCTTCCTCGATGCGCTCGAGGCGCCGATGCGCGCTGACCCGTCCGGCGTCGCGCCCGCGCC
>JAFLDX010000218.1 GCA_017302215.1 Lysobacterales bacterium
GCGGCGTCGCAGCCGGAGCGCGGGCTGCGCCCCGCGGGAGATCGGCATTGATGGCGGTGGACGAAGCGCGAGCCGTGTCGGACTCGCGCTGCGCGGAGTCGACTCGATCCGTTCGCGCCGTGGCGTCGCCGGATGCTGCGTTCGAGACAACCCGTTGCGCGTCGTCCTCACGCGCGTTCCGGTGGCGCGGCAGCAGCATCGCCACGATCAGCGCGGCGAGCAGGACGATCAGGCCGATGCCCATCCATGAGCGGGGTGACATGGCTACTCCACGGTGACCGACTTGGCGAGGTTGCGCGGCTGGTCGACGTCGGTGCCGCGCAGCACGGCGACGTGGTAGGCGAGCAGCTGCAGCGGCACGGTGAACACGGCCGGGGCGATCAGGTTGCCACCGGCGTTGATCTTGACCACGGCGCCGCGCGCGCCGTCGTCCTTGATCTCGACGTCGTTGTCGGCGAACACGAACAGCTCGCCGCCGCGCGCGCGGACTTCCTCGAGGTTCGACTTGAGTTTCTCGAGCAGCTGGTTGTTCGGCGCGACCGTGATGACCGGCATGTCCTCGTCGACGAGGGCGAGCGGGCCGTGCTTGAGCTCGCCGGCCGGATAGGCCTCGGCGTGGATGTAGGAAATCTCCTTGAGCTTCAGCGCACCTTCGAGCGCGACCGGATAGTTCACGCCGCGGCCGAGGAACAGGGTGTGGTGCTTGTTGACGAAGCGCTCGGCGAGCTTGGCGATCTGCGGCTCGAGCTCGAGCGCGTCGGCCACGCGGCGCGGCAGTTCCGACAGGTCGTTGACGAGGCGCGCGCAACGCTCCGGAGCGAGCCCGTTGAGGCGCGCGAGCTCGAGCACGAGCAGGGCCAGCGCGCCGAGCTGGGTCGTGAAGGCCTTGGTCGAGGCGACGCCGATCTCGGGGCCGGCACGCGTCATCAGCACGAGGTCCGATTCGCGCACGAGGCTCGATTCCGGCACGTTGCAGACCGCGAACGAACCAAGGTAGCCACGCTGCTTGCCTTCGCGCAGGGCGGCGAGCGTGTCGGCGGTCTCGCCGGATTGCGAGATCGCGACGAACAGGCTGTCGGCCGGCACGACCGCATGGCGGTAGCGGTATTCGCTGGCGACCTCGATGCTGCACGGGATGTCGGCGAGGCCTTCGAGCCAGTAGCGCGCGACGAGGCCGGCGTGGTAGCTCGTGCCGCAGGCGACGATCTGCACGTGGCGCACGCGCTTGAGCAGGTCCTCGGCATCGACGCCGAAGATGTTCGGCAGGATGCGCCCGCCGGCGATGCGACCCTCGAGCGTCTCGGCGATGGCGCGCGGCTGCTCGAAGATCTCCTTCAGCATGTAATGGCGGTACTCGCCGCGTTCGACCGCATCGGCCGACAGCTCGCTCGTGTGCAGGCGGCGTTCGACCTCGCGACCGTCCGCATCGTAGACCTGCATCGCCGTGCGCGTGATCTCGACGAGGTCGCCTTCCTCGAGATAGACGAACCGGTTGGTGACCTTGATCAGCGCCTGCACGTCGGATCCGAGGAAATGTTCGCCGATGCCGATGCCGACGCAGAGCGGGCTGCCGCGGCGCGCGCCGATGACATGGCCGGGCTGGTCGCTGCTGATCACGGCGATGGCGAACGCGCCGTGCAGGCGCGCGATGGCGGCCTGCACCGATGCGCGCAGGCCGCGTCCGTCACGCATCAGGTGGTGCACGAGGTGGGCGATCACCTCGGTGTCGGTGTCCGAATCGAAGCGGTAGCCGAGCGACTGCAGCTCGGCGCGCAGGCTGGCGTGGTTCTCGATGATGCCGTTGTGGACCACGCCGACCGTGCCGGTCGAGAGGTGCGGGTGCGCGTTCGCCTCGTTCGGCACGCCGTGCGTGGCCCAGCGCGTGTGGGCGATGCCGGTGTGGCCGGCGATCGGCGTCGATTCGAGGCGCGACTCGAGTTCGCGCACCTTGCCGACCGTGCGCGCGCGGGCGAGTTCGCCGTCGGCCAGGACCGAGAGGCCGGCCGAATCGTAGCCGCGGTACTCGAGCGCCTTCAGGCCGGAGACGAGGATCGGGACGACATCACGCTCGGCCGCAGCGGCGACGATTCCACACATGGAAGGACCTCGGCAGGGATCGGAGAAGCGACGCGCGGGAGGGCGACGCCGGACGCGATGATAAACGCTGCTCCGGGCGCCGCGCAGGCGGATATCGGGCGCCGCGCGGGCAACGTCGCGCGCGCCGCGCTCGATGCGGCAAGAGGCCCCGGCGGCTGACGCGTCACGTCAACTGCTGACAGCCCGCGGCGAACGCGTGGCCGAGCCGGGCTGCATCGGCGTGAGGCGATGGCAAACGTTTCCAGTCGCTGGGGTTTGGCATGGGAAACCGGCTAGAATCCGCAGCTTGCGCGCCGCGACACGAGGTTGGTGCGATTTCTGCCGCGGTCCGCACCTGAACGCTGGCATGGGATTCGCATCACGGAACGGGCCCGAATCCCCCTGGAACCGGCCCATGAGCTCCGTCGACATCCGTACCGGTCCCGCACCGGCTGCGCCGCTGGTGCCGCAAGACAATCCCGGATTCGGGGAGGGAGCGATGGTGCGGTTTCTGCGCGAACAGGGCGCGAGCTGGCTCGTGTTGCTGGCCGCCTGCGAGGGCTTGTTGCTCGTCGCGTCGATGGTGGCGGGCATGCATGCGCGCTACTGGAACCAGCCGGAGGAACTCGCGCTGCATGGCGCCTGGCTGTACCCGCGCGCGATCGCGTTCGCGGTCGTCCTGGTCGGCGCGCTCGCCGCGCTCGGGC
The DNA here is from genome assembly GCA_017302215.1 of Lysobacterales bacterium. GTDB lineage: Bacteria > Pseudomonadota > Gammaproteobacteria > Xanthomonadales > Rhodanobacteraceae > Dokdonella. The sequence goes on from JAFLDX010000218.1 coordinate 2,784, forward strand.
TTTACCAGCCGCGCCTGCGCGAGAGCGTGTTCGGCCTGTTCACGCGCCACGCCATCGGCTTCGCGCTGGGTGGTGGCGCGGTCGCCTTGCTCTATTACGTGATTCCGCAGCTCTACGTCGGCCGGGGCGTGCTCGGCATCTCGCTGCTGATCGGCTTCCCGGCCGTGCTCGCGTTTCGTGCCGTGTTCATGCGCCTGATCGACGTGGAGGCACTCAAGCGGCGCATCCTCGTCCTCGGCAGCGGGTCGCGCGCCGCGATGATCAACCAGCGCATGCGCCGCCGCGTCGATCGCCGCGGCTTCAACGTCATCGGCTTCGTGGCGATGCCGAACGAGACGGCGGCCGTGCCGGCCGATCAGCTGGTCGGTGCGGGCGAGCGGCTGCCCGACTACGTGCGGCGCATGCAGATCAACGAGATCGTGGTCGGGCCCGACGATCGCCGCGGGATGCTGCCGATGGAGCAGCTGCTCGAGTGCAAGCAGCACGGCATCGCGGTGATCGACCTCATCACGTTCTTCGAGCGCGAGCTCGGCAAGGTCAAGCTCGGCCTGATCGATCCGTCGTGGCTGGTGTTCTCGGACGGCTTCGATGCGTCGCCGCTGCGCCGGTTCAGCAAGCGCGCGTTCGACATCATCGGCGCGTCGGTCGTGCTGCTGCTGAGCTGGCCGCTGATGCTCGGTGCCGCGTTCGCGATCCGCCTCGAATCGGGTCGTGGCGCGCCGATCCTGTACAGCCAGGAGCGCGTCGGCGAGCGCGGCAGGCCGTTCCGGCTGATCAAGTTCCGCAGCATGCGCACCGACGCCGAGAAGGACGGCGTGGCGCGATGGGCGAGCCAGCACGATGACCGCGTCACGCGCACCGGCCGCTTCATCCGCAAGGTGCGCATCGACGAGCTGCCGCAGCTGTGGAACGTGCTGCGTGGCGACATGAGCCTGATCGGCCCGCGTCCCGAGCGACCGCAGTTCGTGGCCGAACTGGCGAAGAAGATCCGGTACTACGAACTGCGCCACTGCGTGAAGCCGGGCCTCGCCGGCTGGGCCCAGCTCAACTACCCGTACGGGGCGACCGAGGCCGATGCGGCCGAAAAGCTCAAGTACGACATCTTCTACGTCAAGAACCACAACCTGATGCTCGACCTGCTCGTGCTGATCCAGACCCTCGAGGTCGTGCTGTTCCGGCGTGGCGCGCGTTGACGGCGAGGCGATCGGCCCGCGGGTGAAATTTCCGCGAGCGGGCGCAGGGCGTTCGCGCCGCGGGTAAGCTAGCCACCCCCGTCCCCGCCCACCGGTGTCCCGTGGATCCGCGTTCTTTCTTCCTGCGTTGCCTGACCGGCATCGTGCCGGGCCTGCTGATGGCGGCTTCGGTCCACGCGACGATTCCCGCCGACCTGCACCTGACTGCCTACGTATCGTCGGGCCTGACCGACCCGGTCGCGATCCGCAGCCCGAATGACGGCAGCGGGCGCATGTTCATCGTCGAACGCGGCGGGCAGATCCGCGTGGTCGTGGACGGCGTGCTGCAGGCGACGCCGTACTACACGCGTTCGGTCGACACCGGTGACGTCGAGCGCGGCCTGCTCGGCCTGGCCTTCGACCCCGATTTCCGCACGAACGGCACGCTCTACATCGTCTACACGGCGAGCGGGGCGAGCGGAGAGATCCTGCGCCGCCTCGTCACCGCGAACCCTGCCGCCAACACGTTCTCGGGCAGCGACACCGAGATCATGCGCATCCCGCTGTTCTACAACCACAACGGCGGCGACATCCATTTCGGCCTGGACAACTTCCTGTACTGGAGCACCGGTTCGGGTACCGGTTCGTTCGATCCGAACGATCTCGCCCAGCACCTCTGGAAGAAGACGATCAGCAACCAGACCTACTACCTGATGGGCAAGATCCTGCGCCTCGACGTGCGCCAGACCACGGCCTCGGCTGCCGCAAACATGTGCGGCGCGACCGCGGGCCAGCCGGCCCAGTACGCGATCCCGGCGGACAATCCCTACGCGGCCACCGCCAACACCTGTGCCGAGATCTGGATGTATGGCTTCCGCAATCCGTGGCGCTTCAGCGTCGATCGCCAGACCGGCGACCTCTGGGTCGGCGATGTCGGCGAAGGCAACTGGGAAGAGATCAGCCAGCGCGCGGCCGCGAGCAGCGGCAACCGCAACTACGGCTATCCGCAGTGCGAGGGGCTGCATCCCGGACGGCCGAGCGGGTCCGGATCGACCTGCCCCGCCACGACCGGAACGGTCGCGCCGGTGATGGAGTATTCGCACGCCAACAGTCGCTGTTCGGTGACCGGCGGATTCCGCTATCGCGGGCCGATCACGCCGTTCCGCGGCCACTACGTGTTCGCCGACGCGTGCTCCAGCGAGCTGTTCATCGGCACCGAGAGCGGCGGCAGCTGGACCTTCGTCACGCGCGCGTCGGGCATCGCGCCGGGCTACGGCACGCTGTCGGGATTCGGTGAGGGCGCGAACGGCGACCTCTATGCCGTCGATCACCAGAACGGGCGCGTGTGGCGCTTCGATTCGGCCGCGTCCGACCTGATCTTCACGAACGGCTTCGATTGATCCGCCCGGCGCAGGGCTCGGAGGGTGCCGGGCGCACGGCGGGAAAAGATCGCGGCTGAAGCCGCTCCCACGGGAGCAGTGCGAGCTCGGACGAGGCCTGTGGGAGCGGCTGACCAGCCCTGCGGCTGCTGCAAGCCAGCCGCGATGCTTCGGCTGTACGACCGCTCGAGAATCGTCGCAAAGATCGACCCTCAGGCATCACGCCTGCATGCGGCTCATGCGCTGCGCTTCGTCAGCCCCTTCGGCCGAGCAGGCGCGAGGCGCCGCGACGCAGCGCGAGCCGGGCGACCGCG
>JAFLDX010000219.1 GCA_017302215.1 Lysobacterales bacterium
CTCGCCGACGACGCGTGCGGCGCGATCCGCATCGAGCCACTCGCGGCCGACCCGCCGCAGATCGACCGCGCCGCGCTGCCCGCTGCGGTCCCCGAGCTGCAAGAACCGCGGTTTCACGGGGTGATCGACCGTCGCCTCGAAACCCTGAGCTACAGCCGCCTGTTCGGCGGCAACGTGCATGCACCGGTCGCCGACCACGACGAGATCGAACGCGTCGATGGGGTCGTGATCGATGCGGGCAAGCCAGCGGATGCCGCGTTTGCGATCCCGCCGTGGCCGCGTGGTGCCGCGTTCGGCAACTGCGTGCATGAGATCCTCGAGCGCGTGCCGTTCGCCGCGCTGGCCGCGCCGAACATCGACGCCGACCTCGCGCGGATCGCGCGCGACCACCGCTACGACGCGGCCGAAACGCGCATCATCGCGGCCATGGCGCGCGCGACCGTAAGCGCGCCGCTGCCCGGCGCATCGTCCTCGTTCACGCTGGCCGGGCTCGCCCGCGGCGACGTGCTGAGCGAACTCGAGTTCCTGTTCCCGCTGCCCGGATCGCGCCTCGCCGCCCTCGATGCGATCCTCGCGGGCGCGCCGCCCCATGCGCGCGCACCGGGCGAGCTGGCCCGGCGCCGCCACGAAGTCGCCGGCCTGATGACCGGATTCATCGATCTCGTGCTGCGCCACGATGGCTTCTACTACGTCGTCGACTACAAGACCAACCTGCTCGGCACGACGCCGGCCGACTACGCGCCGGCGCGCCTGGCCGCCGCGGTGCGCATGCACGATTACGATCTGCAATACCTGATCTACCTCGTCGCCCTGCAGCGCTTCCTGCGCGCGCGACTCGGCGGCGACTATGCGTACGACACCCATGTCGGTGGCGCGCTGTATCTGTTCGTGCGCGGGCTCGGCAGCGGCGAGGACCACGGCATCCATGCGGACCGGCCGCCGCGCGCGCTGATCGATGCCATCGACGCATGGTGTGCGGGAGGCGGCCCATGATCGGCTTCGCCCGTTGCCGCGAAGGCGGACTTGCCGCGCTCGACATCGCCCTGGCTCAAGCCCTGCATTCGGCCTGGCCGGCGGCCGACGACGACGCCCTGCTGCTCGCCGCACTGGCCAGCTGGGCCGTCGCGCAGGGGCACAGCGGTCTCGACGCGTCCCTGTTGCGCGCGCACGCGCATGCGCTGTTTGCCGACGCCGCCGAAGCGGCGCGCGTGATCGACCTGCTCGATGCGCCGATCCCTGCCGCACCATTCATCGGTCGCGCAGAAGACGTCCAGACGCCGCTCGTCGTCGAAGCCGGACGTGCCTGGCTGCGTCGCTACTGGCGTTACGAGCGCGAGATCGAGGATGACCTGCGCGCGCGCGCCGCGCTCGTCGCGGCGCTGCCCGATCCGGCACGCGTGCGCGCCGAACTCGATCGCCTGCTTCCTCCGGCTTCGGACGAAGGCACGGACTGGCAGCGCGTTGCCGCCGTGGTCGCCCTGCGTTCACCGCTCGCCGTGATCTGCGGCGGGCCCGGAACCGGCAAGACGTTCACCGTGCTGCGCGTCCTCGTCCTGCTCCAGTGTTTCGCCGCGTCGCCGCTGCGCATCGCGCTGGCCGCGCCGACCGGCAAGGCGGCGCAGCGCCTCGGCGAGTCGGTCAGGGCCGGTCTCGACGCGCTCGATCCCGGCAGTGAACTGCGCGCCTGCCTGCCGCACGAGGCCACGACCCTGCATCGCCTGCTCGGCTTTCGTCCCCAGGCCGTCGATCCACGCCACGATCGCGCCCGTCCGCTCGATCTCGACGTGCTCGTCGTCGACGAGGGCTCGATGGTCGACTTGCCGATGATGGCAAGGCTGCTGCGCGCGTTGCCGGCATCGGCGCGCCTGATCCTGCTCGGCGACCCGGACCAGCTGCCGGCAGTCGAGAATGGCGCCGTGCTGGCGACACTCGCGACCTGCAACCACGACAACACGTTCTCGCCCGGGGCGTCTCGCTGGATCGGTGCCGCATCGGGCGAACAGGTCCGTGTCGATGCTTCGCGCACGACGCTTGCCGACGGCATCGTGCGGCTTGAACGTCCGCGCCGGTTCGGTGGCGACTCGGGCATCGCGCGCCTCGTCCGCGCGATCCGCCTCGGCGATGCCGAGCGCGTGTTCGACGTGCTCGCCGGCAGCGACGACATCACCTGGCATGCCGCACCGCGCCGTTTCGACGGCGCCGAGGGCGTTGCCGCGCTGCGCGCCGCGCATGCGGACCTGCTCGCTGCGCGCACGCCGGGCGAAGCGCTCGCGGCGCTCGGGCGCTTCCGCCTGCTGTGCGCGCTGCGTGAAGGACCCAGTGGCGTGGCCGGCCTCAATCTCGCGGTCGGGACGGCTCTGCACGGTGCGCAAGCGCGCGACACGCTGCACGCCGGAAGGCCGATCCTCGTCACGCGCAACGATGCGGCACTCGGCCTCTACAACGGCGACGTCGGCATCCTGTTCGGTGAAGCGCCGGCAGCGCCGTTGCGCGCCTGGTTCGCGCGCAACGACGGCGAACTGCGTGCCTGCGTGCCGGCGCAGCTGCCGGTGTTCGAAAGCGCCTACGCGATGACCGTGCACAAGGCACAGGGGTCCGAGTTCGACACCGTCGACCTGGTCCTGCCGTCGAAGCCGCATCCGCTGCTGACACGCGAATGGCTTTACACCGCGGCGAGCCGCGCGCGTCGGCGGCTCGTCATCGAAGGCTCGCGTGAGGTGATCGCCGCCGCGCTCGCGCGCCCGGTCGAACGCTTCAACGGACTCGACTTCGCCTCGCCGCGCGGTACCGCGCAGGAGACACTGTAGGAAGCGGCTGACCAGCCCTGCGACTGTTGAAAGCCAGCCGCGATGCTTCGGCTGTACAACCTTGCAAGGAAGGAGCATCGCGGCTGGAGCCGCTTCCTAAAGCTGCATCACGCAACCGCATCACGCAATCGCGTTCGGCAACCCGTTGCTGTCGTCCGGCCATGCAGTGCGCGCGCCGGTGAACCGCCGCGACGGCGGTCCACCGGACGGCGCATTCACGGATCGAAACCGTCCTGGAAGATGATGTCGCTCGCCGCGCAGGCGGAGTACAGGCCCGGCGTGCCGACTTCGGCGGTCGTTGCGGCCCACGAGCCGAAACTGTCGCCGACCGCCGACAGCTGCCACTGCAGCACGTCGTTGGTGCCGACCACCGCGCACGGTGGCTGGCCGCTCCTGTTCTGCGTGCGGATCGAGCCGGCGTAGGTCTCGTCGCCGTAGTTGAGCTCGTCCTGCAGGTCGCCCGCGGCGTTGTAGAGATGGATCTGGTCGTTGCGGCCGAGATTGTTGCCGCCGGCTACGCCGAGTTCGCCGATGACCTTGACCGAAGCCGGCAGGTTCCAGGCCGTGCGGAACGTGGCCGCCACGGCTTCGGTCAGGATCACCGACTCGCCGGGCTGGACCGTGCCGAATGCACCGAGGTCGAAGGCACCCGCTGTCGCGTTGTTGTCGTCGAAGCTCCAGTCGGTCATGTCGATCGGTGCATCGGAGCGGTTGGTGAACTCGATGAACTCGCCGCTCGTGCCGGCGTACATCCACTCGGTGATGCGCATGCCGCCGCTCGAGCCGAACGTGTACCTGATCGTGTTCGGGCCGCGCTCCGTCAGCTCGGGCAGGAACTCGACCGAGGCGTAGGTGTTGGTCGCCGTTGCGGCGACGTACCAGTCGATGCGCTGGCCCGGCGAACCGGTGGTCGGCAGCACGACGCCGTACACGCCGTCCCCGGCCGCGCCGTCGCCCGAGGCGCCGTTGTCGAGCATGCCGAGGCGCTGGTAAGGCGCGCCGCGGTCCGGGCGATAGAACAGCTCGACCTTGTTGATGCCCGTGCCCGACGAGGCCACGCTCGCCGTGACCGTCACCGCGCTGCCGGGGTTCGGCGTGTCGTCGGACGCCTGTGCGCTGCTGATCGTCGGGCCGCGCGCGACGAGTTCGGCATTGCCGTTGAGGAACGTCGCGCGTTCGTTGACGAACTGCTGCAGGCCGACCACGGTGCCGCCGGCCGGGCCCGAGTAGGGCAGGGTCACCGTGCTCGTCATGTTGTTCTGGAACAGCGTGTAGGTGTAGAGCTTTTTCGGATCGGCCTGCACGGCGGCGTCGATGAGCGTGCGCTGGGCCGTGATGATCGGCTCGAAATAAGCCCACGACAGGTCGCGCCTGGCGACGCGGTAGTGCGACATGAAGCGCTGGCGAAGCTCGGCGACCGACAGCACGCGGCTCAGCACGGGCTTGTTGGTGGCGGTGAAGTTGCGGTTGATTGCCCAGGTGCTGGCCAGGAACGATTCGTTGGCGTCGCGCTGCAGCAGGTGCAGGCGGTTGTCGAGCGGGTCACGGTAGGTGTTGAAGTCGCAACCCTTGTTGACGTAGCTGTCGTCGTCGGTCAGCAGGTTCTCGAGTGCAACCGACCAGATCGACGGATCGACCGCGAACAGCGTGTCGATGGTGGTCGGCCAGTTCGCCACGGCGCCGTTCGACAGGGCCTGCGTCACCGGGATCAGCGCCGTGACGATCGGGTTGGCGAGGCCGCCGTCGTTGTCGACCTCGTAGGCGGTGTAGCCGGACGCGTTCGCGCCGTTGTAGGCGAGCCCGGGCCCGTTCGGGTTGTTCGAGCAGCTGATGCGGACGCCGTCCTCGTTCTCGAAGTAGTCGCGCAGCATCGCCTTGTTCGGCTGCTGGACATTGATGTAGACACCCCAGTTGGCGCCGTTGAGCGTGACCAGTGCATGGTTCGCGCGCGGGTTCGGGATGAACCGCGCGACGAAGTTGTTGTAGGTGACCTCGCGCATGAAGGTCGGGTCGTGGAACCCGTTGTTGAGGTTCAGCGTGGTGTAACCCATCAGCTTCTGCTCGGGATCGACGAAATCCATCTCGATCTTCAGCGAGAACTTTTCCGATCCGGCCGGCAGCGACGTGTACGAGGTGTTGCCGCGGATGCGCACGCCGACGTCGGAATAGGTGACGCCGTCGACGACGAGGTCGGCGAGGATGTTGGTCGCCGAACTGTAGTTGTTGCGCAGCAGGGTCTGCCAGTTGGCATCGTGGAAGGTCAGGGCGAACGTGCGCAGCACGGTCGTGTCGTACAGGTCCTGGGCCTGTGCACGCGGTGCATGCAGCAGGCATGCGCCCGCGAGCAGCAGGACGGCGGCAAGGTGGCGCATCGGGTTCATCGTTTCCTCCGCAACGGGGACGCCGGCCGGGGCCGGCACGCAGGTCGCCAGCGTAGCCAACGATCTTGCAGAATCCGAGGAGAATCGCACGCTTGCGCTCGTTTCGGCGCGGTTTCGTGCCGCAGGCGCGCGTCATGGCGTCGCGCCGGCGCGGCATGCTCTCGGCTATCCTTCGCCGATGGCCGACGATCGCTCCACCCATGACTCGATCCGCGCCGTGCTGTGGCGCGGTGACCGCCTTCGCCTGCTCGACCAGCGGCGCCTGCCGTTCGTGGAGGATTACCTCGACTGCTCGACGGCTGCCGAGGTGGCGCAGGCGATCCGCGACCTCGCCGTGCGCGGTGCGCCGGCGATCGGCATCGCCGCGGCCTGGGGCGTCGTGCTCGCCGCGCAGC
>JAFLDX010000220.1 GCA_017302215.1 Lysobacterales bacterium
GCGGTCGCCTCGCCGGCCAGCGCGCGCGCCGCGGCGGAGAGCCCGGCCAGGCGGTCGCCGGCACGGCTCATGCACCGTCCGCGAGAAAGCGGCGCACGTCGTCGAGGCGACGCGTGCGCGGCATCGGCGGCAGGCTGGCGAGGAACTGGCGGCCATAACCCTTGGTGCTCAGGCGCGGATCGCACAGCACGAGCACGCCGCGATCGTGGATGTCGCGGATCAGGCGCCCGGCGCCCTGCTTGAGCGCGATGACCGCATTCGGCACCTGCCACTCGGTGAATGCATTGAGGCCCGCATCGCGCAAGGCCTCGAGGCGGGCCACCAGCACCGGATCGTCCGGCGCGGCGAACGGCAGCTTGTCGATGACGACGACGCCGAGCGCCTCGCCGGCGACGTCGACGCCCTCCCAGAAGCTCGCCGCGCCGAGCAGCACCCCGTTGCCGGACGCGCGGAACTCCTCGAGCAGGCGATGGCGCGGCGCCGTGCCCTGCACGAACAGCGGATACGGCACGCGCCCTTCGAGCCGCTCGGCGGCGCGGCGCAGCGCGCGATGCGAGGTGAACAACAGGAAGGCGCGGCCGTTCGAGGCCTCGAGCACCGGCAGCACGGCATCGACGACGCGATCCGTGTAGGCCGGATCGCTCGGTTCGGGCAGGTCCGGCGGCAACCAGGCGAGCGCTTGCCGCGCGTAGTCGAACGGGCTGTCGAGGGCGAGCGTGTGCGGGTCGTCGAGGCCGAGCTGGCGCGAGAAATGATCGAAACGGCGATCGACCGACAAGGTCGCCGAGGTGAAGATCCAGGCCGCGCGGCTCTGCTCGCGCAGTTCGCGCAAGGGACCGGCCAGGTCGAGCGGCGTCGCGTGCAGCATGAACCCGTGCGCGGACACTTCGTACCAGTGCACGGCATCGCGCGCGTTGCCGTCGAGCAGATGGGCCAGGCGTGCGGCGAAGCCGAGCGCGCGCTCGTGCACGGCGGCGAGACCGCGGCTGCGCTCGGCGTGGCGCTCGAGCGCGTCGGCCAGACCGGCCAGCGCATCGCGCAGCGCATCGAGTTCGCGCATCACGGCGGCGTCACCCTCGATCACGCTGAAGGCGCCCTTGGCCGGCAGGCGCTCGAACTCGAGGCGCAGGCGGCGCAGGGCCGGCATGAGCGGGTCGAGGGCCGGCTGCAGCAAGGCCAGCGCGCCACTCACGCCCGCGCACTCGGCGAGCGTGTCCTGGGCGAGCTCGCCGAGCTGGCGCATGCCGAGGCTGATCGAGAAGAACTGTCCGGCCAGTTCGGGAATCTGGTGCGCTTCGTCGAGGATGAACGCATGCGCGCCCGGCAGGATCTCGCCGAAACCTTCCTGCTTGATCGCGAGATCGGCGAACAGCAGGTGGTGGTTGACCACGACGAGGTCGGCTTCCTGCGCGGCGCGGCGCGCGCGCACGACGAAGCAGTCGGCGAACATCGGGCATTCGCTGCCGAGGCAGTTGTCGGTGGTCGAGGTCACGCGTGGCCACAACGGCGAGTCCTCGGGCACTTCGGCGAGTTCGGCACGGTCGCCGCTGGCGGTCGCCGTCGACCACGCGTGGATCGCTCCGAGCCGGGCGACCTCCTCGCGCGAAGCCAGGCGACCGTCCTTGCGCAGCTGGTCGAGGCGATGCAGGCAGAGGTAGTTGGCGCGTCCCTTCAGCAGGGCGGCCGACAGGCGCGCGCCGAGCACGCTGCGCACGCGCGGCAGGTCGCGATGGAAGAGCTGGTCCTGCAGCGCCTTGGTGCCGGTCGAGACGATGATGCGCCTGCCCGAGACGAGCGCCGGCACGAGGTAGGCGAAGGTCTTGCCGGTGCCGGTGCCGGCTTCGGCGACGAGCGCGTGGCGTTCGTCGATCGCGGCAGCCACGGCGCCGGCCATCGCCTGCTGCACGGCGCGCGGCACGAAGCCCGGCACCTCGCGTGCAAACGGACCGTCCGGCCCGAGCAATGCCTCCACCGATTCGTCCACGCGCGGCGCGTTCCGGTGCGTCCTACAGACGCACCGGCCGCTTGACCTTGCATTTGTCGCGGTTCGCTTCCGCGGTGGCCCGGTAAACCGGATCGTCGAACACCTTGCGCGCCTCGACCGAGGTCTGCCAGTTGCGCGCGCACAGCACGCCGACCTGCGGCCCCTTCTTGAAGCTCTCCCAGGCGAGCTTCTCGGCCTGCTGGTAGTGGCCGCGCAGGAACTCGATCTCGGCTTCGTGCTGGATCAGGTCCGGCGCGTCCGGGGCGAGCTTGCGCGCGCGCCCGATCGCGGCGAAGGCGTCGTCGTAGCGCCGCTGCTTCTCGGCCTCGTCGGCCTGGCGCAGGAAGCCCTCGACGGCCGGATCGCGCAACGGGGTCACCTGCAGCGCCGCATCGGCCTCGTCGACGATCGCGCGGATCGCGCGCACCGCGGCCTCGCGGTCGGGATCGGGTCGGGTCGCCATCGCGGGTGCATCGGGTGCGCGCGACGAGCAGGAGGCCAGCAGCACGGCCAGCACCGCGCACGGTGCGACATGTCGGTTCATCTTGATCTCGGGCATGGCAGGGGCGAATTCGCTCGGGTCGGGAGGATCACGCGGTTATACCGCCGAACCGGCACGCGCAGGAATGCGCAGGCCGTACCGGGCAGCCTCGCAGCCACGCGCGCAGGTCCGCGTCGGCGGCGCGGCGATCGCCTTCAGCGACGCGCGTCACTCCCCGCGCCCCGGCGTCGGTTGTGCAGCACCTGCTTCGGTGCCGCCACCGAACCAGCTGCGCAGGCGGTCCATCGCGCAGCCCTCGCGCTCCTCGGGCACGTAGCCCTGCGCGAACGGCAGCTCGCGCGCACCGCTGCAGACACGGTCGCTGCGCTTGCCGCTGGCCGGATCGATCCACGCGTACTCGAGGCCGTCCGTCGGCAGTTGCAGTTCGCGACCCGGCAGGCGACGAAACAGCTCGATCCACACCTTGAGCGCACCGGTCGAGCCGTACAAGGCGGTCGGCTTGTTGTCGTCGCGACCGATCCAGACCACGCCGAGCCGGCTGCCGTCGAAGCCCGCGAACCAGGCATCGCGCTGGGTATCGCTGGTGCCGGTCTTGCCGGCCGCATGCAGGTCGCCGAGGCCGGCCGCGCCGATCGCGCGCGCCGTGCCGTGGTCGACCACCTGCTGCATCGCGAACGTGACGAGGCGTGCCGCGGTGACGTAGTCGCCCGTACCGGGCTTGACCGTGTAGCGCGACAGCGTGCGGCCCTTTGCATCGACTACGCCGCGCACCGCGCGCAGAGGCATGGCGTGGCCGTCGGCGGCGAAGTACTGGTAGAGCCGGGCGACCTCGAACGGACTCAGTTCGACCGCGCCGAGCAGCAGCGACGGATTCGGATTGATCTCGCGACCGAGACCGAACGACTGCAGGAGGCCGCGCACCGGCTCGACGCCGAGACGCAGGCCGAGCTGCACGGTCGCAAGGTTCCAGCTGTTGGCCAGCGCGTCGACGAGATTGACCGTGCCGTGCACCTCGCCGTCGTCGTTCTTCGGCGTCCAGCGCGACCCGTCGCGCTGCGGCAGGCTGACCGGCGCATCGTCGACCAGCGAGGCGAGCGAATAGCGTTGCGGCTGGGCGAGCGCGACCAGATGGACGAACGGCTTGACCAGCGAACCGATCGGCCGGTGCGCCTCGAGCGCGCGGTTGAACCCCGGCGCATCGGGATCGCGCCCGCCGATCAGGGCCTGCACTTCGCCATCCGCGGTGCCGGTGACGACGAGGGCCGCCTCGACGCCGGCATCGCTGCGCCCGAGACCGGCCAGCGCGCGTTCGAGCGCCTGCTCGGCGAGCAGCTGCGAGGACGGCGCGAGCGTGGTATGCAGGGTCAGGCCGGCCGTGCTGAGATCGGCGTCCGGGAAGTCGCTGCGCAACTGGTCGCGCACGAGATCGAGGAAGGCCGGGAAGCGGTTGCGCGGCAACGCGCCGGCGGCGGCGACGCCGAGCCCCTGTGCGCGGGCGGCGGCGAACGCCTTCGCGTCGATCAGGCCGGTATCGAGGAACTGCTGCAGGACGAGGTTGCGCCGCGCCAGCGCGCGCTGCGGCGCCCGACGCGGGTCGTACCAGCTCGGACCCTGCACGAGACCGACCAGCAGGGCGATGTCGGCGGCGCCGAGCGTGCCGACATCGCGCCCGAACCAGAACTCGCTGGCGGCGGCGAAGCCGTGCACGGCCTGGCCGCCCTGCTGGCCGAGGAAGATCTCGTTGACGTAGGCCTCGAGGATGCGCCGCTTGTCGTAGCGGTACTCGATGATCAGGGCGAGCAGGGCCTCGTTGACCTTGCGCAACACGCTCTGGCTGCGGTCGAGGTAGAGGTTCTTGACCAGCTGCTGGGTCAGCGTCGAACCGCCCTGGACGACGCGACCGGCGGTCAGGTTGGCCCAGCCGGCGCGCAGGATCGCCATCGCGTCGATGCCGTGATGGTGCTTGAAGCTGCGGTCCTCGACGGCCTGCAGGCCGGCCACGAGCAGGGCCGGCAACTGCTCGAGCTGGACCACGCGGCGCTCCTCCTGCGCCGCGCCGTACAGCGTCGCGATGCGCGCCGGGTCGAGCACGGCCGTGGCCAGGCTGGCGCCGCTGTCGGCATCGGCCAGGCTGCCGACGCGATTGCCGGCGATGCCGATCGCGATGCGCCGTGCCGGCTGCTTGCCATCGATGCCGGTGAAGGCGCGCCGCGACACCACGAAGCGCGCACCGTCGCGCACATACGTGCCGCTGGTCACGGCGCCCTCCTCGACGCGGTAGCGCGACGCCTCGAGTTCGAGCACGAGCGCCTCGGCGCTGAGCGGAAGGCCGCGCTCGAGCGCGAGCGGGCGCGCGAGCACGCGGCTCGGGATCTGCCAGCTCAGGTCGTCGAAGCGCGCCCGCACCTGGGCGTCGAGGTAGACGAGGTAGGGCCCGAGGAAGCCCGGCAGGAAGCCGAGCAGCAGCAGGAGCGGCACGCGCGCCGCGCGCCGGAGCAGGGAGAAGAATGCGGACACGCGATGGATCGGAGCCGTAGGGCGGGCGGGGAAACCGGGCACGAGTGTACGGGAAGGCAGCGCTCGCGCAGTAGCCGCGATCGGCCCCTTCCCCGATAATCCGCGTCCGCTTCCGTTCGGACCCGTCGTGCAGAAACCGCTTCCGGACCGCACCTGCCTCTGCGTCTACGGTTCTGCCGCCTGCGCTGCCGATTGGCTGGCGAGTGTGCAGGCGCAACTGCCGACCGGAACACGCCTGCTGCTGGCCGGCGCAAGCGCCGCACACGCCGTCGCCGGGGCGAGCCGCCATCCCGAACTCGCGGCCGACTCGGCCGAAGCCGTGCTCGCCGCGCTGGCCGTCGACATCGACGGCGACACCGTCGTGCTCGTGCGCAGCGACGCCGAGCTGCCGCCACACGCCATCGTGCGCCTGCTCGAGGCCGTGGCCGTGCCCGGCGTGCGCGCCGCCGGCGCGCTCGACAACCTCGATCCGCAGCGCTCGCCGTTGCCGACCGGCGAGCGCAGCGATGCCGCCACGGCACACCTCGACGCGCTGT